>JAZFUU010000001.1:0-33472 GCA_036447375.1 Myxococcota bacterium
GATCGCGCCGCGTCGCTCGGGCTCCCGCTGTTCGAGGACCTTGACCTCCTCGTGATAGACGTCGCTGAGTCCGTCCCAGGCCTGCATCGATTCGAGAAGCGTTTCGAGCGTTCGGAATGTCTCGAGATCGCCTTCCCCCAGCCCGACGATCGCCTCCAGCGCCGCCCGTGCTCCGTCGGTGTCTCCCAGGCGATTCAAGCGCACGTCGGCGAGCCGCCGCAGCAACGCGGCGCGCTCCGGGATGGGGGCACTTGTCGCGATCTCGATTTCGCGCTCGACCATCTCCGCCAGCCCGGGCCAATCCGCCAGCCGGTCCGCCGTCCGTTGTGCACCGCGTACCCCCTCGATGGAACCCGAGTCGAGCTCGAGCACCCGTCGCCAGGCGGCGGCCGCCTGGGGCACGAGTTGCAACCGCTCGCGAAGATTGGCGAGCTCGCTCGCCGTCGCTATGCCCCCCAGTCCTCTCTCCACACGGGCGTCGAGGCGACCTTCGAGTTCGAGCAGTCGTCCCTGCGATCGAAGCAGGCGCAGGAGTGCCACTTCGGCCTCCTCACACTCGAGGTTCGGGGAATCATCGGCCGGATTGGCGTCGACCAGGCTCTCCCAGTGCGATACCGCCAGATCGGGGCGACACAGCTCAGATTCGTAGGTCCGGGCGAGCTCGAGGCGCAGCATCCGACACGCTTCGTCCGCGCTCCCGTCACCACTCTCTGCGAGTCGCAACCCGAGCTCCCGTTCGGCCACCTGGGCCCACTCGAAGCGGCCACCGCCGGACAGGAGAGCGCCACGGAGACGAGCGAGGAGCGCCGGGACTCCGGAATCTCCATCTTCCGACTGCGCGAGCACTTCGCGAAGGCAGTCCGCCGCTCGCTGGGGATCGGCCAGCGGGCCTCCCCAGAGATCCGCGAGCTCGCGCACCCATCGAAGCCGTGCCCCGGGCTCCGTCGATCCGAGGAGCGTCTCGAGAACCTGGGCCCGGTCGCGATGCCGACCCACTCGAGAGTAGAGCCCCTCCAGGCCTCGCAGGACGCCGACGTCATCGGGCACGAAGTCCCGAGCGGCCTCGAGGCATTCGATGGCGCGAGCGGGGAGTCCCAGGTGTTCCTCGTAGATTCGCGCCCGACGCAGCTCGATGTCGGGAATCTCCACATCGAGGGCGAGGTCAGCCTGTGCCCCCAGGGCCCGCAACGCGGCCGCGTGGCGGCCCAGCTGCTGGTTCAGATCCGCGAGACGCAGCCGATGCGAGGCATCCGAGGGCCGCAGGCGACACAGCCGCTCGAGCCACGGAAGCCCGGCATCGGGTCCCAGGGCTCGCAGCGCCAGCTCGACACCTTCTTCGCAGAGCGCCGCGCTCGCCTCGCCGCTGGATTGATCCGCATCGACAGCCAGCCACTGGAGCGCTTCGTCGATCCTTCCCATCTTCTCGAGCTGTTCGCGAAGGCGCGCGCGCAATCGGCGCTGGCGCGGGTCGAGGCTCAACACCTCACGCCAGCTTTCCACCGTCGCCTCTTCCTCTCCGTTGGCGAGCTGAAGCTCTCCCCTCCGCAGCAGCCACTCGACCCGGTCCCGGACCCGCGTAGCGCTTGCGATCGCCCGATCGAGAAATTCGAGCTCCGCCGAGGCGTCTCCGATGCGGCCCGCGATGCCGACTCCCTGTCGAATCGCATCGAAGTTTTCGGGATCGATCTCCAGGGCCCGGCGCACGTGATCGAGTGCCGGACCGGGTCGGGAAAGTCGTTCGTCGAGCACGGCTGCACACTCGAGATGCAACGGCACCGCGGGCGCACCTCGAAGGCGCACGAGAGTCGCTTCGAGTATCTCGACCAGGGACCCGCCCTTTTCACAGGCGCGGTACAACTCGGCCAGTGCGCTCTCGACGCGCGGGTCGCCGGGCCACAGGGCGAGTACCGAGCGATACGCATCGATGGCGTCTTCCGCGAATCCGCGGGTCCGCGCGGCTTCGGCGATTCGGAGCTGCCAGCGGGCGCGTTCTCCCGAGGACGACGCCCCCCGGACGACCCGCTTCGAGAGCTCGATCAGTTCGGCCAGGCGCCCCGCTCGTTCGTAGAGCACTCCGAGCGGCTCGGCGTAGAGTTCGAACTCGGGCCCGTCGACGGCCGCCGGCTCCAGCACCCCAATCGCTCCGGCGAGATCGTCGAGGGCGTCCGCTCGCTGCTCGGCGATCCGCAGGCGCAGCAAATGTGCCGCCGACTGCTCTCCCTCGCCACCCCTCTCGCCCAATGCGGCCAGGCGCGCCTCGAACACCTTTACCGCCTCGCCCATTTGTCCACCGAATTGATGGGCTGCAACGAGGAATTCGGAGGCCACCGCGTCGGAGGGATCGAGCTCGAAGACCTTCGCGTGATGTGCGAAGGCAGCGTCCCGGTCGTCGAATCCCTCGCAGAGCCGGGCCAGACGGGCGTGGAGTTCTCGCGCCTGGGGTGTGTCGGGATCTGCGGCCAGCCAACCCTCGAGGGCGCGGCGCTCGCCGTCGGATTGCTGTGCCTCCGCATAGAGCTTCGCCAGCTGCTGCCAGGCGGGAGCCTCGGGGCGCGCAGACACCAGATTTTCGAAGTGGCCGATTGCCGCGGCATGGTCTCGAAGCTGCGCAATGCAGAGCCAGCCGAGACGTTCGTGGAGCTGCGCGGCGAGGTCGGGAGGCGCGAGTTCGAGCTGGGTGTCGAGCACATCCCGCAGCGCGGCCCAATCTTCGCTCAGCTCCAGAACGGTTCCGAGCCGGTGCAGAATATCGGCGCGCGCGTCCGCGTCGGGTGGCTGAAGAAGCAACTCGCGGTACGCATCCCGCGCCTCGTCGCGTCGCTCGGGAAATCCTTCGAGGATCCGAGCACGCTCGGCGTTGATTCGAAAACAACTCGCCGGATCGACGGCCCGAGTCGCGCGCTCCGCCAGCACCTCGACCAGCAGAGCGTCGTCCTGCCCAGCGCGCACGTACTGCTCGAGCTCGGCGGATGCATCGGAATGGTCGAATGCGCCGGAACCCGCCGCGAGCAGCGCGTCCGCCGCCTCGCGCCACTGCTCCAGATGCTCGGCGCGAATCCGCGCCTCCTTGCGCGCCAGCTCGAGAGCTTGCGGCGATTCGGGCGCCAGCGCCGCCCGTCGCCGCGCAAGCCGATCCGCCAGATCCTCGAAGTGGCCGGCCCGCGACAGGAGGATCTCCAGTCGGAACCCCAGGTCCGGCGGCGGGCTCGGTTCGGCGTCGAGCTGCACCAGGATCCGGATGCCCGCCTCCAGGTCGTCGAGCCGGTCGACGTAGATCGTGGCCAACTCGTCCAAGCACGCTTCGCGCTCGGGGGAGTCGAGGAGCCCGGCCAGGGTCTCTCGAACCTTGGCGAGCTCGAAGAAGCGTTCGGTCTCCTTCAGGAGCGGGACCAGACCCTCGAGGACCCGGCGATTGTTCGGTTCGATCTCGAGCGCACTCTGATAGCCGGCAAGGGCCTGTTCTTGCCGGCCCAGCCTCACGTCGGACTCCGCCATGCGGATTCGGTTGCCCGCCCGAGCCGACCCCTCGAGGAATGGGTCGAGCGTCCCCAGCGTCTCGCGAAGTTCCTCCTCCCGACCGAGAGCTTCCTGGAGCCGAGCGAGGGTCTCCAGGGTTTCGCGGTCGCCGTCGCTTTCCCGTGCGCATCGATGGGCCCACTCGAGGGCTTCCTCGGCGCGGCCCGCCTGCTCCAGCAGGGGAATCAGCTGGCGGGCGATCTCCCGGCGCTGGCTGGGATCAGCGGCGGATCGCGCCTGCGCGATGCTCCGCCGAATCCGGCGCTCCTCCGGCGAAACGTCGCCATCCAGTCGAGCCAACCCTTCCTGCGCGCGAGTTTCCTCCGGATCGAGATCGAGTGCTTCCCGATAGGCACCCGCCGCCCCCTCGACGTCATCGAAGTGTCCTTCGAGGAGTTCCCCGAGCTGCAGCGTGACCCCAACACGTCGTTCCGAATCCCCGAAGCGCCGGAAACCCTGAAGCATCGAGCGCAACTCGGCCCAATTTTCGGTCTTGCGATGAAGTTGGCAGAGCGCGGCGAAGGGCTCGATCAGTGATGGATCGGCTTGAAGCGCTCGCTCGTAGGCCGCGCGCGCTCGTTCGGAATCCTCGAGGTGCTCCTCGAACCAGCACCCCATGCGGGTGAAGACCACTCCGCGCCTCGACGGATCCGAGGCGGAATCCGACAGGCGCTCCAACACGTCGATCGCCTCCTCGAATCGCTGCGAGCGAACCAGGAGGTGTGCCAGAAGTTCCAGCGATTCGATGTGTTTGGGATTCTGCTGCAGCCCCCGCTCCAGGTGGGCCATGGCTTCCGAAGCCTCACCCTGGGCGGCCGCCAGGTTCGCGGCTTCGAGGAGCGTCTCGACGTTCGCCTCTGATTCCCGATCGGAGGAGCCCAGAACTTCGAGGAGCTCGACTTCGTCGCCGGAAACCGACTCCCCCCCCGATTCGCCGACCGCGCCGTCCGCCGTGGCCTCGCCGAGATCCCGGACGTCGCGACTCTCCTCCGCGCGAACCTCCTCTGCCTGCGCGATCTCGAGGCGGGCGAGATCGGCCCGAGCTGCCTGTAGGGAGGGGTCGGCGTCGAGCGCCGCCCGGAAGAGCTGAATGGCCCGCTCGCCCTTTCCCAGACGACTCGCGCTCAGATCGCCCGCACGCTGCAAAGCCCGAGCCCGCTCGGTGCCCTTGGTCTGCTGGCCCAGGCGCACGAGCACGGCCACGGCCTCGGCGGGCTCGTCGAGCTTCTCGAATACCCGGGCGAGACCCCCGAGGGCCTCGCGGTGCTCGGGCACTTCGCTGAGCGCTCGCTCGAAGTAGCTCCGGGCCCGAGCGGTATCCCGAACGCGGTCGAGACACACCCGCCCGATCTCGGACAGCAGGCCCGCCCGCTCGGGATGCTTCAGGGGGAGCTCCGCCTCGGTCTCGGCCAGGCTGAACATCGCACCCCACGCCTCGCGGTCCATGTACACGCGGCGGAGTCGACCGATCGCAGCCCGGTTGTCCGGCTGGAGTCGAAGGGCCCCCAGATAGCGTTCGATCGAGCCGTCGGCGTCGTCGCGGCGCTCTTCGAGGATGCGGCCCTGCCGCACCATCAAATCGGCCTGTAGCTCGGGCTGCTCGATCAGGCTGGGGGCGCCGAGGCGACGCTCGTAGAGAGCGACGAGCTCGTCCCACTCCGCCGCCATGAAATGGTGTTCTTCGAGAGCCGCGAAGGATTTCTTCGCGTCGGGATCGGCCTCGAAACGCTGCCGATGTTCAGCCAGTCGAGGATCCACGCGAACCTCCCTCCATGTCGGCCGCCTAACGAATCGGGCCGGTGGAATTTCTCAACTTTCCCAGGACAAAGTCGGTAACCGCCTCGGCGTCATCGGCTTCCATCTCGTCGAACTCGATTCCCACGCCCGAGCCGTCGGTACCCGGCCCGTCCTTCTCATCCCACATGACCCGCCCGGTACACTCGATCGGGGTGATCCGAGGCGGCAGTCGAAACGAGAGGTCGAGCTTCATGCCCACGGCCGGCGGATGGACCACGCTTAGAAGGATTCCAGTACGGGACAAGTTCCGCACGAGGCCCACCTTCTCACGTCGGTCGTCCCCCTCGAGAGGGGTCAGTCGCGCCGGCGACAAGGTCCGTGTCCGGAGTGCTGACACATAGCTGGTGGTCAGACGCCCGGTGAGAAAAGCTTGAACCCGGAAGACGAGTTCTGCCAGCTCGGTCTGTCTTTCCAGGTACCCGACCACCCCGTTCCAACGGTTCCTGGCGACGATCTCCTTGCGCCCCGGCGCCGAATCGCAGGAAATGAGGATCGCGCACATCTCATTGGTCGCCTGAAGCAGCTTCTCCGGCGCCTGCTCCGGCGGGCGTCCGGGAAGGTCCGCGTCCACGATCGCGAGGACGGGGCTCACGCCGCCCGATTCGAGCAGCTCCCGGGCCTCTTTCCAGGTTCCCGCGACATGAACATCGATTCCGATCCGGCGCAGTCCCCCCTCGAGCGCTTCTCGAAACTCGACCGCACCGTCGAAGACGGCCACTGTCGCATGCGTGTCCATCCCACTCCTCCCGCGTCGTCTGTATCGGCATGCGGGCACCTGGGTGAAGCCCCGATTCGACGAATACTGGAATCGTCCGGTGATGCCGCATATGCCCGCCCCGCCGGTGGGCGGCCCGGCCGGCGGGACGCAGATTGACTCGGCGACGCTTCAATCGGCTCAAAGATAGGCGCCGTCAGGTCGATGCATCCCTTCGGTTACCGCTGCGGCGCGGGCGCACGGAGTGGAGTGCTCCGTAAGGCGGCTGGTGAATGGAGAGG
The DNA here is from genome assembly GCA_036447375.1 of Myxococcota bacterium. Lineage (GTDB taxonomy): Bacteria > Myxococcota_A > UBA9160 > UBA9160 > SMWR01 > JACZXC01. The sequence goes on from JAZFUU010000001.1 coordinate 6,310, forward strand.
CGTGATGGCTGACGAATCTTCGCTGACGCTCGTCCAACGAGGTCTCGACGCCGCCCAGGAGCTGGTTGCTGAGAACGAGAAACTCCTGCGCCAGATCGAAGAGCTGAAGAACGCCTCGAATGCGAGCGACTCCGAGTATTTGCAGGGGCTCGAGAAAAGCAATCGAGAGCTGGCGGAGAAGCGCGAACAGATTCGGAAAGAGAATGCCCAGCTCGTCAACCTCTACGTCGCAATCTCGCAGCTGCATTCCTCCCTCGAGATCCCCCGGATCCTCGAGGTCATCGTCGACATCGTCATCGACCTGATCGGTACGAAAAAGCTCGCCGTCTTCGCCTTCGACGAGACCACGCAGCAGCTCGAAGCGATCGTCGCCAAAGGAACGACCACCGACAAACTGCCCAAGTACGAACTCGGAGAGGGTGTCATCGGGTCGTCGCTCGCCGACGGCGAACTCAAGGTCTGCCTGGATCGAAAGCGCGACTCGGACCGGCCGATCGTATGCATCCCTCTCAGCCTGCGAGATCGGCGGCACATCTGCGTCATCGCGATCTACGAGCTCGTCGAGCAGAAGGACGAATTCACGTCCGAGGATCACGAAATCTTCGCGCTGCTGGCGGAGCACGCCGCCACCGCCCTGTTCTCCGCCCAGCTCTACTCGCAATCGAAGCGAAAACTGGACCTGTTCCAGGGATTGTGCGAGCTGCTGACCGATCCCACGGACACGGGTAAGTAGGCGAATGGGCCTGGTTGGAAGCCTCGAGGACCTCGCTCTTTCCGAGTTGCTGCAGATCATCAGCCTCTCGAAAAGATCGGGAGTGTTGGTCCTGCGCGGAGCCGAGGGCGAGGGGCGAATCGTGCTCCAGGACGGACTCGTTCGGGGTGCCACCGTGCCGGGGGGGGCCGCAGATCTCCGCGAGGTCCTGGTCGGCGGCGACATCGTCAGCAAGGAAGACTTCGCCTCCGCCGAGGCCGAGGCCTCCACTGGAGACCTGGGGGTCGCCGCGATCCTGATCCAGCGCGAGGTCATCACCCGGGAGCGCCTCGAGAGCGTCTGCGGGGACAGCGTCGAATCCGCCGTGGTCAAATTGCTCGGCTGGCAATCCGGGGACTTCAGCCTCGACGTCCGTGATGCGCGCGAGCCTACGGATCCGAAGGTCTGGACCGAGACGGGGCTCAATCCGCAGTACCTGATGATGGAAGCGTGTCGTCTCAGCGACGAGTCGCGATCGGACACCGCGTCGGAGGAGTCTGCGGAAACCGAGCGATCCGACGAAGTCGAAGCTGCGACGCCCGCACCGATGGATGGAACCGCCACGGCGCCGACGTCGGCCCCGGCGAAGCCCCCGGTGGTGCTCATCGAATCGAACCCGGACGCGCTCGCATGGACCAAGAAGTCCCTGAAAGGTGTGTTTCCTCGGGTCCACGGCTTCCAGCACCCCGATCTGGCCGTGGCGCGAATCCGGCAGTATCTGGCCAACGGCACGCTGCCGCTGGTCCTCGTGTCTTGCGACGATGGCAGGGACAATCCCTCGCATCGACTCTCGGAGCTGCGCGCCCTGGTCGGTCGACTCAAGGCCCAGGCCGCTCGCGCGCCGGTGCTGTGGCTCGCCGTAGCCGGAGAGTCGGCACCGGAAATCTCGCCGGCGGACGGCCTCGTCACCCGACCCACCCAACGGGAGCTCTCGGGCCCCGGCGCCGCCGCCCGCACCGAGCCGATCGCCGAACAGCTGCGAACGGAACTGCTCGCGTGCCTGTCCCGGCGCGCGACCGAGTGAAGCGGTAGCCCGACCCACGCCACGGGACTCGGTTCTAGATCGAAACGCTCGAGGCCGGCGGAAGGTCGAGGGCGGCGATCAGCGCGGCGCGAAAGTTCGCGTACCCGAACCGTTCACGCGCGCGGCGGCGGGCCACGTCGCCCATGCGGCTGCGTCGCTCCGCGTCGGAAAGCAGCTCCTGCATCGCCCCCCCGATCGCGTCGACGTCGCCAAAAGGGACCAAGAGGCCGGTTTCGCCCGCCTCGATCACCTCGCCGGCGGCGTCCCGGGTGGATGCGATGCACGGAAGTCCGTGCCACAAGGCCTCCGCGTAGACCAGACCAAAGCCCTCCTGGCGACTCGGCATGACGAAGACGGCAGCGCGCTGATACAGGCGGCCGAGTTCGGCATCCGACACCCGGCCCAGGAATCGGACTCCGGACGGGGCCCGTCGCGCTGCCTTCTCCTCGAGCCGCGGCCGATCGTCGCCGGCCCCCGCGATCCAGAGTTCCGCATCCGGTAGCCGACGGCGAATCGGAGCCCAGGCCTCGATCACCGCATCGTGTCCCTTGCCGCGTTCCTCGGACCACATCCGTCCCACCATCAGCGCCGCGAGACTTCGACGCCCCCCCGCTGCGGGCGCCTCTCCCGCCCAGACCGCCGTCTTGCGGGGGTCGATACACAGGGGGGTGACGCGGATGCGATCCGCAACGCCCGGATGCATTCGGCGCACCTGCTCCGCGGTCCGCTCCGAGTTCGTGAGCAGGCGCCAGGCCCCCGCCAGCGTTCGTCCCCGCTGACCCCGGTCGGCCGCCTCGAGCTCGATGCCGTGGCAGAAGATGGCGTAGCGGGGCGGAAATCCGGGCAGGGGCAGCCGGGAGCTCCGCGCCGGACCCAGCTGGTCGAAGAGGACGAAATCGTGCCGGTGACGGCGCAGGCTGCGCCAGAGCTGCCAGACGAATCGCCGCTGCCGATCGCGCGAAAACAGTTGGTCGCCGCGCGGAGGAGGCGCCGGCGGCGCAGCGGGATCGTCCTGGAGAAGCACCCGGTCGACCCGGTCGAGGCACCCTTCCATCGCGAGCTCATCCAGAGCTCGGGTGAAGCTGTGGGCCACGCTGGCGATGCCGCCCCCGATCTCGAGCCCGGTCAGGCCGAGCAGAACCCGCGTTTTCCGGTTGTCGGTTGCGGACATGGGAGGCGAAGGATATCGCGGCCCCCGCGGGGAACGCCACGAGGGTCGCAGGCGCCACAAAAGCTCCTAGGCGGCCACTACATGCATGAGTAGGGAGACCTTTCGGGAGGTCCAATGCGGACGATCGGCCGGCGCTTCATGATCGATGCATCCACCGTGCAGGGCGGGGGCGGATTCACCTACGCGGTGAACATCATCCCGCACCTCGCGCGCAGCTATCCGGGGGACCGCTTCCGGGTCTTCCTTCGAAGCCCGACGCTGGCCGAAGCGCTGCCATCGCTGCCCAACCTGCAGATCGATCAGCTGAGTGCGCCGAGCCTGTCGAAGCGCCTGCGCTTCACCTACGGCGAGGCTCCCGGTCTCGCGGCCGAGTGGAAGGCGGACGTCTTCTACTCGATCGGGGAGTACGCCCCGGTGAATGCACCGTGCCCGGTCATCGCCAGTTTCCAGAACCTGAACGTCTTCGAGCGAAACGCGGTCGACTGGCCGCTACGCCAGAAGCTGCGACTCGGGATTCTGAACGGGTTGGCGCGGCTTTCCGCCAGTCGCTGCGACCGCATCCACTTCGTGTCGGAGCAGTCGGCCCAGACCATCGGAGACTCCCTGGGAATCCCCGATCGAAAACGAAGCTGGATCCACCACGGAATCGATCGCGCCGAGTGGGGCGCAACGCGAGAGGCGCGCGATCCCCGGCAGCGCCCGTACATCCTGTCGGTGAGTTCCATCTACACCTACAAGAACTACGTCCGGCTGATCGAGGCCTACGCCGAGCTGGCCCGTGAGCGTGCGGACATTCCCGACCTCGTGATCATCGGCGACAACCAGGACGCAGCCTACTTCGAGCAGATGCAGCGAGCACGTCTCGCCACGGGCGATCTGGCGGAGTCGATCCGCATCCTCGGAGAAGTGCCGTACAGCGAGATCCGCCGCTACTACGCGGAAGCCCGGCTCTTCGTGTTTCCCTCGTATCTCGAGAGCTTTGGACTGCCGCTGCTCGAGGCCATGGCCAGTGACCTGCCGATCGTGGCGTCGGACTTGCCCACCTTTCGCGAGGTCGCTCAAGACGCGGCCTTCTACGCCGATCCCCACGATGCCCATTCCCTCGCCGCCGCCATGCACAGCGCCCTGTTCGCTCCCGGAGCGAGTGAGGTGCTTGTGAAGCGCGGTCGCGAACGCGTGCGCGCGTTTCGCTGGGAGCGGACCGCCGGGGAGCTGATGGCGCTCTTCGAATCCGTGATCAGGGAGCGACAATTCCGCTCGAAGGAGCGGGCTCGCCGGCCGCTGTTCGGCGACTACAGCGTGCCGGAGATGCTTCCGATCGCGGCCCGCTCGATCATCGACTAGCCCGGCCAGACTGGCGGCGGCGAACCCGACGTCCCAGACCCTGGGGACGCGATGTCGGGTCGATCCCGTTCACACTGGTGCCCGGCGGAACCAACGCATCGATCCGGTCGAGAATCTCGGAGTCGAGTCGGAGGTCGACGGCCGCCAGTAGATCGTCGAGCTGCTCTCGGGTTCTCGGGCCGATGATCGCCGCCGTGACCGCCGGGTGTTCCAGGGTGAAGGCCAGGGCCAGGTGGGTCAGCGAGAGGCCCGAGTCGGCGGCGAGCTTCGAGAGCGCGTCGACGAGCTGGAACTTTCGCAGATTGAGTTCGCCCGCCGGATCGAAGTCCTTGCCGCGCATTCGCGCCAGGGCCACGATTCGCGACTTTTCATCCAGATCTTCGGGTTTCCGGTAGCGACCGGTGAGCCAGCCGCCGTCCAGGGGACTCCAGATGATGGCTCCCATGCCGTAGCGCGCGCAGGCCGGCAGGACGAAGCGCTCGATCTCGCGGGCGAAAATCGAGTACCAGGGCTGCTCGCAGCGAAAGCGCAACAGGCCGCGCTTTTCGGCGATCCAGTGCGACTCGACGATCCGATCCGCCGGAAACATCGACGAGCCAAAGCAGCGGATCTTGCCCTGGTGCACCAGATCGCTCAAAGCCGACAGGGTTTCTTCGAGGTCCGTGGCGTCGTCGTAGCGGTGGATCTGGTAGAGATCGATGTAGTCGGTTCCCAGGCGGCGCAGGCTGTTCTCGACTTCCTCCACGATCCAGCGGCGCGAGCCGCCCTTCATGTTGGGGTCCTCGCCCATGGGAACAAAAAACTTCGTGGCGAGTACGACGCGATCGCGGCGCCCCTTGAGGGCCTTTCCGACGATCTCCTCGGACTCTCCCCGCGAGTACGCGTCCGCGGTATCGATGAAGTTCACGCCGGAATCGAGGGCCCGATGGATGATTGCGACGCAATCTCGGTGGTCCCGGTTTCCCATGACGCCGAACATCATGGTGCCAAGGCAATAGCGGCTGACGCTGATTCCCGTCTTCCCCAGATTTCGCTGTTCCACGCGGACTCTCCTCTTCGGCGGTTTCCGGACGGGCCACAGTAGCCCCCGCGGGCCGTCGGATGTCAACCGACAGCGTCGAATTGACAGCGAAATCAACCCGCAGGTAATCTGCTTCGCCGTGCCCCACAAGTATTTCAGGATCGACGGTGTGGCGACCTACGTCCATCACACGGGCGCGACGACCCTCCCCGAGCGGCCACCGGCGTCGGACCTCGGCGAGACGGTGCTCTGCCTCCACGGCGCCGGGGGCAATGGCAATCAGTTCCGCGGAGTGCTGCGCGCCCTGTCGGCGCACCACAGCCCGCTGGCCTTCGATCAGCCGGCCCACGGGCGTTCCGGCAGCCTGGACAGTCTGGCTGACGTCGGGCGCATGGCGGATTTCACCCTCGCCTTCATCGACAAACTCGGCCTCGGGGCCCCGGTCCTGCTGGGCCACTCCCTGGGCGGCGCCGTGGCGCTCCGCTGCGCCCTCGACCGACCCGACGGCATCCGGGGGCTCGTTCTCTGCTCGAGCGCGGCGCGGTTTCCCGCCATCGATTCGGTGATGGAGACGACGCGTCTCATCGTCGAGGGAAAGGCGAGGCGACAGTTTCTGCGAGAGGCTTATTCCCCTTCCACGGAAAACGAGATCCTGAGTCGGGGCTTCATGGAAGACCTCAAGACCGACCCGCGCGCGAACTACGGCGACCTGCAGGCCGCCCGGGACTGGAACGCCGAAGCCGAGCTCGCCGCGGTGCGCGTCCCTACGCGGGTCATCGTCGGTGCCGACGAATTCGAGCCGATGCGCGAGCAGTCAGAACTGCTGGCGTCGCGCATCCCCGGGGCAGGAAAGACGGTGATCCCGAAGGCGGGTCACGTGATCCCCCTCGAGCAGCCCGAGGCCCTGGCCCTCGCGGTCGAGGAGTTTTGCGCGGGGCTATCCGCATGAGCCTGAGCGGAGAGATCGCGATCGCGGGGGTGTACGAGCACCCCACGCGCTGGGCACCGGAGAAGACCGAATTTCAGATCATGGCCGAATGCGCACGCGGCGCCCTCGAGGACTGCGGTCTCGAGCTCGACGAAGTCGACGGTCTCTTCGCGGCGAGCATGTCCATGGGAATCATGGGCGTCGTCAGTCTCTCGGAGTACCTGAACATCAAGCCCCGCACCCTGGACGGCACCAACATCGGGGGCTCGTCCTTCGTCGCCCATGTGAGTCACGCGGCGGCGGCGATTCACTCCGGGCTCTGCGAGGTGGCGCTGATCCTCTACGGAAGTACCGCCGCATCCAACGCGATGGCCATCGGAACCGGCCTCGGCGGAAGCGGACGCGATCCGGCGGGAGCCTTCATCGCGCCCTACGGCATGACTACCGTCGGCAGCTACGCCCTGGTGGCTCAGCGCCACATGCATCAGTACGGAACCACGAGCGAACAGCTCGCGGAAATCGCCGTCACCACGCGCGGCCACGCGCTCAAAAATCCGGACGCGAAGATGCGCATCCCCATCTCGGTGGAGGACGTCCTCTCGAGCCGCGTGATCTCGGATCCACTCCACCTGCTCGACTGCTGCATCATCAGTGACGGGGGCGGTGCGGTGGTGGTCACCAGCGCGGAGCGCGCGCGCGACCTGCGTCGGCCGCCGGTGCGCCTGCTGGGCTGCGGCGAGGCCGTCTGTCACCAGGAGATCGGTTCGCCCGACTTGCTGCAAATCGCGGCCAAGCAATCCGGAGCCCAGGCGATGGGGATGGCCGGAGTCAGTCACGATGACATCGATCTCTGCACGATCTACGACTCGTTCACGATCACCGTGCTGCTGACCCTCGAGAACCTGGGGTTCTGCAAGCCCGGCGAAGGCGGGAGCTTTGTCGAGGGCGGGCGCATCGCGCTGGGAGGCGCGTTGCCGGTAAACCCCGACGGGGGCGGTCTGTCCTCGAATCACCCCGGCATGCGCGGCATCTTCCTGGTCATCGAAGCCACGCGTCAGCTCCGCGGCGAGTGTGAGGGGCGCCAGGTCGAAGCCCCGCGGATCGCGTTGGTGCACGGCACCGGCGGTACCCTGGGGCACAGCCACAGTGGCGCGACGCTGGTGCTCGCGAGGGACTGAGAACGATGGCCGAACCGATCCAGGACTCCGCCCCCGCCGTCGACTGGGAGACGCGCGCCTACTGGGAGGGCTGCGGCAGGGGCGAGCTCGTGCTGCAGCGCTGCCGACGCTGCCAAACCGTTCAGCATCGTCCGCGGGCGCTCTGCGCAAGCTGCCTGTCCGACGAAATCGAGCACTTCGTCGCCAGCGGCCGGGGCACGGTCTACACCTTCACGATCACGAACCAGAATCAAGCTCCGGGATTCCGGGCCGCCTGCCCCTATGTGCTCGCCTACGTCGATCTCGAAGAGGGACCGCGACTGTTCACCAACATTGTGGGCTGTGACCCCGGCGACGTGCGGATCGGAATGTCGGTTCAGGTCGAATTCAGTCAGACCCCAAAAGGACTGGGCGTCCCGCGATTCCATCCAACATGATCCTCGACCTCCACAATCACTCGGTCCGATCCGACGACTCCCGCGCCAAGGTCGAAAACTATTGCCGCTGGATTCGCAGCCGCGAACTCCCCATCGACGGTTTCGTGCTCACCGAGCACCGGCAATTCGACGACGACTCCGACTACCGGGAACTCGAGGACCGATATGGAATCGCGATCCTGAAGGCGAGCGAGGTCGAGACCGACTACGGCCACGTGCTGCTCTTCGGCGTCAACGTCGATCTGCAGAATGCCATCGATTTCACCCGGGTCGACCATCCGATCGAAGTCCTCCTGAGAGAGGCCGCGCGCTGTGGCGCGGTGGCGGTGCCCTGCCACCCCGGGCGGCCTCGGGTCGGTATGGCGGCCCACGTCGAGGCCCGCGGGCCCGTCCCGGGGGTGCGCATCATCGAAACCGCCAGCGGCGGCTGTCGCAGCGGCGAAAGCGAAGCTTCGGAAAAGCTCGCCGAAACCTACGGCTATCGACGGGTGGGCGGCAGCGATGCTCACATCGTGAGTCAGATCGGACGCTGCGCCACTCGCTTCGGCGCCGAGATCCGTAACATCGAAGACCTGGTCTCCGCCCTGGGCGGGGAAGACTACGAGCCCGTGACGTGGACATAGACGAAATCAAGCGAACGTGGACGGCCTTCGAATTCGATCGGGTGGAGTTCTCCGTGAAAGAGGAGGAGCTCACCGAGTTCGCGTTGGCCTGCGGCGAGGCGGAACCCCGCTTCACGGACCCCCGCGACCCCGACTTCCAGGCCGTCCCCAGCTTTACGACCAAGTACCACGGCCGGCGCATGATGCCGAAGGACTTCCCGAAGCTGTCGAGCACTCCCCTCGGTATCGACGGCGGCAAATGCGTCGAGGTCCACGGCCCCATCCGACCCGGCGACCGTCTCAGCGCCCGGAGTCGGATTCACGACGTCTACGAGAAAACCGGGCGGTCCGGGGGCATGATATTCGTGGTACACCGCATGGAGTTCACGAACCAACGCGACGAACTCGTCTCGATCGTAGACTGGCGCCTGATCCAGAAGAGCGAGCCGGGGACGTTCTGAGATGGCCGCCCGAAGCTTCGAAGACGTGGCCTTCGGCGAGGAGCTGCCCGACGCTCGCCCCGACGTGGGGATGGCGCGGGTGAAGCGTTTTACCACCACGGCGCGAATGACCTTCGGCCGTTTCCTCGATCACGAGGAGGCGAGGCGTGAGGGACTCCCGGGGGCCATCGTCCCGGGCATCATGAGCCAGGGGATCCTCGCGGCGATCATCCACCAATGGGCGCCCGGCTCGAAGATTCAGCGACTCGACACGATCTTTCGGGCCCCCATCCTCGTCGATTCCCATCCCGTGTGCCGCGGCGTCGTCACCGACCTGGATGAGGAACACCGGCGGATCGAAATCGACCTCACCATCGAAAACGAAGCCGGTGAGACCCGGGTCCTGGGAACGGCCCGCGTCGAGCTCTGACCGCACGTTAGAGGTGCCCGATCCGACCCAAAGGGGTAGGTTCTACGGCGAACCCTCTCTACATCGTCGTGACCGAATCCGACACACGGGTAGGCGATCCTTATCGCCAGTCCGGGCGCCGGCGCAGGGCACAGGGGGGGTCGATGGACACCGAAACCATTCTGATGCTGCTGGTGGGCCTGGCGATCGGAGCCGCCGTGGCGGGTCTGACGATGGGGGCGTTGCTCCGCCAGAGAAATCGGGCCGGCACGCAGTCGCGCGACGCCTTCCAGGCCCTGGCCAGCGAAGCGCTGCGCCAGAACAATCAGTCCTTCATCACCTTGGCCCGCGCCTCCTTCGGCGAATTCCAGAAGAGCGCCTCCGCCGAGCTCGAGAACCGCGAGAAGGCATTCGACGAACTCGTCGAGCCCGTCAGCGAGGCTCTCGCCGGCATTCAGGTCAAGCTCCAGGACATCGAGAAGGAGCGACACGGCCACTACTCGCGCCTCACCGAGCAGCTCAAAGCGGTGGGCAGCGCCCACGAGAAGCTCCACGCGGAGACCTCGAACCTGGTGCGCGCGTTGCGCACACCCAACGTGCGCGGACGTTGGGGCGAAATCCAGCTGCGACGCGTGGTCGAAATGGCCGGCATGCTCGCCTACTGCGATTTTTCCGAGCAACCGAGCGTGGCGACGGAAGACGGTCGCCTGCGGCCGGACCTGATCGTGCGCCTTCCGGGCGGAAAGTGCGTCATCGTCGATGCCAAGACCCCGCTCGAGGCCTATCTCGAGGCGATCGAAACCACCGACGAAGACATCCGCGCGGCGCAGCTCAAGCACCACGCCCGCCAGGTGCGCAAGCACATGGCGAACCTCAGCAGCAAGGGATACTGGAGCCAGCTCGAGGCGACTCCCGAATTCGTCGTGATGTTCCTTCCCGGCGAGCACTTCTTCGGCGCCGCCCTCGAACAGGATCCCGGACTCATCGAGTACGGCGTCGATCAGGGGGTCATCGTCGCGAGCCCCACGACACTGATCGCGCTGCTGCGCGCCGTCGCCTACGGATGGCGCCAGGAAAAGCTCGCCGACAACGCGCGCGCCATCAGCGAGCTCGGCCGCACTCTTCACGAGCGACTCGCGAAGATGGGGGAACATTTCGGAAAGGTCGGCGCCCACCTCGACCGCGCCGTTGGCGCCTACAACGAAACGGTGGGATCTCTCGAGAGCCGGGTCCTCGTCTCCGCGCGACGATTCCAGGAGCTCGGCGCCGCCGCCGGTGACGAGATCGAGGAGATCCCGGTGGTAGAGCGAGCGACCCGCAAGCTCCAGCCCCCGGCGAACCCGGAAGGCGCGAACCTCGAGGTCGTCGCGGGATTGGCGCGTCGCTGAACGTCTCCACCCCCCGGGGCTCCCCAGCCGGCCTCACGCCCGATGTGCGCTCTCAACCGCCTGCGCTTTACTGTCTCCTCCGACGTCGAGTTTTTCACCCCCGGAGACCGGCGGCAGGGAGGCGGAGCATGACTGAAGCCGCCTCGGCGACGTCCGAGGACGCCCCCCAGGCCATCGACCGCGATCCGACCCTGACGATCTTTCTGCGTCGCCTGGTGACGATTCCCGCGACGATCACCGCGACATTCCTCGTCGTACTTGCCGCCCCTCTGTGGATTCCCATCGCGGCGCTGATCGACGGAATCCGTTCGAAAAAGACCGCCGCGATGCGCTGCGGCGCCTTTCTATGCTGGTACCTGCAATGCCAGACCGCGAGCATCGTCGCCGCCTTCCTGACCTGGCTCCTCAGCGGTGTCTGGGCCGGAGCCGGCCGCGCGCGGTATCTGCGCTGGAGTCTCCAGACGCACTACCTGTGGGCGTCGGCGCTCTTCTGGGGCGCGTCGCGCATCTTCGGATTCCGGGTCGAGGTGGAGGGCAAGGAAGCCCTCGAGGGCAGTCCGATCCTGCTGCTGGTCCGTCACGCCAGCAATGCCGACACCCTCATGCCCGCCGTCATCGTCCAGATGCCCACCGGCATCTCGCTCCGCTACGTGATCAAACGTGAGTTGCTGTGGGACCCCTGCATCGACATCGTCGGCAACCGCCTCCCCTACTATTTCGTCCGGCGATCTTCGGGAGACCCCGAGCGTGAGATTCGGGCGCTGGCACGCCTGGTGCGGGACATCGGCCCGGGCGAAGGGGTGATCATCTATCCCGAGGGCACGCGCTTTACCCGCGAGAAGCGGGCTCACATCATCGAGCGCCTGCGCGAGCGCCGCGATCACGCGCTGGCGGCCCGGGCCGAGAGGTTGCAGAACGTGCTGCCCCCGAAACCCGGGGGCACCCTGGCCTTGCTGGAAAACAACCCCGGCGCTGACGCCGTATTCTGTGCTCACGTTGGCTTCGAGGGGGCGGGGGACCTCAAGGACCTCTGGAATGGAAGGATCGTCGACCAGGTGATCCGCGTCCGCTTCTGGCGGGTGCCCTACGCCGAGATCCCCAACGGTCGCGAGAATCGGATCGACTGGCTCTTCGAACACTGGACGCGTGTGGACGACTGGATCGCCGCCCAGGAACAGCGGCACTAGGAACGGACGTGCCGGCACCCCGCGGTCGAGATCTGGAGCTCACGAATCGGCGCTTGCGAGACTGGTTCTCCGGTGTGCTTCCCGACGCCCGCGAGATCCAGCTCTCGGGACTGACCGGCCCCGAGACCACCGGCTTCTCCAGCGACACCCTGATGTTCGACCTCGAGTACCGCGAAAGGGGTCGCCCGATTCGCCGACCCCTCGTCATCCGGATCCAGCCCACGGGTTTCCAGATCTTTCCCGAGTACGATCTCGGACTTCAGTTTCGGGTCCAATCGGCGCTCGCTCCCACCCGGATTCCGACGGCGAAGATGTACTGGCGCGAAGAAGACCCGGGCTTCCTCGACGCGCCCTTCTACGTCATGGAGCGGGTGGAGGGAAGGATCCCCACCGACAATCCGCCGTACCACACCGGCGGCTGGATGACGGAAATCCAACCGGAGGAACGAGCCGCGATCTGGTGGAGCGGTCTCGAGGTGCTCGCACGCATTCACAGCCTCGATTGGGAGGCCCTGGATCTGGGATTTCTGGCCGATCGGGACGATCGCACGCCGATCGAACGGCAACTCGACTACTACACGAAGTACCTCGCCTGGGCCTGGGACGAAAAGCCACACCCGACCTGCACCCCGGGTCTCGAGTGGCTCTACCAGAACCGACCCGAAGATGGGGAGGCCGTCAGCCTCATCTGGGGCGATGCCCGGATCGGCAACATGATCTTTCGGGACAACCGGTGCGCGGCCGTCCTCGACTGGGAGATGGCGACGCTGGGAAACCCCGAGGCGGATCTGGCCTGGTGGCTCTTCCTCGATCGCCACCACAGCGAGGGAGTGGGAGCGACCCGCCTGTCGGGCTTTCCCGATCGCGGCGAAAGCATCGCGCGCTACGAGCAGTGGTCCGGGCGTCGGACCCAACACCTGGACTACTACGAGCGATTCGCCGCGCTTCGATTCTCGGTCATCATGGCGCGGATGGCGAAGCAGATGCAGGCTTACGGCATGATCCCCGAGGATTCGGACTTCGGAATCACCAATCCCTGCTCGCGCATGCTGGCCCGGCTCCTGGATCTGCCCGACCCCCTGCCGGCCGGCTGAGGCATCCGACGAAAACACTCGCCGAAATGGGGCCCCCGGGGAGCCTCGGTTGGGGCGGCCGACTGCAGCACCTTACTTCGCTTCCGCTGCGAGCGAGGCGAGCCGCAGGCTCGCCGTGCGGGTCCTAGGCCGAAGGCCGCGGAAGTAGATCGGACGGGCCCGCCGGTAACCCGCCAAAACCGGGCGGGGCGGTTCGCGCCCCACTACCATCGCTCGCGGAGCCCCCCGTGCCTCGTGGACTGATCCTTCAGCCCAGCTATCGCATTCGCGACGGACGTCCCGTCGTGCACCTCTTCGGCCGCCTGGAGAACCGGGCGGCTTTTTGGATCGAGGACGATCGCTTCCGCCCCTATTTCTTCGTCTCCCGTTCCGGGGCCGATTTCCTGGCAGGTCTGTCGAGCGTCGAGCTTCAGGACACGGATCTCACGGACATGAACGGTGGCGAAGTCATCAGGGTCATCGCCGTGACTCCCGGAGACATACCGGCGATCCGGGAAAGGCTGGAACGGGAAGGCATCCACCCTCTCGAGGCCGACATTCGTTTCGCCTATCGGTACCTGATCGATCACGGGATCCGCGGCGGAGTGTCCATCGAAGGCAAAGCCGAGGCCGTGCGGCCCGGACTCGTGCGGTTTCGCAACCCCGAGCTGCAGCCCGCAGACTGCCGCCCACCTCTGCGCACCCTCTCCATCGACCTCGAAACGTCTCCCGACGCCTCCACGATCTACTCGATCGCCCTGGTCTGCGGTGAAGTGGCGGAAGTGCACGTGGTTTCGACGGCGCCGATTCGTGGCGCGCTGGTTTACCCGGACGAGCGGCACCTGTTGCGGGCAGCCGGCGCGCGGATTCGCGAACTCGACCCCGACCTCATCACGGGCTGGAACGTGGTCGACTTCGACCTGCGCACCTGGGCCCGCCGTGCCTCGGCACTCGGAGTGGAATGCAACCTGGGTCGGATCTCCGGCGACATCCGATTTTCGCAGGACGCGCGGTTCACGCGCCAGACCCGAGCCGACCTTCCGGGTCGCATGGTGCTCGACGGCATCCCCCTGGTGCGCGATGCCCTGCGCCTCGACGACTACCGCCTCGAGACCGTGGCCCGCGCCGTGCTCGGGCGCGGGAAGCGCATCGATACCGAAGTGCCCGACGCCGCCGCCGAGATCACGCGCATGTACCGCGAAGATCCCGAGGCACTGGTCGCCTACAATCTCGAGGACGCGCGACTCGTGCTCGACATCCTCGAACACGAGGGCCTGCTCGATCTCACCCTGGAACGCAGTCTTCTCTCGGGGATGCAGCTCGACCGGGTCGGCGCCAGCATCGCCTCCTTCGATCTCGTCTACCTGCCCGAACTGCGCCGCTGCGGCGTCGTCGCCCCCAGCGTTGACACGAATCGCAAGACCGCCCCGGTCCAGGGCGGCGCCCTGATCGAGCCGCGGCCCGGAATTTTCACCAACGTTGCGGTCTTCGACTTCAAGAGCCTGTACCCCAGCCTGATCCGAACGTTCAATCTCGACCCCCTGGCCCACGCGCGCTCGCGGGGAGCGGGGGATGCCATCGAGGCGCCCAACGGCGCTCGTTTTGCCCGTGACGAAGCGATCCTTCCCGGTGTAATCGAAAAATTCATGGAGCGCCGCGAAGAGGCGAAGGCCCGCGGCGATCACCACGCCGATCGCGCCATCAAGATCATGATGAACGCACTTTTCGGCGTACTCGGAGCGTCTTCGTGCCGGTTCTTCGACCCCGACATCGCCAATGCGATCACGGGCTTTGGGCAACAAACCCTGCACTGGACCCAGGAAGCTTTCGAGGCCGAAGGCGTTTCGGTCCTCTACGGTGACACCGACTCGGTGTTCGTCCAGCTCGAGGTGGGCGCGCGTCCGGAGATCGCCCGCGCCGAGGCAGAGAACCTGCGAGAGCGCGTGGAAAAACGAATCGACGAGCGCATTCGCGACGCCTATCGGGTCGAGCCGTTGCTCGAACTCGAGTTCGAACGCCTCTACGAACGGTTGTTTCTTCCCCGGGTGCGAAGCGGCAAGACCGGAAGCAAGAAGCGGTACGCCGGGTGGGCCGATGACCAGCTCGTGATCGTGGGTCTCGAAGCGGTGCGCCGCGACTGGCCCGCTCTGGCCCGTCGACTCCAACAGGGCATGCTGACGCGTCTGTTCACGGACGAGGAGGTCGCGCCCTACGTTCGGGAGCTGGTGGCCCGGCTGCTAGCTGGCCACCTCGACGACGAACTCGTCTACGTCAAACGCATCCGCAAGGGATCCGTCGAGCGCTACACCGCGACGACGCCGCCCCATATTCAGGCAGCGCGCAAGTCCGGCGACCGAATCGGACCTGTCGTCCGCTACGTGATCACCCGCGACGGCCCGGAGCCGGTCGTTCTGGGACGCGCGCTGCCCGGAAAGATCGACCGGAACCACTACATCGATCACGTGCTCCGGCCCATCGCCGACGCCATCTTGCTGCCCCTGGGCACCAGCTTCGACGAAGCGGCGGACCGGCCGCGGCAGCTCCCCCTGCTGTAGCGACGGGGCCGATCTAGATGAGTCCTTCCCAGGCTCGGCGCTCTTCGTCCAGGGGCGCATCCACGACCCGGCACTCGCGACCCAGGATCATCGTGGCGCGTCGGCCGATGTCGTAGGCGGGCCAGTTTCCGATGCCGGGGTGGCTCGGGCACCCGCTGCGCGCGAACGCGAGCCAGGCGTCCATGGTGTGCTCGGCCAGGGCCTCTGCCTCGGGCCCGGGGCGGCTGAAGAATGACGCTTCGCCCACGCTGCCGAACACGAAGGGGATGTCGATGCCGTGACACGCGCCGAGTTTTTCCAGAGGCGACTCCCAGGTAAACAGGTACTGGAAAGTGAGGGGCTGGTGGGTCTGCTGGGCCTCGGCCAACCGCACCGCGGGCATGCGGAAGATGCGATCGGTTTCGATCGCAAAGTAGAGATCTCGCGCCGACAGATCGCCGCCCCGCGCGCTGCGATAAGCCTCCATCAGGCGCTTCGCCTCACCGCCGACTCGCTGCTCGAGCTGTTCGAGAACCGCGGGCTCGTCGAGATCCGACTGACCGGGAATCATGAGTCCAAAGAGATTCCACTCGTCCCGGGTACTGCCCACGACGACGGACACGTCGGCGGCGAGTCCGTCGGCGATGGCCTGGATCGGAGGCTGCGGCAGGAACTTGCCATCCACCACCGGCTGGAACGGAAGCAGCGTGGAACCCCCGGCCATTCCGCCGAGGGCTACGCGATCGTGGGCCTCGAGGAGCTGATCGACGCTCACGTCGCGAAGGCGCGCGGCATCGCCGGGGGCGAACCCGAGGGCGCCGAGCACCCGGCGCGCAACCTCGTCGGCCTGCTCTCGGGTGTTCACGTTGTGAGCCGCACCGCTCTGGGGGATCGCGCGGCGGAACAGGCCCGCCGCCGAGGGTGTGCCGAGCAGGGTTCCCACACTCATGCCCCCTGCCGATTCGCCAAAGAGGGTCACGTTGTCGGGGTCACCGCCGAAGGCGGCGATGTTGTCGCGAACCCAGCCCAGAGCCGCCACCTGATCTTCGATTCCCGCGTTGCCGGTGGCTCCGAAATCCTCCCCGGCCAGATCGTCCAGGTGCAGGAATCCCAGGGAACCCAGCCGGTAGTTGATCGCAACCACGACCACGTCGCCCCGGTGCACCAGCGGCGCCACGTTGTACATGGCCTGGGATCCCGAGCCCAGGGTGAATCCGCCTCCGTGAATCCATACCAAGACCGGTCGGCGCGCAGCGTCGGCAGCGGGGGTGGTGACGTTCAGGTACAGGCAATCCTCATCCTGGCGACCCACGTCCCAGCCGGGAAAGATTCCCGCGATCGGAAGATCGCGTTGGGGCGCCGACGCGCCGAATTCCTGAGCCTGGCGCACCCCCGCCCAGGATTCGGGGGGCCGGGGCGACCGGAAGCGCAGCGGCCCGATCGGCGCTTGCGCGAAGGGAATGCCGCGAAACACCTGCAATTCCCCTCGTTCGAAGCCCTCGATTTTTCCGTTCCGCGTCTCGACGACCGGCATCGGACCTCCCTTTTTGGAACCCGCCCTTTCCGGCCGAGCATTCTAGACTAGGTTTGGTCCCATGCTGCTTCGACTCGAAGCCGTCTCGCGGACCTTTGGCACGCGGACCCTGTTCCAGAACGCCGACCTGTTGGTTCGCCGGGGCGACCGCATCGGCCTGGTGGGGCCCAACGGCGCCGGGAAGACCACCCTGCTCGGAATCGCCGGGGGCCTGGAACCCCCGGACCACGGACGGGTGATCACTCCCCGTGACGTGCGTGTGGGCTTCCTCAAGCAGGAGATCGATCCCACCCGGGAACACTCGGTGCGCGAGGAGGTGACGTCGGTGCTTGCCCACCTGAACGACCTCGAGGCCGAGATGAGGGATCTCGAAGCCCAGATGGAGCGCCTGGGACGCGCCGGCGAAGAGGTTCCCGGGGATCTCGCCGAACGCTATGACCGCTGCAGCGGCTCCTTTGCCTTCGGCGGCGGATTCGAACGAGAGGCGCGAATCGCGCGGACCCTCGCGGGCCTCGGCTTTGACGATCGCGCCGCCGAGCGCCCCTTGCGCTCTTTCAGCGGCGGCTGGCTCATGCGGGTCGAGCTTGCCAAGCTGCTGCTCTCGGCACCGGACGTGCTGCTCCTGGACGAGCCCACCAACCACCTCGATCTCCCTTCGATCGAGTGGTTCGAGGCCACGCTTCGGGAGTTCCGCGGTGGGGTCGTGATGATCTCCCACGACCGCACCTTCCTTCGACGCCACGCCACGGCCGTCGCCGAGCTGGAACTCGGACGCTTCACCGTGTACCCGGGCAACTACGATGGCTACCTGCAACAGAAGATCGAACGCCGCGAGCAGCGAATCGCCCAGAAACGAAACCAGGATCGCCGGATCGCCCAGGCCGAGCGCCTGATCGACCGCTTCCGATACAAGGCCAGCAAGGCCCGGATGGTGCAGAGCCGGATCAAGGCCCTGGACCGACTGGAGCGGGTTGAGATCGAGGCCGAGAACAAACAGGCTCCGCGCCTGCGGATTCCGCCGCCGGCCCGGGGGGGCGAGATCGTCCTGCGACTCGAGGGGATCCACAAGCGCTACGACGAGACGCGGGTCTACGAGGGAGTCGATCTCCAGGTCCGTCGCGGCGCCCGGATCGCGTTGACCGGTCCCAACGGCGCGGGAAAGTCGACCCTGCTTCGGATCGCGGCCGGAATTCTGGCCTTCGATGCGGGCGAACGCCATCTGGGGCACAACGTGCAGGTGGCCTTCTACGCGCAGCACCAACTCGAGGCGCTGGAATCGGGTCGCACGGTGCTCCAGGAGCTCGAGACCGCCGCACACAGCGAGGACATCCCCCGGCTGCGCGGACATCTGGGCGCTTTTCTTTTTTCCGGAGACGACGTCTTGAAGAAGGTGAGCGTTCTCTCCGGAGGCGAGAAGGCACGCCTCGCCCTCGCCAAGCTGCTGTTGCGACCGGCCAACTTCCTTGTGCTCGACGAGCCCACGAATCACCTCGATGTCGCCGCCTGTGAGGTGCTCGACGATGCGCTTCGCAGCTATCCGGGCACCCTGCTCTTCATCTCCCACGACCGAAGCTTCATCAATGGGTTGGCCACCAGCACCGTCGAAGTTGTCTCCGGAACGCTGACCGAGCACCCGGGCAACTACGACGATTATCTGCGGCGAACCGCCGCGCCTGCAGCCCCTCCGACACCGGCCCCGGTGCTGCCGAATCGCGAAGCGCCCGCCGACCCACCCCCGCAAGAACCCACGAAGCGCGAGCGAATCGCCCAGCGAAAGCAGACGAAAGACGATGCCCGCCGCCTGGCGCGGACCCGGAAACGACTGGCCTCTGTCGAAACGGAGATCGTCGACCTGGAGAAGCAACTCGAAGCGCTTTCCTGGCGGCTCGGCGACCCGGAGGTCTTTCGCGATGCCGATCGGGCGCGCGCCCTCGGAGCCGAGCGCAGCGAGCTGCGCCAGTCGATCGACGATCGCTATACCGAGTGGGAGCGCCTGTCGGCGGAGGTCGAGGCCTCGGAAAACTGACGCAAGGCCAAAGCGCAGCAAGGCGGAGCCGAGCGCAGTCAAAAAAGCTACGGCAGATCGAGAATCTCCGCCGCCGCCGTCGGGCTCGCCACTGGGCGGCCCACCTCAGCACACAGGGTCACCGCCTCCAGCACCAGCTCTTCGTTGGTCGGTTGGCGGGTCCCCATGTAGTCCTCGAGTCCCAGATGCAGATGTCCGCCGCGCTCGAGAGCGTGACGCGCCAGGCCGTTTTCGAATACGTCACCGCCGAGCACTCCGACCGACCACGGCAACTCACAGCCCTCCAATAGGCGGAGATACACGTCCAGCGCCCAGGGCGCCGGAGGCAGGCCGAAGCTCACACCGCGAAAGCCCGGACCCATATAGCCGTAGTCGCCCCCGAGGTAGAACTTGATGAGCGCCCCCCGCGGCAGACGTCCGGCTCGCTGGTAGGCGAGAACGTGGCGCAGGAAGCCGGGCTCGAAAATCGCGATGCTGGGTCCCAATCGATGGCGCTCGCACACGTCCACCATGTGGCGAATGGCCGCCGGCGAGTTCGCGTAGACGAAGTCGATGGGGGCCGGGAGACCGTCGGCATCGGCCCCGCCCAGGTTCACCGACCCGGGATCCAGGAGCCCCACCCGCAGTCCGCACTTTTCGGCGAGGAGAGGCAGGTGGGCGAGTCGAGCTTCCGCGGTCTCGCCGAAACCGATCGTCGGGTAAAGGATGGCGTCCGGGCGCTCGGCGAGAATCGGCAGGAAGTGCTCGAGGTAGAGGTCGGCCGCGCGCTCCGCGGGCGAAGCGATCTCGTCGATGTGGGTGTGAATCACCGCCGCCCCCACCGCGATGCAGCGAAGGGCGTCCGCGGCGATCTCATCGGAATCGCGCGGAACCTTGGGATTCGTGGATTTCGGAGTCTGGCCGTTGATGGCCCCTTCGATGATGACCGGCCCGACCATGGCGCCCCCGATGCGGAGTCCAGACTATGCGCAATCCCCACGGATATCGAGAATTTTCGCGCCGCCGCTAGCGCCGGACGCGGATCCGAGGTACCCGGTCGGCGGATGACGTCGCGCGTTCAGACCGTATGCCTGGTGCTGTTGACCTCCATCGCGGTGGCGGGCGCGCTCTACTGGCTTCGGCCGCTGTTGATCCCCTTCGTCCTCGCCGTATTCTTCTCGCTGATTCTCTCATCGATCGTCGATTTCGTGATGCAGCGGCTGAAGCTTCCGCGACCCCTCGCCCTGGCCGCCACGGCGATCCTCGCGGTTCTTGCGTTCAACCTGATCGCCCTGACGATTTCGTCCTCCCTCGCGCAGCTCGCAGCGAACTCGGCAGCCTATCAGGCTCAGCTCGGCGAAATGCTCGGCCGGGTCACTGCGTGGCTCCCCGAAGAACTCTCTCAAAGTCTGCCCCAGGCCGACTTCGCAAATTTTCCGCAACTCGCGGTGGGAACCGTCGGGCGCGCACTCCTGGGAACCACCAACGCGATCGTGGGAATCCTGTCCCAGAGCATCCTCGTGTTGATCTTCGTGATTTTTCTGATGATCGGAGGCGAGGGTCGCCCGAAGCAGGCGAGCGGCGTCTGGCAGACGGCCGAGGCAAAAGTCAAGCGCTACCTGGTGACGAAGGCGGTGATTTCGGGAGCCACAGGAATTCTCGTGGGCCTGACCCTCTCTTTTCTCGACGTCGATCTGGCCCTGATGTTCGGCCTGTTCGCCTTCCTGTTGAATTTCATTCCCAGCGTGGGTTCTCTGATCGCAACGTTTTTGCCGCTTCCCGTCGTCCTGGTGAGCCCCGAAATATCCGCGACCACCGCCGTCTTGGCCATCGCGATTCCGGGAGCGACCCAGATCCTCATCGGAAACATCATCGACCCCAAGATCATGGGCGAATCTCTCGACCTGCACCCGATTGCGATTCTGCTGTCGCTCATCTTCTGGGGGATGCTGTGGGGCATTCTGGGCGCGCTGATGGCGGTCCCCATCACCGCCGTCGCGAAGATCCTGCTGGAACGCTTCGAGGGATCTCGCCCCATCGCCGAGGTGATGGCGGGGAGGCTGGACGCGTTCCGCTCTCCCGAAGTTTCAGGCGGCCGCTAGCCCCAATAGGGCTAGCGGCCGCCTTTCTTGGCGATCTTGGCCCAGGTGTCTCGCAGTGTGACGGTGCGATTGAAAACCGGGGCGGCCTCACTGGAATCGGGGTCGGCACAGAAATAGCCGAGTCGCTCGAACTGGAGCGAAGCACCGGGAACGGCGGCGGCCACGCTGGGCTCGACCCGGCAGTCGCGGAGAGTCTCGAGGGAATCCGGGTTGAGATTCGCCGTGATCTCCTCGTCCGGCGCGACATCCATCGGATCTTCCGTGTTGAAGAGGTGCGAGTAGAGTCGCACCTCGGCGGAGATCGAATCGGCCGCGGACACCCAGTGGAGCGTCCCCTTGACCTTGCGGCCGTCGGGGGCCGTCCCGCCGCGAGTGGCCGGATCGTATCGGCAGCGAAGCTCCACCACCTGTCCGCTGTCGTCCTTTTTCACCTCGACGCAGGTAATGAAGTACGCGTAGCGGAGCCGCACCTCCCGGCCCGGCGCTAGCCGGAAGAACTTGCGGGGCGGATCCTCCAGGAAATCGTCCCGCTCGATGTAGAGCACTCGCGAGAACGGAACCTTCCGGGTGCCCATGCTCGCGTCCTCGGGGTTGTTGACGGCGTCGAGCTCTTCGGACTCGTTTTCGGGGTAGTTCTCGATCACCACCCGAAGAGGCCGCAAGACCGCCATCACCCGCGGCGCATGGACGTTCAGGTACTCGCGCACCGCGTGCTCGAGCCGCGCCAGCTGGATGATGTTGTCGCGCTTGGCGACTCCGATGTCCTCGCAATAGCGGCGGATCGCCTCCGGCGGATATCCTCGGCGGCGCATCCCCGAGAGGGTGGGCATGCGCGGATCGTCCCAACTCTTCACGTGCCCGGCCTCGACCAACCCCCGCAGCACGCGTTTGCTCATCACCGTGTGACTCAGATTCCTTCGCGCGAACTCGATCTGGGGCGGATGGCACTCGACACCCACCTCGTCCAGGATCCAGTCGTAGAGGGCGCGGTGATCCATGAATTCGAGAGTGCAGAGGGAATGGGTGATGGACTCGATCGAGTCCGACAGGCAGTGGGCGAAATCGTACATCGGATAGATGCACCACCGGTCGCCGGTCCGATGGTGAGGCACCTTGTGAACCCGGTACAGAACGGGGTCGCGAAGAACCAAGTTGGGCGACGCCATGTCGATCTTGGCGCGAAGCACTCGCTCTCCGTTGTCGAACTCGCCGGATTTCATTCGCTCGAAGAGGTCGAGATTTTCCGCCACCGAGCGCTCGCGGTAGGGGCTGTTCGTACCCGGCTCCGTCAGGCTGCCCCGGTTCGCAGCGATCTCCTCGGAGGTCAGGTCGCAGACGTAGGCCGATCCCTTTTCGACGAGGCGCACGGCGAACCCGTGGAGCGCCTCGAAATAGTCCGAGGTGTAGTAGAGGTGCTCACCCCACTCGAATCCGAGCCAGCGCACGTCCCTCTCGATATTGCGGACGTACTCCGCCTCCTCTGTGATCGGGTTGGTATCGTCGAAGCGAAGGTGGCAGACCCCCTCGTTCTCCATCGCGACGCCGAAATTGAGGCAGATGGACGATGCGTGACCGATGTGGAGGTAGCCATTGGGCTCGGGCGGGAACCGCGTGACCACACGGCCGCCGTTCTTCCCGGCGGCGATGTCGGCTGCGATGAACTTCCGAATGAAATCGGACGGCGCGTCGTCGCCGGACATGGAATGGCCTCCCCCCGACGGCGGATTGTAAGGATTCCCCCAGTTCGAGGCGAACCCGGCTCCGGTCGAGGCGGCGGATGGTGATTCAGTCGACGTATCGGGCGAGCGTCGCCTCGAGGCGAGCGAGACTGTCGCTCAGCCCACCGGGGCGGCTGCGCTCCAGCCAGCACCCGCGCTGCTCCTCGATGGCCTCAGCCAGATCCTGTCGGAGATCGCGATCCGATGGGCAGTCGAACCCCGCCGATCGGGCGATCCTCCAAGCGCCGTGACGCGCCAGGCGGATCGCCTGGAGAAGCTCCCGGCGCACGAGTTCGCCATCGCGGCAACCGGGGCGCGCGCGCGCGATATCTGCGGACGCCCGGTCGAGACCTTCAAGAGTGGCGCGGACACCGGAGGCTTCGGCCTGTCCCAACGAGGGCAGAACGCCACCGCCGACGAGAGCGGAGTGGAGCGGGCTCGCATTGATGCCCGTGAGTCCCGTGCCCGCGTAGAGCGAGCCGAGGTCCTCGAGAACACCCCCGAGCGCCTCGGCCCGGTCCTCGAAGACGAACCGGTCGAGAACCGCTCCGAGGTCGAGGTCTCGGTTGCTCTCCTCGCACCAACTCACCGCGGCCCCATAGACCAGAGGCGGAACGCTGACCGCGGGCGGCTGGAGGTGACCATTGTCCCCCCAGTCCGTGATGAGGAAGCCGCTCGCCCCGTTTTCGCGGCCCACCCTCGCGGCATCGCGCAGGTTCGCCCGCGCGTTGTCCAGCCGACCAATCAGGGCGTTCCAGGTCGAGGTCCCCGGGCACACCCAGAAGGGATGCTTCGCCTCGGCGAAGACCGGAACCTGCCCCGCAAAACCGCGCAGGGACTCCTCGTTGATCCCGAACTCCGCCAGGGAGGCCCGCACCCGCGATGGAATGCCAGCGATGGCCGCCGCGTTCATCGGCGCCTCGTAATGCCAGACGAGAGCGACCGTTCGGTCCATCGGGAGCTCCGAAACAAGCTCCGGGTGCTGTCGCACGATATCTCCCCAGAACTGGACGTCGCAGCCCTCGGCGTGCAGCCCGGCGAGCAGCCGTTGCAGATGCTCCAGGTAGACGCGCCCCCGCCCCCGGGCGGCGACCGCCTCCCGACTGCGCCCCAGTCCCAGTTCGAAGGTCTCGTCACAGCCGATGTTCACGCTGCGACTCCGGAAGTGGCTCATCAGTTCGCGCACCAATCCGAGGGCGAAATCGGCGTTGTCGACCGTGGGAGCCAACACCGAGGCCGATTGGCGACGGCCCCGCCCGCTCCAGGGCGACTCCCAGCCGTCGGGCGCCTCGGCCCGATGTCGATAGTCCGGGTGCTGGAGCCATCGTCCCATGTGCCCGAAACAGTTCTGGTTGGCAACCAGCTCGATGCCGCGATCGCCGCACAGCGCATCCAGCCAGCGAACGTCCTCGGGCGTCATTGGCGACGCGTCGCGCCAGACGGTCTCATGATCCCGGTAGGCAAAGCTGTGCTCGGTGTAGAGCTGAAGCTGATTGATGCGAAGCATCGCCAGCAGCCCGACCAAGCCCTCGAGGGTCGCGCGAGTCGGTACCCGATCTCGGCTCACGTCGAGCATGTAGCCCCGCACAGAAAAATCCGGCCAGTCGTGGATGCGAAAACCGGGCAGCGCTGCGCCCGCCTGACTTCGAATCTGCGCCAGCGCCGCGTGCGCGTAGCGCAGACCCGGGGCATCGGCGTGCTCGATGCGGAACCCGTCGCGCGAAGCCGAGAGCGAGTAACCCTGAGCCGGCAGCGAAGTGTCGCGGCGGACCTCGACGGACGCGTCCGCCGCCGCACCCTCCCCACCGAGTTCGAACTGGCGGGGCACGGGAAGCAGCCGGACGGAATTCACGGCGGGCCGGGGCGACGGACCCGCCCGCACACAGGATTCCGCGACAGCCCACCGGTCGGACAGCCCATGGGCGTCTCCTCGTCCCCCGAGATGCTTCCCATTCTAGTCCGATGCGCGATCGGATACCGCGCCTATAATTTGCGCCCGATTCCCATTCGCATGGCAAGACCCATCCAGGCGGGGCAGAACTCGGGCCGGGTCGCGGACCTGGAGGCACGGAGCAGGATGTTTCGACGGCGAGGCCGGATGGCGAGGCGGGCGACTGCGCTGGTCTCGTGGCTCTGGCCGATCCTGGCGCCCCCCGCCCTCGCGGCCGAGACGGACTCCGGCAGCTTCATTCGCTGGGACGACGGCATTCGCATCGAGAGCAGGGACGGAGCCAATGAGCTTTTTCTCGGCGGCCGACTGCTTCTGGACGCTGGGCTCATCCACACGGACTCCGACATCGCAGCCGCGAAAGAGCCGGGGAAGACCCGGACGCTGACCAAGCTCCGCCAGTTTCGACTCCTCGCCCAGGGCCGGTTCCTCAAAAAGGGCCTGTTCAAGGTCGAGGCCGAGTTCGCGGGGAGCGATGCCGAGTTCACGGACGTGTACCTGGGCGCCCGTGGACTGGGGCTCTTGGGGACGTTGAAGGGTGGCCACATGAAAGAACCCTTCTCCCTCGAGCAGCAGACCAGCCGTCGCTGGATGACCTTCACGGAGCGGAGTCTTCCCAACGTCCTGGTCATCGGCCGCAACACGGGAGGGGGGCTGTACAACACGGTTCTCGACGATCGGTTGCGCTGGCACGTCGGTGTCTTCTGCGACACGACGGAGTTCGCGAAGCACTGCGACGACGACATCGACCTGGGCCTTCGCCTCACCGGCCTGCCCGCCAGATTCAATAAAGGCGCGAGTCTGGCCGCGATGGGCGTCTCCTACGTCCATCAGTTTCGGAACAACCAGAGTCTCACGTTCTCGAAAACGGACCCGTTTCTGACCAACAAGTTCCTGGGAATCGGAACCGTCCAAGGCGTGCGAGCCGTCGATCGAATCGGCGCCGAAGCGGCCTGGGTCCACGGCCCGCTGTCGCTTCAGGCCGAGTACATGCACGCCTTCCTCGACCGCACGATCGGCGGCGGGGACCTCGACTTCTGGGGTTTCTACGCCGAGGCCAGCTGGTTCGTCACGGGAGAGCACCGCCGCTATTCCCGGAGCTCCGGAGCCTTCGGAAAAATCGTCCCCGCGAAGAGCTTCGCGCCCTCAGCGGGACACTGGGGAGCCCTCCAGCTGGCCACCCGGGTTTCCTATCTGGATCTCGACGACCGGGACATCGCCGGAAAACGGGCCGCCGACCTGACCCTGGGCTTCAACTGGCTCCTCACCTCGACCCTGCGCTTCACCATCAATTACGTGTATGGACACGTGCGCGGGACGGGCGACGTTCACGTGGCCCACGCACGCCTCCAGTTCGCGCTCTGAGCCGATACGCCCTGTGAGCGGGGGCGTTGGTTGACTCCTGTTCATTGGCTGCCGTAGTCATCGTGACGTCGAATCCAACCGTAGGGTTCGGTCTGCGGCCATCCTTCCGGCGAATCTTCCCAGGTTTCCTGGCGTCCGAAGGGCGTCAGGTCGAGATAGGTCCAATGGCTGCCCAGATGCTCGACGCCGCGCTGGCCCGCGTAGTAGCTGCGATAGATCGTGTCCTCGTGTCGCAAGAACACGCTGACCCCGTGTTCCTCCCCCTCGTCGGTCGTGGCGCCCATGTGGATGTTGAAGTCATTTTCGAACGACGAGTGCCACGGAAGTTCCCAGCCCATGCGCGCTCGGTAGTGCGTGAGTTTGTCCAGGGGGGCGCGTGAAATCAGGACGATCGACGTATCGCGGGCATGCAGATGCGCCGGATGCGACATCGAGTCGACAACCCACGAACAACCCTCACAACCCTCGTCCCAGTCGGGCGCAAACATGAAATGGTAGACAATCAATTGGCGCCGACCGTCGAAGAGATCGAGCAGACTGGCGCTTCCGTGTTCTCCTCGGAAGACATACTCGCTCTCGATTCGGACCATCGGAAGCCTTCGGCGCTCGGCGTTCAGCGAATCGTGCAGCCGGGTGAGTTCCTTTTCTTTGACCCGCAGCGCGTCGAGTTCCTGTTGCCACTCATCCGCCGTCACCACCTTCGGAATAAATCGCGTACTCTTCGTCATCCTCCCCCCGCACCCCCAAGCGGACTACGAATCAACCCCCGATCTGGTACATCTCGATGCGCTCGCCCGTTCGGCGGAGTCCCGAGGTGTCTGTGTGGGCAGAGCGTTCCTCGGAATAGCGGTCGGCGCGGCGATTCCAGACCTCGGAGATCCGGCCGCGCAGTTCGGCATCCGAGGCGCCCTCGCGCAGCGGTTTGCGCAAATCCACGCCGCCGGTGGCAAACAAGCAGGTGACGAGCTTGCCGTCGGTGGTGAGCCTCGCCCGGGTGCAATCGCCGCAAAAGGGGGAACTGACCG
>JAZFUU010000002.1:0-6867 GCA_036447375.1 Myxococcota bacterium
CCCGGACCGACGCACAGGTTTCCGAGAAAGATGTCGCCGGTGCTGGAAAGCTCGAGGTCGTCGCCAAGAGTCATCGCGCCCACGAGGATCGCGAGCGTCGCGTCCAACGGATCACCGCCGGCGGCTGCGGATGAATCCTCCAGGTGATAGCTGAGGGAGATTCCGTCGCGGGTCACGGCCTCTACGATGGAGCTGACGGCGGGCGATGTGGCGCCTCCCGAATTCCCGCGGATTCGGATACGGTCAGCGCCCTCGGCCTGGCTGAGATCGACGGCGCCGCTGGCGTCACGCTGGGTCAGTTCGATTCGGTCGAATCCCTGCTCGTCGACGCGCACGTCGATGACACCATCGGCAGTAATCGCGAGTCGGCTGTCCGCCAATCCCATGCCGTCGATCACGAGGGTCTCGGCCGCTCCGATATTCGCAGCGTCGAGAGTCAGGTCGTTGGCGGTGGTAATGTGGGGGCCTGCCCCGCCTGCGATCAAGGCGCCCGTCCTGTTCACCAGAGTACCGGCGCCGCCCAGCCACATGCTTCCGCTGGCGATCACGAGATCGGCGCCGTCCTCGTCGTCGAGGGTGTAGGTCAACACCGCGCCGTTGGCTCGGGTGTCGGCGGTCGTCACGGTGCTGATACCGGGCGCGCCATCGATGCTGAGCCGATCGCCGCCGTCCTGCGTGAGGTCGACGTCTCCGCTGGCGTCTCGCTGGGTCAGCTCGATCCGATCGAAGCCTTTCACGTCGACGCTCACGTCGACCGCGCCGTCCACTGTAATCGCGAGCCGGCTATCCGCCGATCCTCCGCCGTCGATCACCAGGGACTGGGTCGCTCCGATGTTCGCGGCGTCGAGAGTGACGTTGCCGGGTGTTGCGATGTGCGGCTGTGACCCAGCGGCAACCAGGTCGCCGGCGCCATCGGCGTCGGAGTCCGCTCGCAGGGTTACCGCGACGTCGCTCCGAATGGGAGCGGTGCAGCCGTCGCACTGGTTTCCGAGAAAAATGTCGCCGACGCTCGAGAGCTCGACTGGTCCGCCGACAGTCATCGCGCCTATGCGGAGCACGAGTTCACCGGAGCTCGTGTTCTCGAGATGAAATCCACCGGCCTCGGTGCTGCCGGTGAGCTCTCCGATCCCCTCGGTCTGGATCGGAGCGGCCTCCGTCCCGACGCCCGCTCCGGCCGTCAGTTCGAGGCGCCCGGCCAAGGTCGAGGCCGTGCTCATCACGATCGACGCGGCTCCGTCGACCTCGATCGTCCCGATGCCGTCTTCATCGGCGTCGGCTTGCAGGCTGAGCCCGGCTCCGTCCAACATCTCGATGGCCGTCCCCGGCCCGTTTCCGATCACGATGTCGGTCACATTGGCGATCGTGCTGTCGCCGCGCAGTGATAGACCGGGATCATCGCCCGCAATGATTACGAGTTCACCGAACCCCGTGTTTTCGAGATGGAATCCGCCTGCCTCGGTGCTGCCGGTGAGCTCTCCGATCCCCTCG
Source organism: Myxococcota bacterium (assembly GCA_036447375.1). Classification (GTDB taxonomy): domain Bacteria; phylum Myxococcota_A; class UBA9160; order UBA9160; family SMWR01; genus JACZXC01. The sequence goes on from JAZFUU010000002.1 coordinate 1,489, forward strand.
GTCCGGATCGGAGCGGTCGCCGTTCCGACACCCTCCCCCGCCGTGAGGTCGAGGCGACCCGCTGTCTCCCCCGCGCCGCTCATCACGATCAACGCGGCCCCGTCGACCCCGATCGCCCCGCTGCCGTCGGCATCGGAGTCGGCTCGCAGGGCGAGATTTTTCCCTTCCAACATCCTGATCGCCGTTCCCGATTCGCCACGGATCACGATGTCAGCCTCATTGGCGATCGTGCTGTCACCGCCCAGCAATAGACCGGGAACAACCCCCCCGACGATCACGAGTTCATCCAAACCCTTGTTCTCGAGATGAAATCCACCGGCCCCGGTGCTGCCTGCGAGCTCTCCGATTCCCTCGGTCACGATCGGAGCGATCGCCGTTCCGACGCCCTCCCCTGCCGTGAGTTCGAGGCGACCCGCTGTCTCCTCCGCGCCACTCATCACGATCACCGCGGCCCCGTCGACCCGGATCGTCCCGGTGCCGTCGGCGTCGGCGCCAGCTCGTAGAATGAGCCCGGCTCCTTCCCGCATCTCGATGGCCGTCCCCGGCCCGTTTCCGATCACGATGTCGCCACCGCTCGTGATTTCCGTCGACCCACCCGTCTCTATGCCGCCGATGCTGATCCGAATCTCAGACGCGGCGTCCTTTAGCTCGTAGCGGAAGCGGGTTCGGCTCGATCCGGTCACGCGAGCCACGGTGCTCGTTCCAGCTTCCCCGACAATGTGCACTTCGTCGTCGATGAACATCGGGTCTCCGCTCCGCTGGACGACGTCGATGTTGCCGCTGGCGTCACGCTGGGTCAGCTCGATCCGGTCGAAGCCTTTCACGTCGACAGTCACGTCGACCACACCCTCGGCAGTGATTGAGAGTCGGCTGTCCGCCGCTCCTCCGCCGTCGATCACGAGGGTCTCGGCCGCTCCGATGCTCGCGGCGTCGAGCGTGACGTCTTCGGTCGTAACGATGTGCGGACCGCTTGGGTCCCCCACCGCGAGTGCTCCGGCGGAAGTCACGGTCACCCCTCCCCCAGCCCCCGAATCCATGGGAGTTTCGCTAACCGCGCGCAGACTGCCGTTCAGCGTGACGTCGCCGACCCCGTTGACGACTAGGGTAATGGCCCCGGCGTTCGCGCCCGATGCGTCGATGTGGGCCACCGCGATCGATCCGTCATTGGTGGCAATCGAAACCGTGCCACCGGCGCCCGCCTCAAGATTCGCGCTTGTAGCGAGCAGATCTCCGGTGACCTCCACGTCGCCGTTTCGGCCGACCTCGATTTCGATGCTCCCGCCGGCGCCCTCGTTCACGTCCTCGATCCCGGAGACATCCAGCGTTCCCGCGATCTCGACGAGACCACCGCCGCTCTCGATGCGAACGCCACCGCCGACGGTCATGCCGGTGTGGTTCAGCGCCAGCGAGTAGACGTCCCCGGTGGTGAAGATCACCTCGCCGCCCTCGGCCGTGACCGTCCCCGCTTGGGTCACGCCGACCTCGACCGGATCCGCGGCCGGGCCGTCCACCACGATCAGAAGCTTCCCGTCGAGGGTCGAGAGCAGGATCGTTTCCCCCGCGACCATCGCGATCATGCCGCTGGGGGCCAGGATCGAGCCGTGGTTGGCAACCGTGCGCCCGAGCAGCATCACGGACCCGGCCTCGATGGCGCCCCGGTTTTCGACACTGCCCATGACCGAGGTAAATTGATCGACACCTGCCAGAAAGTCGTCGTCAGTCACCGACCCGGCGGCGGCGATCAAGGCGCCCACATCGATGATCGCTTCACCCCCGAAGAAGATCCCTGCGGGGTTCACGATGTACACGCGCCCGTTTGCCAAGAGCGATCCGTTTATCTCGGTGGTATTCTCGTCCAGAACCCGATTCAAGACCCGCGCCATTTCGCTCGGCTGGATGAACTCGACCGTCTCGCCCCCGAGAATGTCGAAGCTCGTGTATTCGATAATGCTGCCGTCACTCGCCGTAATCTGCGTGACGTTTCCATCGCGCGAGAAGCTGGCGTCGCCCGCCTTTACCTGCTCGCCCACCGGCTCGGCGTAGACGGCCGGGACACCGGACGAGGCCACCAACATGCCGGCCAGGGCCAGACGCGCCGTGGCCCGCCAGATACGATTCGGCACTCCGCAGCGGCCCATCAGTAGGTCACCGTGATGTTGACGTGCGTTTCGATCGATCCGCTGTTCGCGAGTCGCGGCACGTCGTCCAGCGCCACCCCGAGGTCGAAGCTCACATTGAGGTTTCGCAGCAGCTGGAGTTCGAACCCCCCGCCCACACCTTTGATGGTCTGCCCGGTCTCCGCGAAGGCGCTCCCGTGACTCGGACGAACATGCGCAACATCGAAGAACGCCCGGAGCATCAGATCCCAGTCGGGGCTTCCGTAGACGTGCTGCGGCCGATCCCGGAAAACTCCGAGGAACGGCACTCGCAGCGGGCGACTCCTCGGATAGAACAACCGCGGCACGTGCAAGCGGTACTCGATCGACCCGAGCAGCGCCGTGTCTCCCGCCAGGATCGACTGCGCATAACCGCGGACGCTGTGGAGACCGCCCACGACCCGCTGAAACTGAGGGACCAGACGATTTCCGAACGCCGCCTGACCGGCGAAGCGCAGCGCCAGTTCGTGGGCGAGGGTCGAACTCCCCGGAGTGCGGGGATCCTCCCATGCCACCCGGTTGAGAAACGGCTCGAGAAAGACCAGGAGCGAAGAGTCCCAGTGCATGATCGTGAAGTCGGTATCGGGGGCTACCCGTCCGAGTTGGGTGCTGCTGATGGCATCCGTCGAGGCGACGCCGTCGAGATTAACCTGGACGTCCAGACTCGCGTGCAACGAGCTGGCGACGGACCGCCGCTCAACCAGGATCCCAAACTGGGGCAGGAAGAAATCTTCGTCCGAGCGGGTGCCAGCGAGCTGGTTGTCGACACTCTCGTGCTGCCAGCGCAGCCCCGCGAAGAGATCGACGAAGAGCTCACGATACTGGTAGGCGTTGTAGAGAAGCCGCGACCGAACGTCCCAATGGTCGCCCTTGAAACCACCGAAGGAGATGCCCACGTCCGAGGCGTCGTATTGACTCCAGGATCCCGCCAGCTGCCCGCGAAGGCGGTCTTCGAAGCGGCTGCCAAGGAGTGGGAAGTCGTAGGATCCCCAGAGGCCATGGACCTCGCTGAAATTTCCGGTCAGGTAGTCGAGACGAAGGACGTCGTCGCGGCCGGTCAGCTGGTTGTGGACGAAGCCGAAGCGTTCGCGCCATCGGGTCGTCTGTTCGGTTCCGGTGTCGGAGACCTGGAAGTAGGCGAACCAGGGCCTGTTCTCGGCGACGCGGTACTCGACCTGGGAGGTACCGGGCAGGTCGCCCGGGGCGAGTTTCGCTTCGACCCGGCGCCCCGGGTGTCGACTGGCGCGGGTCGCGAAGTCATCGAGCTCGCGCGATCGGATCAGGTCGCTGTCGCCGCCCGCCTGGAGCGGTGAGCGTTCCAGAAGCCAGGCATGGGCCGCGTGATTGGTGCGCTGCTCGAGGGTCAGGTCGCCAAATCGGGTGCCCGAGGCCACGCTGGCGACTCGTGCAACGCGGCCGGTCCAGATTTTGATCCGGAGCCCGGACTCCCCCTTCGGCCGCAAGTCCCGGCCGGTGCCCTCCTCGATATCGGGAAACGTGACGAGAACGGCGTCGATGCCCCGTTGATTGAGCGCCCCCACGATGGCCCGACCGACAGCGGGCAGGGCGCTGGCCTGATACCGAATGTCGTGATCCCGAGGCAAACCGAGCGTCACGGGCGAGCCCCGCTCTCCCGGTCGCGGCGATCGATACCCGGCCTGGCCGAGCACGAGTGGAACCTTCAGCGCACGCAGCTCGTCGATCGGCGGATGCTCGGGGTGATCCAGGACGTAGTCGATCAAGAATTGGCTGACAAGAAAACTTCGCATTGGGCGCACGGGCTGTGCGCTGGCCGGGTCGACACCCGGCAATAGGAACAACAGGGCTGCCGCGATCAGCGCCACCGCAACGACGCCGATCGTCCTCTGCCACCTTCGCCCGGGTTCGGGGGTACCGGGTCTGACTGTGCCGGTCTCCAGACTGCCGCCTCTGCTCCCCGATCACGGCTCCGGCCCCGGCGAGCGCCGCTTCACGCCCGCCCCTCCTAGCGATGCAAAGCATTCGATAATGGTTGTTGACTGTATGTGGCCACCCGTTGCGGCATGTGACGCCGGATTTTCCAGTGATCGGTGCGGGCACACTCGGCAACACGCATTTGCCGCCTGCCAACACATGACCTGCGGTTCGGTCGCGCACTCCCTGCGTAAGCGACTCGGGAAGCCGCCAACCGGGTCTGACACGACGCGACACACCCGCTGCCGGCCCCGGCACTCCGGGACTCGCGCCGACGGCGCGATCGGGTCATCATGGTCACGCAACTGGACTCGAAGTGCCGATTCGTGCGGGGAGAGAACGTTCGATGTCAGACGATCCGGTCGACGTTCTGATTGTGGGGGCGGGAGCCTCCGGCGCCGCGATGGCGTGGAGCCTCGCGGACACCCACATGAATATCCTCTGCCTCGAGCAGGGCGACTGGATGGATCCCGCCGCCTATCCGAGCACGACCCAGGACTGGGAGCTTCGCCGGTTCGGCGACTTCGGCCTGAGTCCCAACAGCCGCGGGCGCCCCGAAGACTATCCCATCAACGATGACGACTCGCCCATCGCCGTCTCGAACTTCAATGCCGTCGGCGGTAGCACCATCCTCTACGCGGCTCATTTTCCGCGCTTTCATCCCGGAGATTTTCGGGTCAAAAGTCTGGACGGCGTCGCCGACGACTGGCCCGTCGACTACCAGCGCCTCGAGCCGTACTACGCCGTCAACGATCGCATGATGGGCGTATCGGGACTTGCCGGAAACCCCGCCTATCCTCCCAAAGAGGTGCCGCTTCCCCCGGTTCCCCTCGGAAAGCTCGGCGAGACCCTCGCCCGGGGCTTCAATCGGCTGGGCTGGCACTGGTGGCCCTCGGACAGCGCGATCGCGACGCAGCCCTACGAGGGCCGTGCTGCCTGCATCAACCTGGGGCCGTGCATCATGGGATGTGCGCAGGGAGCCAAGGGCAGCACCGACGTCACCTACTGGCCGCCGGCGCTGCGGCAAGGGGTGACGCTCCGGACCCGATGCCGGGTGCGTGAAATCACGCTCGCCGAGAACGGCATGGCAGACGGCGTCGTTTATTTCGACGCGGACGGCGTCGAGAGAAAGCAGAAGGCCGAGATCGTGGTGCTCGCCTGCAACGGTGTTGGCACACCGCGCCTACTCTTGAACTCTCGATCCGAGCGCTTTCCCGACGGACTGGCCAATCGCAGCGGCCTCGTCGGCAAGAACCTGATGTTTCATCCC
>JAZFUU010000003.1:0-4379 GCA_036447375.1 Myxococcota bacterium
GATCCGGCCCTCGGCGCCGGTCGAGTACGACGTCCTGGTGGCACAGCTCGCCCGCAATCAGGGGCGCATGGTCGAATCAGCGGCCGCCTACGAGCGCGCGGTGGCGAAGGACGAGGGCTCCGCCTATCTCCACCGGAAGACTGCCGAGGCTCTGGCGTTGGTCCACCGCCTCGAGGACGCCGTCATCCATGCCGAGCGCGCACACGAACTCGATGCCGAGGATCGGTCTCTGCGACTGTTCCTGGCTCAGCTCTACCGTCTGACTCGCAACCCCGCCGGCGCCGAGGGCATGCTGCGCGACGCGTCCGGCGACCCCCTGGACGCGACCGCCGCTTCGATGCTGTTTCGAATGTATGCGTCCAGCGGACGCTTTCCCGAGGCGCTGGAAGTTGCGGAATGGTGGGCCGAACGCGATCCCGAGTCGCTGCCTGCGCTGCGTGCTCTGGCCCGGGTCTACCAGCGGTCGGGCCGCGGCGAGGAGGCCGAAAGCGTCCTGGGCGAGGCTCTGGAGCGAGACCCGACCAATCTGAACGTCTACGATGCGCTCGCGCGCATGCTCCGCGCGAAAGGCGACTTTGTCGGCGAAATCGACCTGTATCAGGATGTCCTCCAGCGCTATCCGCAACATCACGCGACGCTGATCCGACTGGCCGAAGCCCACCTGGCCGCCGGTGAAATCGACTTCGCCATCGTCGTGCTGGAGGGCATCGAACGGCTGTATCCGAGCGACCTGCGCAGCATCACGCGCCTCGCATTCCTCGAATACGAGAAGCGGGAATTCGTCGAGGCCGCGACTCACTTCGAGCGCGTGCTCGAAGTGAGTCCCGAGCGATACGAACTCGCCTTTTTCCTGGGCGTCGTGCGGCGTCGCATCGGTGATGATCCCGGCGCGATCGAGGCCTTCGATCGGATCCCGATCGATCACCAGCACTATGTGGAGGCGCGAACCCAGGTCGCGGTCATCCTCGAGCAGCGAGGCGATTTCGAGGGAGCGCTGGCGGAGGTCGAAGCGGCGATTGCTGTGAGTCCCGATGGGTCTCTCGGGATGTACCGAGCCTCTTTGCTCGCCGAGGTGGGCGAGTTCGATGCCGCGGTCGCCCTGTTGGAGGGAATGCTGACCGGGGCCGCAGAAGACGACGAAATTCTCTACAGCCTCGGGGTGATCCACAGCGAAGCCGATCGCGTCGATGCGGCGATCGTCTACATGCAACGCGCCGTCGAGAACAACCCCGACAACGCCAGCGCGCTCAACTTCGTCGGCTATACCTGGGCCGAGTCGGGGATCCGGCTCGACGAAGCCGAAGTCATGATTCTGCGCGCGGTCGAGTTGCGCCCCGACGATGGCTACATCGCCGACAGCCTGGGTTGGGTGTACTACATGCGCGCGCAGCCGTTGGTCGAAAGCGGCCGATTCAGCGAGGCCAAGGGCTATATCGAGCGAGCGTTGCTCGAGTTGAAGCGCGCGGAGAGCCTGACTGGTGGGGACCCGGTCGTTTCGGAGCACCTCGGAGACACCTACCTGCTCTTGAACGAAAAGAGTCTCGCCCTGGAGCAATTCGAAGAAGCCGTGCGATTGGAACCGAGGCTGGGCGAGCAGCCGAATCTCTTCAATAAGATCGATGGCCTTCAGCGAGAGTTGCGGTAGCGGTGCGGAGCGCGGCGACCGCGGTCGCCTTCCTCGCACTCGCGACCGCCTGTCGAACGCTGGCTCCCGCGCATCCGCTTCCCCCGGACGATCCGAGGCCGGCCTCTCTGCTGATGCGGTGGTTCGAGGAGGCCGAGCAACGTCGGGCGCTGCGCGGCGTCGCACGTCTGGCCATCGACGCCGATGCGGTCGTCCCGCTTCGCGGGCGGATCGTGATGGTGCTGGAACGCCCGGCGCGGCTGCGTCTGGAAATCCTGGGATTGTTTGGGCAGGCGCTCGCCGTGTTGGTGACCGATGGCGATCGATTCCAGTTCTTTCGGGCCGATGATCGCAGCATCGACTCCGGTCGCGTTCACCCGGGACTGCTGTGGAACCTGGCGTACCTGCCGCTCACCCCGGAAGAGGCCGTGGGGCTGTTGCTGGGTCTGCCCACGCCCGATCCGGCGCTCGGGCCCGTCGGGGCTCGGCTCGCCCCGGACGGTGAGGTGCAGATCGATCTCGCCGATCCCACCGGCACGGTGGTCCAACGGGTCGCCTTCGATGCGGAAGCCCGGTTGCGCTGGATCGAGGTCCGCGACACCCGGGGTCGGCCCCTATGGCGGGCCCATTTCGATGAGTACGAACGGGTCGATGAACTCCCCTTTGCGCATCGCATTTCCTTCCACTCCGTCGATGGGGATTCGCGCGCGGTGATCTCGTTTCGGGATGTGGAACTCAATCCCGAGTTGCCGGCCGGCATTTTCGCCCTTCGCCCCGGCGGGGGATGAGCGGTTCGCTAGTCGGAACGAAGGCTCTCGAGGTAGTCGTTCAGGAAGACACCGGCGGGATCGTAGCGATCTCGGATCCGCCACCAGTCCTCCCAGTGTTCATAGCGGCCGGCCAGATCGGCTCCGCGTAGATAGTGCAGCTTTCCCCAATGGGGCCGCCCTCCGAATTCGCGGAAGACGGCTTCGCAGGCGCGAAACAGCGGAGTCTCGTCCCGATCGATCCCCTGATGAATCGAAAGGGTGACCGTGGGTCGGCCATACGCCATCGAAAGCCAGATTTCATCGGCCGCGACGGTACGGTATTCGAGGGGCCACTCGAGGTCAGCAAAGTCCCGCCGAATGAGGTCCCTCAGAGCGCGCATGCAGGCCGGTCCGTCTTCGGCGGAAATCGAGTATTCCATTTCGGTGTGCTTGTCTGGGCGATCCGTAGCCAGCACCTCGTAGCTCCACGCCAACCGACGACCCTCCGAGGCCAGGGGGTACTGTGGCGGAGCATCGGTTTCTTCCAGGCGCTTGCAGGCGACTCGGCGACCCGAGGGCATCCAGAAGAACTCAAAGTGTCTTGTCGCCCCGGTCAGTTCGTCGAGGCGGTCCACGACGTCGTCGAAGTCCTCGAGCCAGATATGCTCTTCGAGCTTGTACGCGCCGCGTACGGCAAGGGTAATTTTCGTCGCAATACCCACCGCGCCGAGCGCAAGGCGAGCGACTTCGAAGAGGTCGGATTCGTGGGTTGCATCGCAGTCTACGACGTCGCCGCTCGCCAGGACGAGCCGCACCGCAGATACGGATGCAGAAATGTTCTGGAGGGTCGTCCCGGTCCCGTGGGTTCCCGTCGCGACCGCGCCGGCGATAGCCTGTCGGTCGATGTCTCCCTGATTCTTCATGGCGAATCCGGCATCGCGCAGCGGATGTCCGAGGTCAGAGATTCGTGTCCCCGCCAACACGAGGGCCTCGCAACGCGTGGAATCGATCCCGACGACGCCCGACAGGGCCGTCGGGTCGATCAGCGTCGCGTCGGTCGCAACCAGGGGGGAGTGGCTGTGTCCGGCTCCAACGGCCCGGATTCGACGCCCGGCATCGACGGCTTCCTGGATCGCGGCAACCACGTCGGCCTCGGTTGCCACGGGTACGATTTTCGAGGGAGACGCGGTGACACGACCCGACCAATTCTCCCAGCTCATCGTCCGCTGGGATCGTGCAGAAAGCATCGGCTGGCGCCGTGATCGACGGGGTAGAGAAGCGGGGGCTCCGCGGGGCAGCGGTCGAAAACCTCCGGGCAGCGGGTGTGGAAGCGGCAGCCTGGCGGCGGATTCGAGGGCGAGGGAACGTCGCCCCGCACGCGCGCCTTCACCGTACGCCGCTCCGGGTCCACCGAGGGCACCGCGTCGAGCAGGCCACGGGTGTACGGGTGCTTGGGGTCCGAAAAGATCTCTTCGGTGGTCCCTTCCTCCACGATCTGGCCCAGGTACATCACGGTCACGCGGTCGGCGAGGTACCGCACCACACCCAGATCATGGGTGATGAACAAATAAGCGAGCCCGTGCTCCTCTTGAAGATCGCGCAACAGGTTGAGGATCTGGGCCTGGATCGATACGTCGAGAGCTGAAACCGCCTCGTCGCAAATGATCAGCTTCGGCTCCACGGCCAGGGCGCGGGCGATGCAGATCCGCTGCCGCTGTCCTCCCGAGAACTCATGGGGGTAGCGCTCCATCTGGCGCGGATCCATCTGTACCATCTCCAACAACGCGGCCACGCGCTCGACGCGTTCGGCTTTGTTGGCACCGATCCCGAAGGCCCGCATCCCCTCGGCGACGGCGTCGCGGATCCGCATGCGCGGGTCCAGCGACGCGGCGGGATCCTGGAAGATGATCTGGATGCGGCTGCGAAACGCGCGGAGTCGGTGGCGCGGCAGAGCCAACAGATCCGTGCCGTCGAAGACCACGGAGCCGGCCTGGGGCTCGACCAGG
>JAZFUU010000004.1:0-6879 GCA_036447375.1 Myxococcota bacterium
TCGGCGCCGCGGATGCTCGTGATTTCCTGGGTCCAGTCCGGAAAGATGCGTCGGGTTTGCGACGAGATGCGTCGAAGGTCCGTCGTCGAGTTGTTGTGGGGGTCTGCGAAAGTGGCGCTGGGAGCGAACAGGCCCTTCCAGTCGCCCCGATTCGCCACGTCCAGTGCGCGTTCCGCTCGCCGTGCCCAGGCTTCCCAGTCCACGCGATTCCCCCGCCAGACCCGATTGTAGAGCATCTCGATGCTTCGTATTTCTGAGTCGAGCCGCCGGCGGCAACCCGGAGGATCCCGCGAATTCGCGTTATGATACGCGGCGGAGGTGACCTTCGTGACCTTGACCCGTCGGCGGCTCCTCAGGTGGGGCGTGGGGCTCGGCGCCACCGCGGGTATTGGACTGGCGGGGCGCTCACTTCTCTTGCCTCCGCGGCCGAGCACCCTGCTCGCTCCACTCCCGGATCTCGCCACTCGGCTCTTCGACGCTCTCGACGCCGATGAGAAAGCGGAGGCGTGTGTCGACTACGACCACCCCTTGCGGCAATACCACAACCGTGGCGTCGACACGGGTGGCATCTGGGCCTTCAAGGTCAGCCGTCACGCGCGCTCGATTCTGGTCGACCTCGTACACGCGGGCCTCTCTCCGAAGGGACGACAGCGACTTCCCAGCCAGTTTTTTCTGGACTGGCCGGGGGTTCACGTCGCGCGGCTACTTATCTGCGGAGACCCCCGCCACCCGCCCTACCAGGTTCTGGTCACCGGGCCCCATCTGAATCTCCGGCTCGGGGGACGCAACCGCGAGGGCGTCGCATTCGGCGGTCCGCAGGTCTACGGCGATCAGCGCGGGAATGGCAAGCCGGGTCTGCCCGGAAATATCTACCGCTATCAGCTCGAACGCGCGCATGAGGTCTTCGCGAGCCTGACACCGGCAGAGAGGAAGGCGTCGCGCCGCGACAAGGCTCCGGTCCAGACCGACATCGCGCTGCGGGGTCGAGATGGCGTGTTCGACGGAATCCCGGTCGCCGATCTATCGGCGAGGAGCCGTGGCCTCGCGCGCGGACTCGCGGCTGCGATTCTGGAGAACTACGCCGACGAAGACGTCGCCTACGCGTGGGATTGCATCGAACACAACGGCGGTGTGGACGCGCTCTTCTTGGCCGAGTACGACCAGGACCACCAGGGAGGCCGGCGCGCGGGCCAGGGTCCGTCGCAGATCTTCCGGCTGGAGGGACCCGCAGCCGTCCTCTACTTCCGGGGCGAGCCCCACCTTCACGCGTTTCTCAACGTTGCGATGGACGGCGACGCGCCGCTCAGCGTGGGTGAACTCGTTGCCATGAACCCGACGGCGCTCGACGCCGCTGGAGTCAAGGCATTGTTCGAGGTGATCATGCTCGAGCAGACCGGCGCCGACCTCGCGCACTATCCCGCTGTGGGTGTCGCGGGTCGGCTGCGCGCGGGTCCGATACGAACCGGCGACCTCTACACGCTCGAAAACTGGCGCGATCGCCTGGCCGTGGTCGAGGTGAAGGGCGCGAATCTCGCCGATCCGATGAGGGCCGAGCTCCGCTCCCGCGGATCTGCGGTTCAGCTCCGACGCACCTACCGTATCGCCACGGTTCGCTACGTCGCCGACGAGCTCGCAGACGAGGTCCTCGGAACCGTCGAGTCGGACGAGACGGGCGCAATGCTTCGCGACGTCGCGATCGCACACCTGACGGAGCGCGGCTTCCCGTCCCACGGTTGAGGCCCCGTGCATCGAATCTTCGGGCACCGCGGCGCCCACTGGCCGCGACGAGCACGCGCGCAAAAAAGGAGCAGCATTGGGAGACTTCGAACTCGATACCCGGCTGGAGCGCCTCGCGGAGGATCGTTTTCGGGCAACCCTCTCTCGCGACTGGGAAATCTGGGGCCCGAATGGCGGATACCTGGCGAGCATTGCGCTGCGCGCGGCCGGTCAGGTCGCGAAAATCCAGCGGCCGGCGTCCTTTTCGGGTCATTTCGTATCGGTCGGTCGGTTCGAGAGCGTCGACGTCGAGGTGCGGACGATCCGAGCCGGGCGGCGGACCGAGTCGTTTGCGGTGTCGATCACACAACAAGGGAGGCCACTGTTTGAAGGACTGATCCGGACCGCCGCGCAGGGCCCGGGCCTGGAACACGACGTAGCCGCGGCCCCGAAAGTGACTCCGCCATCCGAGCTGCGCTCGATCCAGCAGGTGGTCGAGGAACAGCTGGGCGACGCTGCCGAAGACCCGCCCTTCCCGTTCTGGTCGAACTTCGATGTGAAGCCGTTGTCGCCCGAGAGAATCGTGCCGGGGCCACGGCAGGCTCACGATCCGATCTTCCGGGAGTGGTACCGTTTCACGCCGCGGCCTTCGTTCGACGACCCCTTTCTCGATGCGGCTCGTGCCTTGTTGATGATCGACACCGCTTCGTGGATCGCCGCGTCCCAACCGCACCCCGACAGCCCGTTCGTGGCGCCGAACCTGGACGTCACGGCGTGGTTTCATCGGGCCGAGCCCAGCAGTGAGTGGCTGTTGGTGGATACCCGCTGCAGCATCGCGGAAGCCGGGCTCATGGGAACGGAGGCGTGCATCTGGAGCGAGAGCGGGAAACTGCTCGCGACCGGCGGAGCTCAGCTTTTCTGTGTTCGGCGCCAACCCGACTGAAATTCCGAAGAGCGGGTGAGCGCGCCTACTCCGCGGGTCGCAACGTCAGCCGGTGATCCCGAACCGACGTCTCCACCACTAGATCTCCAGCCCTTGGCGCCAGCTGCGCGTCTCCCTCGACGCGCCATTGGGCGGGGTCGTCGAGTCCGGTGACGCGGAAGCGCGTCGGTCGCCCCAGGACTTCTTCGCTCTGTGGATGGAGTCGAAGGCGCAACCGATCCCGCTCCCAGCGAGCTTCGGCGAGAGCGACCGTGGGGAAGTCGACGCCTTCGACGAGGCCGCGTTGTTTCGGGAGCGGCGCTTTGGACATGCGCTCCCAGGCGCCCGGACTCACCACCTCGGCGGCGGCGAGGAATCCGTTGTACTGGCCCCGCGGGTGCGCTTCGGCGAGTCCCAGTCCCCAGCTGAATTCGCCTCGGGCGCGATCCCACGTCGGTTCGTAGTTCGCTTCGATTGCGCTGCGGATGACGGCCTCGATCGCGTCCAGACCCCACTCGCGCGATAGGAACCACGCGATGGCGTTGATCCGGTGACTCGCCAGATCCGCGATGCCTTCGCTCGAGATCCCGGCGTTCGCGGCCGCTGCGTCGAAGAGACGACGGGCCTCCTCAGGAACCTGGGGCGCCAGATAGAAGCAGTAGGTCATCGCGAACGTGACGGGCAGGCGGTGGTGAACCTCGAGAATCGGGTCGTAGTAGGCGGTGACGGCAGCCGGCACGTTGGCTTGGTCCAATCCCAGATAGGCCCGCCGCGCGTGGGCCCACCAGGCCTCGAAGGCCGCCGCGTGAAACTCTGTCCCGTGCCGGTTGTCGTGGAGCCTCAGACCGAGGCCCGCTCCGCTCAGTCAGAGCGGCCAGATCTTTGTATTCTCACAATGACAACCCTGCGGCCGTTGCTTCCACTGGTCTGTCAGGTGCGCGGCGATCGCCGTGTGCGACCACCGGAAGCGGTGTTCGCCGTCCCGGATCATGTCGAACGGTTCGTTCCAGCGATCGTCCGTCGCAATCATGGACCGCAGGCCGAGAAGCACCAGAAAAAAGCCCTTGTAGAAGAGCATTCCGTCCGCGGCGATGGGATCCATTTGGATGCCCCAGGGCTCGACACCGTTGGCCGTCCATCCCGGTGCGTCGTAGTTCCCCCAGAGTTCAGCGGGAATCAGGAGTCGATAGAGGTCCGGGTAGTTGGCGCGATCGGGATCGTGACCGAACTGGGTGAGCCAGTCGTTCGCCGACCACCAGCCGGTGTGGCGTTCGATCAGTTGATCGAGCACGGCGACATAGGGCTCGCGCCAGGCAGGGGTCGTCTGCGCCATGAGGCTCATCGCGTAGCTCGAATCGGTGAGATCGAAGCGGGGCCACGAAGCCATGGGCGGGTCGGAGCGATCGTCCCAGTGCGGATGGGGTCGCCCCTCGCGGTTCCAGTCGTCCGGCGTGTGGGCCTTCCGGTACAGATACCGGAGCCACCCCATCGATCGATCGGAGAGCTCCGTCGGAGTCGTCATGGCGCCGCCTGGGTCCAATCTTGAGAGAGCGAAGACTAGCCTAGACGCCGCGCGACGGGGTCAACCGCGGCGCGCGGCGATCGCCGCGTCGTCGGCGACCAGGGAATTGACGTAGTCGTCGGCGAGCGCCTTCTCGGGATGCCGCCCGGCGAGCTGGCCCATGAACGGCGGGTGGATCGAGTAGCCGAGTAGCTGCCGGAGGCGGGACGACATGGCCCTTGCACGTTCGCGGGGAACCGACACCGTGAAGTTCTCCTGCTGACGGGCCCACGGCTCGCAGTATTGGTGACTGAATGCGCGTCGGGGTGCCGACGAATGGTTGGCACCGCCGCGATGCAGCAAGGTGCCCGCAAACAGGATCAGCGAGCCGGCTCGCATTTCTACCGGGGTGAGCTGTGCTGTCAATGCCCCATTGGAGACGTCGGAGTCTACCCCGGTGGTCGACGCGACTTGTTCGTCATTCCAGTCATGACTGCCGCGGATCACTTCGGTGCCGCCGGTGGCCACCGTGAAGTCGTCCAGCGCCCAGATCGTCGAGACGCTCACGCCAGGACGGGGTCGCGCCAGTCTGTAGAACGTGTCGTCGTAGTGAACCGGCTGCGGCGTCTCGCCGGGCTGGATGCAGATCGCCTGACTCGCGGTCAGCAGGTAGCCGGGTTGCAACAGCGCATCGACGAACTCCAGCACGACGGGGTGCTCGACCGTGCGCTCGAACGCGGCCCCGCGACCGACCAGAGAGTAGACGCGCTGCGTCCGTTCCCCTTCGAAGTTGTTGCGACCCCGAACGCCGAGGTCGAGATAGGGCTGCAGCGCGGAACGCAGGGCCTCGATCTCGGAAGCGCCCAGCACGTCCCGGAGGATGACGAAACCCTGTTCGTGGTAGCGGACGAGCGGGTGTTCCGTGGAGGTCACGAGCCGAGCCTACCTCTTGTCGGTGGCAGGGCGAAATCAGTGGCCGGCTGCGGACCCCTCGCGCGCGGGCCTTGGGTCGACGTCAGGCCGGATCCAGAAGCCACGGTGGCGGCCGAAGATACCGACCCCCGTCAAGCCGATTCCCAGCAGCGCGAGCGTACCGGGCTCCGGTACCACGGTGAAGCGCTGTTCGATAAATGAGATCCTCGCGCTTCCACCCGGTCCGCCACCGATCAGAAAGCTATCGAGCACGATGTCCTTCCTGACGTGGATCGACAGCTGAGGGGCGAACTGGATCGCGTCCGCGAAAATGCCGTCCTCGGCAGTGGCGCCTGTGTCGAAGGTCGAGAGCACCCCCAGGACGTGGGAGCCCGGCAGGCCGAGAAGGAGTTCGTCGACTGCCGCCTGGGCACCGTTGCCATCCGCCACGCCGATGGCCAAGAGCGAGGCACCGTTGATCCCGGTGGCCACCGACACAGCAAAAACGCCGAACGAGAGCAGCACGTCCCCGATCTCGCCGTCCGCGGTGCTCAGGGGACCGGTGAGCTGGAAGCCATCGGCCAGGATCGTGAGCAGGAGATCGTCGCTGGTGACCGCGAGGGCGAGATCGCCGGCGATCGTGGCTTCGAAGTCACCGAACGTGAGACCGTTGGTGGTCGTGAAGCCGCCCCCATCGATCAGCTCCTGGAGGGTGAAGGTGAGGGCGCGGGCCTGCCCCGCAAGGGCGAAACCGAGCAGTACCGCGAGAACAGTAGAGAACCGGTGAGCCATGTTGCAGGTACGTGGTCGCCTCGAGCGTTCTGTGTCAGCCGAAGACGCCCATCAGGGATGAGAACAACCACTTGCGCACCCGTGAGCAAGCTGGGGGGGGCGCGCTCACGCACGCGAGATCCCAGGGAAACCCCCCGAACGATTTCAGGAAATTCGTCTGAGTGTCGGCCAACGGACTGGAAACCCAGCGGTGTGGCATCGGCCGCCAACGGTCGCTACGGCGCCCCGTTCGGTGCCGGCTTTATCCGTTTCGGAACGGAGGCACGTCGCCGGGCGACGCCGAGATGCGTCTCAGAGCAGCCCGCCGGGCGGCGCCGGACGCGCGCGCTGGTTGTAGAGCATCTTGCGCAGCGCCTCGATCTCTTCCGGCGACAGCTTGCCGTAGTCGACCGAAAGGTCCGAGCCAGCCTGCATCCCGCGCTGCACGGCCGGCCGGGCCCCGAGCTCCTCGAACCAGCGCTTGAAGTACGGGAAGTCTGCGAGGTCCTGTCCCTGGCCTTCCCAGTTCACGGTCCACGGGTACGAGATCATGTCGGCGATGGTGTATTCGCCAGCGGCCAGATAGCGCTGGTCGTAGAGTCGATTGTTCATCACGCCGTAGAGCCGGTTTACTTCGTCCGTGAAGCGGGTCACCGCATATGTCTGGTCGCCCTGGGAATCGCCGAGGCGCTTGAAGTGGCCGCACTCGCCCGTCTTCGGTCCCTGGTTTGCCATCTGCCAGATCAGCCACTGATTGACGTCGTGGCGCGCGCGAAGGTCCTGGGGGTAGAACTCTCCCGCCTTCTCGGCCAGATAGATCATGATCGCACCGGACTCGAACAGCGCGATCGGTTCACCAGCATCGGCAGGATGGTGATCGACCATCGCCGGCATCCGGTTGTTCGGACTGATCTGCAGGAACTGGTCCTTGAACTGATCGCCCTGCCCAAAGCGGCAAGAAACGATCCGATACTCGAGTCCGGACTCTTCCAGCAGAATCGTGACCTTCTTGCCGTTCGGGGTGGGCCAGTAGTGAAGATCGATCATCGGGGGGCTC
>JAZFUU010000005.1:0-8972 GCA_036447375.1 Myxococcota bacterium
GGCTGTCGGCGTCATCACGGCGGGAGTTCTGCTCTCGCTGCTCTTGTTCGGAACCGATCTCGTGGGCCAGTACGCCGACCGGGTTCTCTGGGACAATCTCGGCCGCACCCACGCGGCCTTCAACAACCAGAGCCTCGACGGGGCGTTCATGCGGCTTCTCACCGATCGGGGGCTCACCGACTGGCGGACTGCGGTTCGCCCGCTTCCGGTGGGATTCGCGGTGGGAATCTCCGCAGCGGCGATCGCCATTCTGTTGGGGTGGCGCGGCCGCCGGTTCGCCTGGCCCACCCGGGCCCCCGACGACGCGGATCCGTTGCGGGGAAGCCTGGAGCTCGAACTCGCGCTGGGCTCAGCGCTCATGCTCCTCGTCTTTCCCATCGTGTGGATCCACTACTACCTCTTCCTCGCCGTACCGATGGCGCTACTGCCTTTCTGGTGGAGACGTCGCGGCCTGTCCTGGAGCTGGCCGGGGGTGGCGCTCCTGGCGGTCGGCATCGGACTCGCCGCCGGCCCCGAGGTCGCGGCCAATGCCCACTACCGGGAGCACCAGCAGGAGCCGGGCTTTCGTCTGCAGCAGAACCAGCGTGTCCTCGGCGCCGTGATCCTGACGCTGGCGCTCGCCGCGCCCCTCGCCGAGCTCGCCCGCCGAGAACCACCGAAAAGTCGGGCCTCCGGACCCGCGGCGGCGGAGTGAGGAAACGCTTTGTCCGCCAAAACGTCCCTGGGAACCGGCGCGGCGCCGCGCATGGGCCGCAGTGCTCTCGTCCTCTGGACCCTCCTGCGCCTGCCGTTGCTCGCGGCAATCCTCTACGCGGCGCGCGTGGAGCTGCTGACTTTCGCAGAGAGTTGGATCGGGCTCGCCTGGCCCACGGAAACCGCGATTATTATCGTCAGTACGCTGCGCGAACGAGTTGTGCTCTTCGCACTCTGCCTGGCCGTTCTCTCTGTGAGCTGGGTGCTGTTGGCGAAGCGGATCCGATCCCCAGGCAGCTCGCGCGCGATCTACTTCACTCTCTCGCTGACCCTCTTCTTGGTTGTCTTTCGCACCACTGCCGGTCAGCTCGTCGCTTGGGATGTCGTCGCGGCAGTCTGCCTGAGCGCGCTTCTCGTGTTCAACATCGTCCCACGCGCAGCTTCGCATCTGCCAGCGGGCGGGTTCGGCCGCAAAGACGACGTGTTTTTCGGGTGCGTGATCGGATCGGAGCTCCTGCTTCCGGGCCGCTTTCTCCCGTGGCTCGCCAGCCAGATCGGAGACCAGCGCTCCGTCGTACGACTCGGTGGCCGCCTGATCCCGGGTTGGCTGCCGAGTGTCGCCGTGGCCTCGTTCGCAGCCGCTGCGTTTCTGAACGCCTCGGCCTGGGCGTACCCGTTCCCCGCGGCACCGCGCGGTCTACTCGAGCTGCGTCGAACCTTTTTCGCTGACCCGGCGGTAACGCAGTTCGCGCGAGGAGACTTCGACAAGCTGACCCTCGATGCAGAGGGCGACACCCTCTACGCAACGGGCCACGGCGTCCGGCGACTCCTCGCCTACAACGTCCGCGCCCTCGATCAACCCCCTCGCGCGACCCCGGTCGACACGGGCCGGGCCGGGGAATTCGGCTACGACCCGACGGTTAACGAACTCTATGTGTTCCACTCACGCCGAGGTCGGCTACTCGTACTCGACGGAACGACTCTCCGCCTGCGCCGATCCTTTCCCTTGACGGGAATCGCGCCAGGCGACAAGCGGATCCTCTCGGACGGCAGCGGCATGCTCTTCATTTTTTCCGAGGCGGATCAAGAGGTCGGCTTCGCATTTGTAGTCGTGAACGGCGGAAACGGAGAGATCGTTCGGCGATTGATCAATCTAGGCTCGGACGCGCTGCTGGATCCCATCCGGAACCGGATCTATGTGACCGACTTTCGCCGCCAGAGTCAGCTCACGGTGTATGACACCGAGCGACACGAGATCATCCGCACTCTCGCCACGGACCCGCGTATCAACGGCCTGATCGTCGACGAGGCCACGAACCAGCTGCTTCTCGGCTCTCCGGTGAACTCCCTGATAAACCGCTACGACGTGGAGACCCTCGACCGGCTGAAAGACCTGAAGACGATCTTCGGCGTTCGCCACCTCGCGATCGATGCCAAGCGCCACCTGCTCCTGTGCGTCAGTCTCGCGACGAACACGGTCGACGTGATCGACCTCGACAGCGAGCAGAGCGTCGCACGCTACTGGGTCGCTCCCTGGCTGCGGAAGGTGGAAGTCGATGCCGACGCGGGCGTCGCCTACGTGTCCTCCAGGTACGGCCTGTTTCAGGTTCGCTACACGGAGCGCCTGCGGGAGGAGCGCTGAGCCTGGTTGACTCGCCTCCGCTCCACGTTGCAGAATGGGAGGGCTGGCGGTCGAGTGACATGAAAACGGCGAAGACAAGTCGCAACGATCCCTGCCCCTGTGGCAGCGGGAAGAAATACAAACAGTGCTGTGAGGGGAAAGCGGCCGAGAAGGCGACGTTCCTGACGAAGTGGATCGCGGTCGCCCTGGGGATTCTCGGCCTTCTGATCGCCGTCGGAATCGTCGTTTTCACCGACGATCCGAGTCGTGACGCGGCGTCCGGTCGTGTCTGGTCCACCGAACACGGCCACTGGCACGATGCCAGGTGAGATTTGGAAGCGCCGCCTAGAGCTGACGCGCCCGCGCGAACGACTCCCGCCCCGTACAGGCCTCGAACCAGCGGTGGGCGTTCGCGCAACCCGATGTGTCGTAGCGCACCAGTTTCGCCATCGAGAGCACGGCCGCGACGTTGAGATCGGCGATCGTGAAGTCGTTGCCCAGCAGGTACGTGCGGTCGGCGAGCGTATCGTCGAGCACCTTCATGGGGCGGTCGAGCCCTTTCTCAGCGGCCTCGGCCACCGACTCATTGCGCTGATCCTCGGGCAGCATGATGCGGTTCAGCAGGATGTCCATCAGGTTCGGCTCGATCTCGCTCATGCCCCAGAAGCTCCACTGGATCGCGCGGGCCTCGTCGGCCTGGTTCGATGGCCACAGTGCGCCGCCGTACTTGCGGGCCAGGTAGAGGTTGATCGCCATCGACTCGAAGAGTGTGACGTCTCCGTCCACCAGGGCTGGGACGCGGCCGTTCGGGTTGATGGCGAGGTACTCGGGCTTCTTCGAGTCGCCCAGAAAGTGGGTCGGCACATGCTCGTACTCGACACCCACTTCTTCTGCGGCCCAGAGCGACCGCAGCGCACGCGAACCGGCGATTCCGTAGAGCTTCATGGGGGACCTCCTTTGGGGGTGGGTCAGTCTACCTCAGCGCCGAGCCAGCTCTCGCTAAACCCGGGCGGCAGTCGCCGCAGGTCGAAGAGGGTCGCGATGTATTCGCCATTCTCGCCGGCGCGGAAGGGGTTGTAGAACTCCCATACGATCTCCTGCTCCGGGGTCACCTCGAAGGCACGGCCCTGATCCGACTCGACGATGAGGGTGTTCCCGTTGACGAGGCGGTCGGCGGTTCCACAGGTGAACGAATAGAAGGGTCGCTCCGGTGTCCCCCGATATTCCCAGACTTGTTCCCCGCTCACCGGGTCGAGCTCCATCACGCTCGACTGCTCTTTGCGCCCAAAGTTGTCGAAGAGAAGCAGGTGGCCGTCGCCCACGATTCGCGCGTCGTGCTGCCCCTTGAAATCTCGCTCCAATGTCCAGACGACTTCCGCCCGGTCGAGATCCACCACGGCCAACTGGTCCAGGGCGTGGATCGAGAGCAACACGTTCCCCTGCTTGAAGGCGGGCGCGCGATGGGCAAGGCGTCCGTCGAGAACCCGGAGACTGTTGGTGTGGAAGATGTCGCCGCGACCTCGCCAGGGCTTGGCGTATTTCGACCGCTCGAAGGCCTCGAGCACCGAGACGCTTCTCTTCTCGATCCCGTCGGGTCCGAGCACCGAGATGAAGTCTTCGAGAACGTCGTGGGTCGGATGGATCCGCGGCAGCAGATTCGGCACGCGAGTCAGGACGTAGATGTCTCCGTTGGGCATGATCTCGAGATCGTGATGCGCGCCGATCTTTCGCGCCCACAGAAGCTTCGAATCCTTGTCGACCTTGATGATCCCGAATCCGGCGAAGATGGCGATGACGTCACCGTTTTCGAAAAGGGTGGCCCGGCGCCACCACTTCGTGTGACGACGGTTCTTGCGGGGATGGTCGGGCCAGACTTCCTCGAAGGGATAGCGCCAGCGGTGAAGCTCCCGGCCCTCCATGTCCATAAGAACGGCCTCGGGGCCGTGGCCCGTGGTGTAGAAGTTGAGGCCCGAGTGCGCGCGGTCGCGATCGTGGACGCTGATGCCGCGGACGCTCGCCGGAACCGATCCGCTCACGTAGCCGATCGACTCGAGCTGCTCGATCCGTTCGAGCCTCTCCGGCGAGAGCTCGCCCCGTTCACTGTGCAGCTTGTGCCAGCGACCCGGTCCCAGGCTGGGCTTCACTACTTCTCTGGTCTGCTCGACGGCCTCTTTGGTCTGCTCGACGGGCTGGATCTGCTCGACGGGTCGGTCGCACGCCACCGCGCTGGCGAGCAGAAGCAGCAGCCCGGTGACGACCGTGCCGAGTACGGGCCGAGCGCTCAGTCGGAGGCCCGGTGCTTGATCTTCAGGCCCTGCATCGCCTGCTCCCAATAACCGTGGGTGCCCTTCTCGAGGAGTTCCCGGGCCGCGGACTCCACGGCGGCCACCGACACCAGGTGGAAGGCGCCACCGACAGAGATGCGCGCGACCCCGACCGAGGCGAGCTCCGGAACCGTGGGGCCCCCCGGAACCAGGAGCACGTTCACCGGCACGTCGACCGAGCGCACGACCTGTTCGATTTCTCCGAGGTCCGAAAGACCCGGCGCGTAGACGACGTCGGCTCCAGCGGACTGGAAGGCCTGGAGCCGGGCGATGGTGTCGGCGAGGTCGCGCAGGCCGTGCAGATAGTTCTCGGCCCGGGCGGTCAATACCAGCCGTGTGGCCTCGCCCCGCGCCACTTCGACCGCCGCCTTGACGCGATCGGCCGCCAGCGCGGCGTCGTAGATGACATTCGCTTTGTCGCCGGTGTAGTCCTCCAGCGAGCAGCCCGCGATTCCCACCTCCGCGGCCCGTCGCACGGTTTCCGCGACACCTTCGGGCGTGTCGGCGAAGCAGTTCTCGAGGTCGGCGGTGACCGGGAGGTCGCTGGCGTCGGCGATGGCACCGGCATGGGCGAGCGCCTCGTCGCGCGACAACTCTCCGTCGGCGCGGCCGAGAGTTCCGGCGTAACCGTTGCTGGTGGTGGCGAGTGCCTGGAATCCGACCGCCGCAAATTGCTTTGCCGTTCCGACATCCCAGGGATTCGGGAGGAGCAGCGGCGTCCCGGGCCGGTGGAGATCGAGAAATCGCCGGGTTTTCTCGAGTCGATCGGTCACGACCGCAAACGTAGCGCGATCGGCGCGGGAGCGAGCCAGGTCCGTCCACCAGCGGAATCTGGCTAGCATCCCCCAGACGATTGCCTCAAGCTGTCGCCATGAACGAGATCATCCTCCATCACTACGACCTCTCCCCTTATGCCGAGAAGATCCGGTTGGCCCTCGGGCTGAAAGCCCTGCCGTGGCGATCGGTCCAGGCACCCATGGTGATGCCGAAGCCCGACCTCATCGAGCTCACCGGCGGCTACCGGCGCGTACCCGTGTTGCAGCTCGGAGCCGACATCTACTGCGATACCCACGGCATCGCGCGGGTGCTCGACCGCCTGCAGCCGAGTCCGCCCCTCTCGCCTCCCGGCCTCGAGACCCTCGAGCACGGGCTTTCGCGCTGGGCCGAAACGACCTTCATGATGGTGATCTACGCCTTCTTCGGAATCGGCGGCGTCTTCCCCGAGGAGTTCGTCGAGGATCGCCGCAAGACCATGGTGCCCCCGGGAACAGATCTGGATCAGGCGAAGCTGGTACTGCCTACGAAGCTGCTGCAGATCCGCGCGAACCTGGACCGGCTCGAGGGTCAGCTCAGCGACGGCCGGCTTTTTCTGTTGGGCGACGAGGCCTGCCTGGCGGATCTTTCGGCGTTCCATCCGTTGATGCCGCTCGGCCTACACGAGCGAACGGCGCAGCTTCTGGCGCCCCTCGAACGGGTACCCGCCTGGATCGAACGGGTGCGCGCCATCGGACACGGAAAGCACAGCGAGCTCGACGCCGGCGGTGCCATCGAGATCGCCCGCGAAGCGAGTCCTGCAGACTTCGCCGATGAACCCGTGCTGCCCGATGGAATGAAACTCGGCGACCCGGTGTTGGTCCTCGCCGACGAGTACGGATCCGGCGCCGTCGCCGGAACTCTCGCCGCTTCAGATCTGCACGACATCGCCGTTCGACGCCAAACGGAACGGGCCGGTGAGGTGGTGGTCCACTTCCCGCGCGAGGACTACAGCATCGTCGCTGCCGGATAGAAGGGGTCTCCCGGAGAGAATCTCACGCCGGAGGGACGGGCGGCACCAGTGCCACCTGGCTCATGCCCTCCGCGATCAGGGCGTCGCCGGCCCAGACCTGGGTCCGGCCGACGGCGTAACCCGCCCGGCTCACGGGGACCGAGGTTCGCGCCGCGAGCCAGTCGACGTCTTGCTGTTCCTCGAGAGCGTAGAACCAGCTGTTGAGATCGAGCGACGGCATCATCACGGGCCATTCCCCGTCGAGATCCCGCTTGTTCGCCCGCATCGCGGCGGGACCGACGAACGCGTCGATGGCCATCACGGCTACCGCCGCGCGCACCGCCGGATCGGCGCAGGTCGTCGCCGGCCACTCCGACCGCAGGTGCCAGCCGGCCGCGGCTTCTTCGGGCGGAATCGCGTCGGTCTCCGTCCGGTACCCCACGCGCCGCATGAGCTGCCCGGGTTCGATGCCGATCTCCTCGAGGTGCTGCCAGACCGCCTGCGGCCGGACGAGCGGAGCGAGTGTCGCTAGCGCTTGCGATGAAAGCGGCGCCTCGCCGTCTGCGCCGAAGGCAACGGAAAAGGTCGACAGCAGCCGGTCGCCGTCGACCAGCCGCGCCGCGAAGGTGTCGACGCTGCGCCCCCTCCGCTCTGCCACCAGCTCGATTCCCAGGGCGCGCCCCACCGGCGACGGGCGGTAGTAGCGCGAGAAGAGGCTCAAGGGCCTCGGGTGCTCGGTGCGGGCCGACGCCGCCACCAGCACCGCCCCGGCGAGGAAGCCGCCGAAGGCCCTGCCCGGGAATCCCTCCCAGGTCTCCGGGACCGTCAGGCTGGCGCCGTCCGCATCGACCGCGCCCCGCAGCTCCGCTTCGTAGTCGAGAGGCGCGCTATCGGTCGATGTCATTCTCAACCCCCAGCGGATCGTTCTGGATCGGTCTGGATCGGCGCGACCGTTCCCGCAGTGGACAGGCGCCTCGGGGCTAGCTCGGCCGGTCAGTGCTCGCGCTGTTCTGAACCCGCCGCGTGAACACGCGCGTAGTTCTCATGCGTCTCGCCGCGATCGCCCCAGATGAAGACGCGTTCCTGCCAGCCGTACTTCTCGAGAAAGACATCGTCGATTCGCGCTTTCTCCTCGCGCTCGGCCACGAACTCCACCCGCACCGGGATATCCGTTCCCGACACCCGGATCCGACAACTCCGATCGTTCTCGAGGTTCCGCCACCAGCGGCTGTCTCCGGTCCGGATCACGCCGACTCCGTCGAGGGCGGCCAGCCAGATCCGGGTCACGCGATCCTCACCATCCGCATCTCGGGTCACAATATGCACCGACCAGCGTTCCGCCGCTGCCTGCAGATCGCCGGAGTCGTCCCCAGCCGCGACCGACCCGGGAACACCCGTCAGGGTCAACGCGACGGCAATCCACAGGAATTTCACATGCAGCCTCTCACGGTTTGATGTTACCAGACCCCTCGAACGGCTCGGGTGGTAGAATCCGCAACGGTCCACCACATCCCAGAGGAGGAGTCCCATGCCCGCGAACCCCCCGGAGAACACGCCTCGCATCACGTCCAACGTCTTCTACGACGATCCGGCCAGCGCCCTCGAGTGGCTGGCCAAGGCTTTTGGTTTCGAGACGCAATCGTCGATACCCGGCCCCGATGGCAGCATCATGCACGCCGAGATGAAGGTCGAGGACAGCAAGATCATGCTGAGCCCGACCGCGGGATCCGAGCATTGGAAGAGCCCGAAGTCACTCTCGGGTTCGGTGACCCAGGGCCTCTACGTGTACGTCGACAACGTGGACGCCCACTGCGCGCGAGCGCGAGCCGCTGGAGCGAACATCGCTTCCGACCCCGAGGACATGTTCTGGGGTGACCGCACCTACGTGGCGGAAGACCTGGAGGAGCATCGGTGGACCTTCGCCCAGCACAACCGTGACATCGCGCCCGAGGACATGAAGCCGCCCGCATAGCTCGATCTGCAGCGAGGCACAGAGATTCGTAGAAACAAGGGGCGTCCCTCGGAGCGCTAGCGAAGCGTGCCAGCCAGCGACACGGCGCGGGCGATCCAGCCCGTCATGCCGAGAGCGCGGAACTGGTCGATGGCGACGTCGACCAGCCGGAGGGCGCGGTCGCGATCAACCGGGGTATCGCGGCGGGCGAACATGCGGGCCTCTTCGTAGTCGGTTCGCGCGCGCAGCGGACGGGCCCCTTCCTCGTCGAGCACCAGCCGCGCCTTCGCGAACCAGTCCACCGCTTCGTCGTGCCGGCCCTGAAGGGCGCAGAGATACGCCATGGAGAGCCGTCCGTCCTGGTGGATGTAGCGAAAGTCGGGTTCGATGATCTTGCTGAGGAGGTTGCGCTCGAGCACCTCGATGTGGTCGCTGCGCTCCAGGTTCCAGAGCGTGCTGCAGAGCGATCCCACGAGTAGCGGGTAGTTCACGGCCCACCCTCCCGCCGCCTCCACGGCGGGAAGTGCCTCCTCAAAAAGCGTCATCGCCGGCTGGCTGCGGCCCGAGAGCGCGCCCAGAGCTGCGATGGCCGCCTTGACGACCGCACGCACCCAGTAG
>JAZFUU010000006.1:0-2634 GCA_036447375.1 Myxococcota bacterium
CGGATGGTGGTGGTTCGCGGTTGCTCTTGCATGCGGATCTCCTAATCCGTCGCTCCAGTCGCCCGCTCGAACTGCAGCAGTTTCCGGTCCGGCTCGACCTCGTCGAATCGAGCCCGGACGGTCATCCCGATTTCGATCTCATCGGGCTCGACTCCGACGAGATTCGAGACGACGCGGATTCCCTCATCGAGTTCCACCAGAACGATCCCGTTCGGGTACTCGAAGGGGGGAATCGCCGGATGATGGGCAACGACGTAGCTGTACACCGTGCCCCGTCCGCAGGCCTCCATCGCCTCCCACTCCAACGAGCGGCAGGCCGGACACATGGGTCCAGGCGGATGGCGAAGCTTTCCGCAGAGGCAGCGCTGGATCAGGAGCTTCCCCTCCCGCACCCCGTCCCAGAAAAAACGATTGTCATGCGTGATCGACGGCACGGGCCGCCCACGCTTCGGCACCTTCGCCCTGGACCCGGCCTCGCGCTCGGGAGGACGAAACTTGAGGAGACGGAAGCGCATCGTCGCCACTTCCTCGCCGTTCTGGTCGCGATAACTCATGAGCTGGGTCACGAAATGGCCCACACCCAGCGCCGTCTTTTTCTCGTCGGACACGGTCTCGATCGACTGGGTCACGCTGAGAAGGTCGCCGGGCTGGAGATAGCGTTTGTATTCCTGGGTGCAGTTGGTCGCCACGACCGAGGTGAAGCCCGCCTCGTCGAGAAGGCTGATCACACTCGGCCCCTGGGGCGCCCCGGCCTCGCGCACCGGCCGGGGCTTCAGCCCCGGCATGGTCCAGGCTTGCAGCATCGTCGGAGGCGCCACGATGCCGCCGTGGATGGATTTCTCGGCGAACTCGGGATCGGTGTACACAGGATTTTGATCGTCGACGGCATCGCACCAGTGGCGAATCATCGCCTGATTCACCGGATCTCGAGCCACGCTCGGCTCCCCCAGCGGCGCGCCGGTCAGCTTGCGCATCCGCGCGACCAATGACCTCTGCGTTCCTGTCATCGGATTCACCATAGCAGCCCCCTCGGTGCGAACCGCCGACAACCCGCAACAAAGGCGAGCCGAAGGCTCGCCGTGCGGGCAGGCGGGCTCTGCCCGCCGATAGCCCGCGACAATAGGATCGACTAGCTTCGCCGAGTCGATCTGGGGACGTTCCACTCTGGGGACGTTCCAGATAGAGGCTTGCCGGTGAGTGTCGTCTTCGATCCCTTCCACCCCGACCATCGACGCGATCCGTATCCGCACTACCACGCCCTGCGGGAAGCAGACCCGGTGCAGCGCCATCCGCTGCTGCCCGCCTGGATACTGACGCGTTACTGTGACGTCTTGGATGCGCTGCGAGATCCCCGCCTTTCCGTGGACCGCACCCAGTCCAACCTGTTCCGAGGCCCCCACTCGCCGCTCAAAAAACTTGGCGATGGTTTCCGTACGGCTTTCCTCAATATGATGCTGTTTCGGGATCCGCCGGATCACACGCGACTGCGCAACCTGGTGAACAAGGTCTTCACGCCACGCATGGTCGAGTCGCTGCGACCGCGGATCCAGAAGATCGTCGACGACCACCTCGACGCGGTTGAAGAGCGGGGAGAGATGGATCTCGTGCGCGACCTGGCATATCCGTTTCCGGTGACGGTGATTGCCGAGATGTTGGGCATTCCCGCCGCGGACCGCGAAGAGTTCCGCCGCTGGTCGCTGGACCTGGTCGCCCTGACCGAGCCCACGGCGCTATTCACCCCGGGCGCCGCCGACACCGCCGAACGAAGCCTGGGCGAGATGCGCAGGTACTTCGACGGTATCGTCGCCGAGCGCCGCGCCGAACCGCGAGACGACCTGCTCAGCGCTCTGGCTCAGGCCAGCGAAGACGGTGATCGCCTGAGTGGTGACGAGCTGTTTGCCATGAGCGTGTTGATCCTGGTCGCTGGGCACGAGACGACGGCGAACCTGATCGGAAACGCCGTGTTGGCCCTCTTGCGCAATCCCGGCGAACGCAAACGCCTGATTGACGACCCGGCTCTGATCCGAACCGCCGTCGACGAATTCCTTCGCTACGACAGCGTGGTTCAGGCCACCGCCCGGATCGCCCTGGAGGAGTGCGAGATCGGCGGGAAGAAGATATCCGAAGGCGAGCCGCTGATTCTCGTGATCGGCGCAGCCAATCGCGATCCCGCCCAGTTCCCCGAACCCGATCGCCTGGACCTGGGCCGGCAGGAGAATCGGCACCTGGCCCTGGGCTTCGGCGCCCATTTCTGTCTGGGCGCGCGGCTCGCGCAGCTTGAAACCAGCGTCGCCGTGGGCACCCTGCTGCGTCGATTTCCGAAATTCGAGGGCGACGGCAGCGAACCCGACTGGAAGCCCACTGCGCTCCTGCGCGGGCTGGCTTCGCTGCGACTGACGTTCTAGCTCTAGACTTCGCTCGCCTTCGGCTTGCTGCGCGGCCTTCGGCCTTGCCCTCGCCACTTCGCTCGCCTTCGGGCCGTTTGCAGGAGCCCGCCCCATGCTACGGTCCGGCCGTGAGCCGGAGCCTGGTTTTCATTACCGGCGGATCGAGCGGCATCGGCCTCGCCATGGCTCGCACGATTCCGTTCGACGACGTCCAGATCTACGACATCAGCCGGCGCGGGACGGACGA
>JAZFUU010000007.1:0-10638 GCA_036447375.1 Myxococcota bacterium
CGGGACCTCTCGTGAAGGTGAACTGCGCGGCGCTTCCCGAGACGTTGCTCGAATCGGAACTCTTCGGTCACGAGCGGGGAGCATTCACCGGAGCCGATCGCGATCGAATCGGGCGCTTCGAGCAGGCGAGCGGCGGCACCCTGTTCCTCGATGAAGTGGGGGACATGTCCGCTGCGACCCAGGCGAAGCTCCTGCGGGTGCTGCAGGATCAGGAGTTTCACCGCCTGGGGGGAACCCGAATTCTCCGAACGGACGCGCGGATCCTCTCGGCCACGAACCAGGATCTGGAAGAAGCTCTGCGGCAGGGCCGCTTCCGGGAGGATCTCTTCTTCCGATTGAATGTGATTCGGATCCACGTCCCGCCGCTGCGCGAGCGGCCGGAGGACCTGATCGCCCTGGCCCACCACACCCTGGGCCGAATCTCGATCAACCGGGGTCGGCCGCTGCGCGGATTTTCCGATTCGGCCCTGGGGCGCATCCGAGAGCATTCCTGGCCGGGCAACGTTCGCGAGCTGCAGAATGCCATCGAGCGCGCTGCCCTGATGGCCGAGGGCCCCCGAATCCGCTCGCGAGACCTCTCGGTACTCGAAGTCTCGTCTCGAACCGATTCGAGTGGATGGTGTCCGGAACTCCCGCCCGAAGGGGTTTCGCTGCAGGAGGTCGAGCGTCACCTGGTTCTCGAGGCACTTCGTCGAACCCGCTATGTGCAAAAGGAAGCGGCGGGACTGCTCGGCATCAGCCCGCGGAAGCTCAACTACATGATCCGGCGGATGGGGATCACCCATACCGGCTGGCGTCGAAATCGGACGTCGGGATCCGGTGAGGGGCGGGCGGCTTGAATAGAATCGAATCAACTCCGGTCACACTCGATAAATTGGTACGCTCCGGGGGTGGAAGGGGCCCGACCGGGTGCGTTCGGGGTTATCTGGGGGGTCTCTCCCGCGGGAGGCGACGTTGGTCCGAAATGAGGTGGCACATGCGAGCCGTGATTAGCCTGATCTTCCTGATATTCGCCGCCGCGATCGGGGCGGGTTGTCAGTCCGACGAAGCCAAGCTCGATCGCCATCTCGAGCGAGGCGCGAGCTATCTGGAGGGAGAGCAATACGCCGAAGCGATCATCGAGTTCAAGAACGTGCTCCAGATCGACCCCAACAGCGGCGCTGCCCACTGGGGGCTGGCTCGGGCGTTCCTCAAGACCAAGCAGGCACGCGACGGATTCTGGGAACTGCGGGAAACCGCCCGCCTGGATCCGGACAATCTGGAGGCGAAGCTTCAGTTCGGACAGATTGCGATCTACGCGGGAGAACTCGAAGAATCGCTCAAGCAGGCCGAGGAGGTCATTGCCGCCGACCCGAACCGGGCGACGGCCTATCTGCTCAAGGGGCGGGCGCTGGAGGCCATGCGGCGTCCGGAGGAAGCGCAGCGGATCTACGAGCGCGCTCTCGAGATTTCCCCGGACAGTGCCGCCGCCCTTTTGCTGTTGGCGATCCACCACCGCCGCCATGACAATCGCGAACAGGCCGAGCCCCTGTATCGCCGACTCACCGAGGTCGAGCCCTCGACCATGTCGTTCACCGCGCTGGGGGGCTTCCTGGCCCGCGAGCCCGAGCGTGTCGACGAGGCGGAGGTGGCCTACCGGCAGGCCCTCGAACTCGCCGAGCCCGAGCAACGAGTTCGCGCGATCGCCGTGCTGGCGGGGCTCTTCTTCAGCCGTGATCGTTTCGATGACGCCGTGCGGGTGCTGGATGAGGGGATCGAGAAGGAAGAAGATCCCCTCGACCTGATCTACTTGCTAGCGCGGTTCTACCGCGCCCATCAAGAGAACGAGAAGGCCGACCGGCTGATTCGGCAGGCCACCGAAGCCCGGCCGGACGATCCGCGGCCCCAGCTGATCCTCTCATCCTATCTGGGCCGAAAGCGTGACCTCGAGGGAGCGCTGGCAGCGGCGCGACGGGCGGTGGAGCTGGATCCCGAGAGCGAACTTGCCCGACTCCGGACGGCCGAGGTTCTGGTCGAGTCCGGGTACCGTCGAGGCGAACGGGATCGAATCGACGAGGGGCGGGCAATCATCGACGAGATCCTGGGGGAAGAGCCCTCCCACGCCGGCGCCCTGTTCGTCAAAGCGAAGGTCGACCTGGCGGAGCGCGACGCCGACAGCGCCGTGATCGCCCTGCGGGCGGCCATCGACGCGCGGCCCGACTGGGCTCAGGCGCACTTCGTGCTGGGTACTGCCCTGGCGCTCCAGGGAGAATCCAGTGTGGCGCGGGCGGAGTTGGGGCGCGCGCTCGAGATCGATGCGGGGCTGGTGGAAGCGCGCAAGATGCTCGCCAAGGTCCATCTGCAGCTTCGCGAATTCGAGTATGCCATCGACGAGGGTCGGCTTTTCTTGCGAGAGCGGCCCAACGACGTCGAGACCCGGGTGCTTGTGGCCCAGAGTCTGGTGCTGATGGAAGAGCCGCAGGAGGCGCTGGACGAACTCGAAGCCATTCCCGAGGAGGATCGGGGTACGACGGCGCTCTACGCCATGGGTCGCATACACAGTATGCTGTCCAATCTGGATGAGTCGCGAAAATACCTGCTGCTGGCTCTCGAATCATCGCCCTATCACGCGGAGATTCTCGGCAGCCTGATGGCGCTGGACCGGAGCACAGGTCGGGAACAGGAATCGGATGAGCGAATTCGGGCTGCCTTGGCTGGGCAACCCGACAATGCAAAGTTGCACCGACTGATGGGCGTGGTTCACCTGCGGCTGAGAGACGGGGACGCGGCGGAAAAAAGCTTTCGCCGGGCCATCGAACTCGATCCTACCGATCTCGACGGCTACAACCACCTCGCCATCTACTACCGCCGGTCCGGCCGTACCGAGGAGACGATCCGGACCTACGAGAGTGCGATCGAATCCGTGCCGACCGATGCGCGGCTGCATCACTTCCTGGGCGTTCTCTACCAGTCGTCGGGCCAGGAGGAGCGCGCGATGGAACGCTATGAAGATGCGATTCGCCACGATCCGAACCTGGCCGAGGCGAAGAACAATCTCGCGTATCTCCTGGCCATGAACGAGACCGACCTCGACCGCGCGCTGGATCTCGCCCAGGAGGCCAAGGCACTGATGCCAGACGATCCGAACACGGCGGACACGCTCGGCTGGGTGCTCTACAAGCGCGGGATCGCATCGGCGGCGATCACCTATTTCCGGGAGGCCGAGGCCCGAATGGAGCCGCTGAGCGCGAGCCTGGGTGTGGTCCGCCAGCATCTGGCGATGGCCTACGAGGCCAACGGTGAAGTGCCCCAGGCGCGGGCAGCGATCGAGCGCGCTCTCGCGGGGCTGGAGAATCGACAACAACGGCTTCGGGCACTCGGGGCGGCGGAGGAGCCGGAACCGTCATGGGTGGCCGAGGTTCGGACAATGCTGGCGCGCCTGCCTGAAGTGCCGCCTTCGGAATCGGAGAAGTCGGAGACCCGACCCGGCGAAGATCCGGCGATCGAGGGATGATGCGCCGCTAACGGCTTGAGCCCCTTGATTCCCGGGAGACTTTTTGAATTCTAAGGGGCGATGGCTCGGAGTCCGATGCACCGGCACTGCCCCCTTTTTTTGAATCGAGGAAAACTCATGCGAAGTCCCTGGCTTTCATCTTTTCTTGTCGCCTCACTGCTCGTCCTCGGGGCCTGCCAAGCGGAAGAGTCTCAGATCGAAGAGCATCTCGATCGCGGTGATGCGTATATGGAGGGCGGGGAGTTCGCGGAAGCCATCATCGAATACCGCACTGCGTTGCAGACGGATCCCAAAAACAAGGCGGCCCACTGGGGCCTCGCTCAGGCCTATCTCAAGGACCGACGGATCCGGGAGGCGTTCTGGGAGCTTCGTGAGACGTCACGTCTCGACCCCTCGAATCTCGACGCCCGATTCAGATTCGGCGACCTCTCCATCGCTGCGGGAGATCCGGAGGAGGCGCTACGCCAGGCCGACGGAATGATCGAACTGGCTCCCGAAATGATCATGGCCTACATGCTGAAAGGACGCGCCCTGGATCAGCTCGGTCGTCCGCACGAGGCGCTGGAAGTCTACGAAGCGGCGCACAAGGTCGATCCGAATCACGCGCGGCCTCTGCATCACATCGCCCAGTTCCATGAAGTACGTGGCGATCGCGAAAGCGCCGAAGCCGTGTATCGGAAGATCATCGAGGTCGAGCCGACTCCCTTCTCGTACGCGGGGCTCGCCCGCTTTCTGGCCAAAGACCGTCAGCGGGACGTCGAGGCAGAGGAGGCCTACCGCACGTCTCTGAAGCTTGCGACGCCGGAAGAGCTCGAGATTGCCGTCAAGATGCTCTCGGGCTTTTTGTCGTCCCGGGACCGACTCGACGAAGCCATCGAGGTCGTCGAAGGGGGGATGGAGGGGGTCGAGGATCCACTCGCCCTGACCTACCTCCTGTCGCGCATCCACCGCATCCGCGGGAATATCGCCAAGGCCGACGAGATCATCGCGGAGGCGTCCGCCTCGCGCCCGGATGATCCGCGTCCCCACGTGTATCTGGCGCGACACCTGGCCTCCCAGGGTGACGTGGACGGCGCTATGGCGGCGGCCGCGGAAGCCGTGCGCATCTCTCCAGAGAATCGGGCAGCGAAAGTGAGACATGCCGACCTGTTGATCCAGGTCGGCGTTCGCGACGATGACGCCGGACAGGTGGCCCAGGGTCGCGGCGTGGTCGATGCCATTCTGGCCGAGGAGCCTTCCAACGCGGGGGCGCTTCTGGTCAAGGCAAAGATCGAGCTCTCAGAGGGCAACGTCGAAGAAGGGATCCGGTTGTTGCGTTCCGCCATCGACGCCGAACCCAACGCAGCCTCTCCCCACCTGACTTTGGGGATAACCCTGGCGGCTCGGGGCGATGACACCGTCGCCCGAGCCGAGTTGGCGCGTGCGCTCGAGTTGGATGCCGGCCTGATACTGGCTCGCAAAGCCCTCGTCCGGGTTCATCTGCGACTTCGTGAATACGAGTATGGTGTCGAGGAGGGACGACGTTTCCTGCGGTCGGTTCCGGGGGATGTCGACGCGCGTGTCCTGGTGGCACAGGGATTGGCATTTCTCGGCAACCCCGAGGGTGCGCTCGCCGAACTGGAGTTGATTCCGGAAGAGCAGCGGGATCCTGCGGTTCTCCTCGCCCTCGGGAAGATTCACCGGAGACTGGGTCACGGAGAGGTGGCTCGCGACTTTCTGATGCGTTCCTATGAGGAGAATCCCGGGGATATCGTCACCTTGCGGGCCCTGATGAACGCCGAGTTGAGGGACGGCGTGGCCGATCAAAGCGCCGCCCGAATTCAGAGGGCGGTGGATGCGGACCCGGAGAACCCCGAACTCCGGCTGATCCAAGGCACTTTCCATCTGCGCCAGAACCACGGCGACGAAGCCGAATCCAGCTTCCGCCGCGCGATCGCACTGAATCCGAAAGAATTTCGGGCGTACAACCAACTGGCTCGCTACTACGGTCGGACCGGCCGCACCCCCGATATGATCCAGACCTACGAGAAGGCGCTGATCGCCTTGCCCGACGAGGGCCGCCTGCACTATCTGCTGGGTATGCTCTACGACTCCGAGCAGCAGCCCGAGCGTGCGGTCGAACGCTACACCGAGGCGGTTCGCCTGAATCCGGATCTCGCCGAGGCGAAGAACAATCTGGCATCCATCCTCGCCGAGTCGGGGCAGGAACTCGATCGTGCGCTGGATCTGGCCCAGGAAGCCAAGGCCCTGAAGCCCGAGAGTCCTGAAATGGCGGATACCCTGGGATGGGTTCTCTACAAGCGCGGCGTTCCGTCGGCGGCGATCAGCTATCTCAAGGAGGCGGAGGCCGGATTCGACCCCGCGAGCCCCGGTGTCGGTATCGCCCGATACCACCTGGCGAAGGTGTACGTTGCGGCCGGCGATCCCGGAAACGCCCGCTCCGCCCTCGAGCGGGCCCTCGATGGTCTGGAAGAGCGAAAACGGAGTCTCGAGGCCCGGGGCGCCCCCGAGGAGGTCGAGCCGGACTGGGCCTCTGACGCGCGGACGATGCTCGCCAGCGTCGCGGGCTGAGGCTACCCGTCGCCCTCGATTCCCCCTGAGCCGCCAGATTCCTCGGGGCACCCGGCGCAGCCCCCTACCGGCACGTCAAGCCGGCTCCCCGCACGGTCGATAGGGGATGGAGGGCGTGGCTCTCCCGGCGGCTCCTGAAACAGGAGGCCTTCGGGCAAGGTCACGCGTGCGTCGGCATCAACCGACGTTGCCCAGGGAGGGATGCCATGAGAGCCTCGATGCTCCTGTTCTTCGGCGCGACACTGCTCGTACCGGGAAGCGTGTGGGCGGACGAATCCGACCCCATAGCCGTCGAGGTCGTGGCAGAGGGTCTGGACTCCGAGTCCGATCGGGACGGCCCGGCCTCGCTGCTTCCCAGCGAAGGGGGTGCCGAAGCGGCAGAGGCCCCGACGGCCGAGATCATTCCGCCGGTTTTCGAAGAGACGCCGGTCGAGACCGCGGCTGGCGATGAAGGCCCGCTGCCGACTGGAGATCCCGAAGCGGCGGCCGTGTCCCCTCAGCCGGCCGAGACGGTACGGGTCCAACTGGGTGCCCTCGGATACGACTCGGAAGGTCGTCCCGGCCGCATTCACGTGGTCGTCTCGGGTGACACGCTGTGGGACATTTCCGAGGCCTACCTCGGTACCCCGTGGATCTGGCCCTCGATCTGGAAGGACAACCGCGAGATCGAGAATCCACACCTGATCCAGCCCGGTGAACACATCTGGATCACACCGACAGAGATGCGTCGGGTGACCATGGCGGAGGCGGTGCTGCTCACGAGCGGATCGCCTGCGGCCCCCGAGGTGGTCGATCCAGGTGTGATGCCGCCCGCTGAGGTGCCCGTGGCGCTCGAGACCGCGCCGGCGCCGCCGGTGACGCGTCTGGTGAACTCGAGGGAGGGAGTCGGGCTCATCAGCGCCGACGCCCTGCGGAGTTCGGCGAGCATCGTCGACGCGTTGACCCCGCGCCTGATGCTCGTTCAGGGTGACAGTGTTTTCATCGGCCTGGGTCGGAACGCCACCCAGGTCGGTGACGAGTTTACGGTCTTCCGCGAGCGCGACCGCGTCCTGGACCCCGACACGGGCCGGTTGCTCGGATATCACATCGACATCCTCGGCTGGGTTCGAGTGAGCGAGGCCTATGCCGAGACCTCACTGGTCGCGATTCGCGAATCTTCCGCGGCGATGGAGCGAGGCGATCGCCTGATCCCCCGCGAGCTGATTCCGCAGGACATCGTGATTGCGCCGAGTCCGACGGGCGTGGAAGGCAGGCTCAGCTACTTCGCGCGAAACCGGACGATGATGGCGCATGTCGATTACGTATATCTGAATCGCGGCACCGTCGACGGTCTCGAGGTGGGCAGCCCTCTGGAGGTCTTTCGACGCGACTACTTGGAGAACGAGACGGCGAGAAACACGCTGGTTCGCGTGCCCGGGCGAGTCGTCGCGCAGCTACTCGTGGTGAAGGCCGAGGCGAAGACCTCTGTGGCTACGGTTACCCATACGAGCACGGAGCTCGAGCTCGGTGACCTGTTTCGAGGCGCGACGAACTAGCTCAAGGCCGAAGGCCGCGCAGCGAGGCGAAGCCGAGCGAAGGCTGGCCCGCAACCGATTGCTTTACTTCGCTTCCGCCCCCCTCGCCAGATCCGGGATTCCGTTCCGATTTTGGATCAGGGCGGGGTTTCGCTCGCCGTCGCCTCGCGCGGGCGCGGGATCAGAGCTATCCAGGGGGTTCCCCGGTCCCGGGGAGTGCCCCCATGCCTCGCGATCCGGATGTGCTCGATCCGGCGGACCCGAGCGTCGTCGTGCCGGGATTGCTTCGAGACTGGCTCGATCTGCAGCGGAATCTCTTCCTGCGACCGGGGGTTGCCGTCGAGCTCTTGCGGCGCCACTCCTGCCCTCGAAGAGCCCTGCGCGCGTACCCGCGGGCGATTCCCTCGACCCGCGGCGAACTCGACGCCGCGGTCGCCGCCCTCGCTCGTGATGGCGTCGTCGCGGTGCCCTTCGGCTCGCCGCCCTATCCGTCTGCCCTGGAGAGCCTCGAGGACGCGGCCCCCCTTCTCCTGGTTCGGGGGGAAGTGTCGGCCCTCGCGGCCCCCAGTGTCGCAATGGTGGGATCGCGGGCGGCGTCCGCCTATGGGCGTTCTGTCGCGCGCCGACTCGCCACCGAATTCGCGGAGGCCGGTCTCGTGGTCGTCTCCGGTCTCGCCCTGGGAATCGATGCGATCGCGCACACTGCGGCCCTGGACGCCGGAGGCCGTACGGTGGCGGTCCAGGCCTGTGGACCCGATCGCGTGTATCCGTCGGCCCACCGGAGCCTCGCCCGGCGCATCGCCGGTCAGGGCGCCATCGTTTCCGAGTTTCCGCCCGGAACGGCGCCCCTCCCCTACTATTTCCCGCTGCGGAATCGATTGATCAGCGGTCTGGCTTCTGCGGTCGTCGTTGTCGAGGCGCGCGAGCGAAGTGGCTCGCTGATCACGGCGCAGCATGCCGCGGACCAGGGGCGGGATGTCTTCGCGGTTCCCGGTCCCATTTCCGCGCCGACGAGTGCGGGGCCCAATCGGCTTCTGCGCGACGGCGCGGGGGTCGTTCTCAGCGCCGAGGATGTTCTCGGAGAATTCCGACGGAGCGGTGAGTTGCCATCGCACCCACGCCGAGCATCGAACTCGCCGGAGCCCGATCGACCGGGGTTGACGGGAGAGCGGCACCGCATCGTCCGGGGGCTGCTTCGCGAGCCCGCGACGCGTGACCAGCTCGCACGGCGGCTCGACCTCGCTCCCGAGAAGCTGGCTCTCGACCTCCTCGAGCTCGAGCTGGAGGGACGCATCGCAGAGGATCGCGACGGCAGACTTCGGGTCGTTCGGGAGTGAGGCGCAGGCTATGCTGGCCGGGATTGTGCGGGAAAGTGCGAACGAATTCCGGCGACAGCGCGGCACGGGTCGGATGACCTTCGCTCAAGCGATCCTCGGGTTCGACCTGCATCTTCGTGCCGAGCGCAACCTGTCTCCCCACACCCGCCGCGCCTATGGCGCCGACGTGGGCCAGCTCGTCGCGTTTCTGGAAAAGGGGGTGCAGCCCGGACGGGTAACCGCCTCGGATGTTCGCCGTTTCCTCGCCGCACTTCATGCCCGGCGTCACCCTGCGACACTTGGACGCAAGCTGGCGGCGATTCGATCCTTCTTTCGATGGCTCGTGGACGAAGGGACCTGCGATGTGGATCCCACCGGTGGAATACCGGCTCCGCGTACCCCGAAGCGACTTCCCAATCCGCTTCCGGTGGACGATTGTGTCGCTCTCGCGGAACACAGCCGCCCACCGGGGAAGCGGGCCGGGGGGGAGCTCGCCGAGCTTCGAGTCCGTGCGGTGGTGGAGCTGCTGTATGGGGCGGGTCTACGGGTGGGTGAACTCGTGGCTCTCGACGTGCGAGATGTCGATCTTCCGCGGGGTGACGTGCGCGTGACGGGCAAGGGAGGAAAGGAACGCGTGGTACCGCTCCCCGAAGCCGCCCGAGAGGCGCTGGAAGCCTACCTCGTCCTTCGCCGTCGTCCGGGCTTTCTGGCGGAACCCCTGATCACGAGTCTGCGATCGCGAGGAGCCGGTTCCCTCTCCGGCGACGGGCCGCAGCGACGCGGAGTCACGAGGCTCGGTCCGCGCGATGTGCGCCGTGTTCTCGCAGCCCGGGCACGTGAAGCGGGCGTGGTGGATCGGGTTCATCCGCACCGATTGCGTCACAGCTATGCGACGCATCTGCTCGACATGGGGGCCGACCTGCGCGAGATTCAGGAACTTCTCGGGCACGCCAGCCTCGCTACCACCGAGAAGTACACCGCGGTCTCGGCGGATCGACTCATGGAGGTCTACGACCGCGCGCACCCCCGGGCGCGCGTGAGCTCGAAAGCCCGAAGCAGGGGCAGCAAGGCCGGGGGCCGAGCGGAGTCACGCGGATGAATCACCGGGAGCCGACACACTCCACCACCGTGTTGTCGATCGTCCGCGGCGGCGAGATCGCCATGGCGTCGGACGGTCAGGTCACCATCGGAAATACCGTCGTGAAGCGGTCCGCGCAAAAGGCACGTCTCGTGGCGAACGATTCCGCCCTGATCGGGTTCGCCGGGGGTGCCGCGGACGCCATGGCACTCACCGAGAGGTTGGAGGCGAAGCTCGAGGCCCATCCCGGCGACGTGCGCCGTGCCGCGGTGGAACTCGCCAAGGACTGGCGCACGGACCGGGTGCTGCGGCGGCTCGAAGCCATGCTCGTGGTCGGCAATCGCGAACATGTACTCGTCGTCTCCGGAAACGGGGATGTGATCGAGCCCGACGACGGAATCGCCGCCATCGGCTCCGGCGGGGCGTACGCAGTGGCCGCGGCCCGGGCACTGGCGCGACACACCGACCTGAGTGCCGAGGCGATCGCGGGTGAGGCGCTTCGGATCGCTTCCGAGATCTGCATCTACACCAACGACTCGGTAACCGTGTTGACCCTGCCGTGACCGGATCCCAGACCTTCACTCCGCGCGAGGTCGTCGCCGAACTCGATCGCTACATCGTCGGTCAGGATGAGGCCAAGCGGGCGGTGGCCATCGCCCTGCGCAA
>JAZFUU010000008.1:0-4849 GCA_036447375.1 Myxococcota bacterium
CGCAGCTGGCGGTTTCGGATCCGAAAGCCTTCGGCGAGCTGGCCGAGCTGGCCAAGTCCAAGGTCGTTTAGGGGCGAAGTACCGTGCCGGCGGGGTCAGAGAACCTCGAGGCTCTGGAGCGGGAGGCCCGGGAAGCCATCGCGGCAGCCTCGACGCGGCAGGACCTGACCGAGGTGCGAGCCCGCTATCTGGGTCGCAAGGGGTCGGTGTCCGAATTCCTCCGCGGTATCGGAGATCTCGACGCCAGCGAGCGGTCTCGGGCGGGTCAGGCCGCCAACGCTGCCAAGCAGCGGATCGAGCGCTGGGCGGCCGAGCGGCGACGCGGGCTCGAGGTCCTCGAACGGCGCCGTTCCCTGGAAGGCCGCGACCTGGACGTCAGCCTGCCCGGGGTTCGCCCGCCCCACGGTCGCCTCCACCCGATAACCCGGGTGACGCGCGACATGGTGCGCTTCTTCACCGCCATGGGATTCTCGATCGAGGAAGGCCCCGAGGTGGAGACCGACTTCAACAACTTCGAGGCGCTCAACATTCCCGCCGACCACCCCGCGCGGGACGAGCAGGACACCTTCTACGTCGAGGGTGGCAACGTGCTGCGGACCCACACCTCGAATGTGCAGATCCGGGCCATGACCGGCCGCACCCCGCCGTTTCGCTTCATCGCCCCCGGCCGCGTCTATCGCCACGATTTCAGTCCGAAGCACAGTCCGATGTTCTTCCAGATCGAGGGCTTTCTCGTGGACGAATGCGTCAGCTTCGGCGACCTCAAGGGCATTCTCTACGCCTTCGCTCGCCACCTGATGGGCGACGACGTCGATCTGCGATTTCGCGCCAACCACTTTCCTTTCACCGAGCCGTCGGCCGAGATGGACTTTCGCCTCGCCGGGGCGTGGCTCGAGTGGGGCGGTTGCGGGATGATCCACCCGCGCGTCCTCGAGCGCTGCGGGATCGATTCCGAGCGCTACCAGGGCTTCGCCTTCGGCATGGGGATCGATCGAACCGCCATGCGTCGTTTCGGCCTTCCGCACATGCGGCTGCTCTTCGAGAGCGACGTGCGAATTCTCGAGCAGCTCTGATGCGGGTCTCGCTCGACTGGCTGGCGGAGTTCATCGCGATTCCGCCGGAGGCCGAACTCGCCGAACGGCTCGAACTCGGCGGTTTCGAGGACGTCGTCGTGGAGAGACTCGGTCCGGACCTGTCGGCGATCCGGGTGGGACGCGTGCTGGAGCGGGAGTCTCATCCGAATGCGGATCGGCTCTCGGTCTGTCGGGTCGAGTTGGGCGAGGACGAGCCCGTCGAGATCGTCTGCGGCGCGCCCAATGTGGCCGCCGGACAGAAAGTGGCGGTCGCGAGTCCGGGCGGCGTGCTGCCCGACGGCACCGTACTCAAGCGCTCGAAGATTCGGGGTGTCGTGTCCCACGGCATGATCTGCTCGACTCGGGAACTCGGCCTGGGCGACGAGCACGATGGAATCCTGGTGCTCGATCCCGACGCACCCGTCGGGGCCGCTCTGCCGGAAGTGATGGCGACCGGCGATCGTATCCTCGACCTCGGCATCACCCCCAACCGCGGGGACACGGCGTCGCTCCTGGGGATCGCCCGCGAGGTGCGCGCCCATTTCGGCGGAACCCTGCACATTCCCGAGACGGGCCCGGTCGAGGGGGACTTCGTCACGGCGGACGCCGTTTCCGTCGAGATCGACGCCCCCGACGACTGCTTCCAGTATGTGGCACGGGTCGTTCGGGGCGTGCGCCTCGGACCCACTCCCGACTGGCTGCGCAAGCGACTCGAGGCCTCGGGGTTCCGCTCGATCAACCTCGCGGTCGACGTCACGAATCTGGTTCTGCTCGAATTCGGGCAACCCCTACACGCCTTCGACCTGGCGCGCGTCCGCGGCCCCAGCGTGCGGGTGCGTCTTGCGAGCGCGGGCGAGAAACTCGTG
This sequence comes from Myxococcota bacterium, assembly GCA_036447375.1. Taxonomy (GTDB): domain Bacteria; phylum Myxococcota_A; class UBA9160; order UBA9160; family SMWR01; genus JACZXC01. The sequence goes on from JAZFUU010000008.1 coordinate 1,940, forward strand.
ACCCTCGATGGCCAGACCCGAGCCCTCGATCCGCGAGATCTCGTGATCGCCGACGCCGAGCGCGCCATCGCATTGGCGGGTGTCATGGGGGGCGCCGCCACCGAGGTGACCGACGCCAGCGTCGACCTCCTGATCGAGAGCGCCCATTTTCGGCCCGGGAGTGTGCGGCTGACGGCGCGGCGGCACGGTCTGCGCAGCGAAGCCTCCTATCGATTCGAGCGCGGCGTGGATCGTGCCGGAGTGACCCGCGCGGCGGATCGTGCGGCTCGCCTGATCGCCGAGCTTGCCGGTGGCGAAGTGGCGAAGGACGCGATCGTGGTCCGGGGAACGCCGCCGGAGGTGACCGAGACCATCGACTTGAAGGTCGAGCAGGCGAATCGCCTGTTGGGGACCGCGTTGACCTCGGACGAGGTCACGCGGCTGCTCGAGCGAGTGGGCGTCGATTGTCTCGAGGAACCGCGTGGGGTTCTCCACTGCCGCGTGCCCTCGCATCGCAACGACCTCCACGTCCACCAGGATCTGACCGAAGAGGTGGCCCGCATTCACGGCTACGATCGGATTCCCACCACGATGCCCCAGGCGACGCTTTGCCCCGCGCCAGAACCGCCGGGATGGACCCTGGCCGAGCGCGCTCGGGATTCCCTGGCCGGGTCCGGTCTGCTCGAGTGCGTTTCGTTTCCGTTCGTGAGCGCTGAGGACCTGGGGTCACTCCGGCTGGCCGCGGACGCGCCAGACCGGGCGAGCCTGGCCGTTCTGAATCCCTTTCACGAGGAGCAGGCCCAGCTGCGGAGCACCCTGCTGCCCTCGTTGCTGCGCCTGGTTCGGTACAACCGGAGCCGCCAGATCGAGCAGGTGTCCCTGTTTGAGGTGGCCCGGGTCTTCTGGCCCCAGGGGGAGGGAGAGCTTCCAGAGGAGCCGCGCTGGGCCTGCGCGGTGCTCACAGGCGCCGAGGAGGGGGGTCTTTGGGAGAATTCGGCCCCACTCTTCTTCCAGGCCAAAGGCGTGGCAGAAAGGCTATTGTTTCAGGTGGGTTATGTTGCATCCTTGCGAGGGGGCAGCAATCGGCCCTACCTGCACCCGGGCGCCGCGGCAGCCATTTGCGTTGACGCCCGAGGTCGGGCGGGTGGGCATGAGGTAGGAATGGTCGGCGAGCTTCACCCCGAGGTGGCGGCGGATTTTCAGATCGATGTTCCGTGCGCGGTGATCGAGCTGAACCTGAGTGCGCTGGAGCTTCTTGCGCCGCACGACCCCCAGTACCAGGAGATTTCGCCGTACCCGCGCGTGCGCCGAGATCTCGCGGTCATCCTCGACCGCAGCCAACCCGCGGGCGAGGTCGAAGCGGCGATCCGAAAGACCGGGGGCAGCGACCTGGTCGCCGTGGAGCTCTTCGACCGCTACGAAGGCAAGGGTGTGCCTGAGGGCCGGGTGAGTTTGGCCTTTCGCCTCGTGTTTCAACGCTCGGATCGCACTCTCACCGATGACGAGGTGGTGCGCGCAACCGATCGTGTGGTGAAGATGCTGGATCGACGCTTCGGGGGCGAGCTCCGCTAGAACCTCCGAGAGAATGGGAGAGAATATGACCAAAGCCGAAATCGTGGAGCAGATCTACGAGCAGGTCGGATTTTCGAAGAAGGAATCCGCGGATCTGGTCGAAAAGGTCTTCGAGACCATCAAGGAAACCCTCGCCCGCGGGGAGAAGGTCAAGATCTCCGGCTTCGGTAACTTCGTGGTTCGGGGTAAGAATGCGAGGAAGGGTCGCAATCCGCAGACGGGCCAGGAAATTCTGCTGGAAGCGCGCCGAGTCCTTACCTTCAAGCCGAGTCTCGTGCTAAAGACCATGCTGAACGACGACGGACCGGAATCCAACAAGGCCGAGGAGAAGCGGGCCAGTTGAGGTTTCTTCCGCGCAGCCGAGCCAAGGGGGGACCATGGCGCATCGAGCCAAGGGATCGGCGAGCGACAACGGCATCAATCCCAACAAGCGCTACTACCGGATCGGAGAGGTCAGCTCCATCACGGATGTGAAGCCCTACGTGCTGCGCTACTGGGAGTCCGAGTTCCGGTGGATGGCGCCGCAGAAATCTCGGTCGAAGCAGCGCCTCTATCGACGCCGCGACATCGACATGATTCTGCTGATCAAGAAGCTGCTGTATGAGCAGCGCTTCACGATCGCCGGCGCTCGCAACAAGCTGCGCGAACTCGGGGTCGGCACCGCTCTCGAGGCGGGGCCCCTGACCTTCGAGGCCGACCATCGCGCCCGCTACCGCAAGATCCGCGATGAACTCCATTCCATTCGGGCGATGCTGTAGTCCGAGACGCGAGCTTCCCGCCCGCGTTGACGGTCGACAGAGCCTCGCCCAACCGCTACCTCTGCGGAGGTTCGGGCCGTAGCGCAGCTTGGTAGCGCGCCTGACTGGGGGTCAGGAGGTCGCGAGTTCAAATCTCGCCGGCCCGACCATCTAAGCGGCAGTACTGATTGCGCATTCCTGCCGCCGCCGGAAGCCGCTGGGGACCGGCGGGTCCATTGGGGGTCCGTTTCTGCGGAGGCGCCGGTGCTGCGCGAGCCTGCGGGGCCCTCGACGTCGGCCGGCTAGACCCCCAGGCCGCCCGGGGGCGACGTGGGGCGCCCGCGCGCGCGAACTGATAGCCAAATGATGGACATTCGGGGGCCGGCTCGCCCCCAACGGAAAGTCGGCCCGCGCGACGACGCCCGCGAGATGTCGCGGGGAGACGTGGGGGTACAGTTTTCAGAGTCGGTGACCTGCCTGCATTAACTGGTCCAGGTTTAGAGTTAGTTTACGCAGCTTCGTGGTTCATGGGTAATTCTCTTCCAGGTACGATGATTCCAGGTGCAGGCGGTCGATAACCCAGCGCGCTGTGCGGCCGGATCGTGTTGTAGTGGACGCGCCA
>JAZFUU010000009.1:0-59294 GCA_036447375.1 Myxococcota bacterium
CACGAGCTGGGTGTCGCGTTCCGACCCGTCGACGAAAGCATGCGGGACATTCTGCGCTGGATGCACCGGGAGCAACACCTCGGCGCCAGCGATCTCGGCAGGCTCTTTCGAGAATAGGGCGATCGACGCTCGAGGCGGTCGGCTCAGAGGTCAGCGTCGCGAAAGACCCGCCCGTCTTCGATCCGCGCTACGGGTTGCGCCGAATCGGGGCCTTCTTCCACCCACACGATCGCCGCCCCGCGGCTCGCTCGAAATCCCGCCGGCGAATCCTCGCTCAAGCTCTGCGTCCGGTAGCGATACTCGTCGACCACCAGCGTGCGAACGCCGGTTCCCTGATCGTAGGTCACGTCGTGGCGGCTGCCGTCCTTGGGTGACACCCATTCGTCGTCGCCGCGAGTGAGTGCGGCGTACACCGCCTCGAGCAGCGGGTACTTCTCCATGGGCTGCCCGGCACGCCCGGCCAGGTCTTCTTCGATCAAACGCGGGGGCTGAGCAAAGAGCGACTCGATACATCCATCTACGGCGACGTCGCACGCCTCCGTAGAAGACGAGAGCGCCAGCATTCGGTACAGCGCCTTGGGCTTGACGCGATGCCGACCCTCCACACAACCCTCTGCCTCCAAGACCATGCGGCTGTGAACGCGGTTCAGCGCGCTCCGCACGATGTCCTCATCCGCGTCGACGATCATGACCACGATCCGGGGGCCCGGTAGCGCGCACACGGCGTCCTCGTCGCGAATTCGCTGGCACAGACCCTCGTAGAAACGGTCGACGAAAGCGCTTCCGGCGTTGCCATCGATGAAACGGAACTCGTAGCCCACCAGATACAGACCCACCTTGGCCTTCCGCGCGAACTTTGTGCCCACGGCGATGTGTGCTTCCAGTCGATCGGGCTGAATTCTTCGCGGTCCGAGTTTCGAGCGGGCCTTCTTGAGGTCGATCTCAGGCCAGGTCACGCTCCCCGGCCGACGAGCGCGAAGCAGCTGAACGGCACGAGCCGCCAGCTCATTGGGCTCGAATGGCTTCCCCACGATCTGGTCGCCGCCCACCATGAGGCAGCGCAGGCGCTCGCCCCCGCTCGACCGCCGAGAAGACAGAAAGAGAATCGGGACGTCCACCTTGTGCTCGCGCAACAACCGACACAATCCGATGCCGTCGAGACGGGGCATGGCGATACTCGTAATCAGCAGATCCGGCTTGGCCGCCGCTGCCGATCGAAGCGCCTGGAGTCCGTCGGCGGCCTCCGCGATTCGCACCGAGACATCCAACGTCTCCGCGACTTGATCCATGACCCGGGTGACTTCGCTGCGTATCTTGGCATTGTCATCGACCACGAGCACCAGTACCCGAGATGACTGCTTGGAACCTGTGACACGCCGGGTTACGCGAGCCTCGGAAAGCACGGGCCCCTCGACATCCGCTGCGCGGCTCAGGACCAGGGAAGTCGCGCTGGGCGTGGCTTCCTGCCGATTCGGGATCGTGGCGACTGCGCTGGGCGGGGCTTCCCGCCGATCCAGGATCGGGACGGTCGCGCCAGGCGCGGCTACCAGCCGAAATCGTGCAAAAGGCCGCGGCGTAGGTTCAGGGGCCGGGGGGGGGATCTGACGAACGCCGCCTGCTTCGATGCAGAACTCGAGCGGATGATGGGTGAGCTCGGCGTCGCCCATTCGGTGCAGGTGCATCCAGCGCGTGGTCTGTTCTTTGTCTCCCACCTCTCGGAGCAGCTGGAAGACGGTCCAGCAGACTTCGGAGAAGAGACGAAGCGAAAAGGGCTTGTGGGCGACGGCGTCGCTGGCGAGCAGCAGCGAGGTCCAGCCAAGCTCTCCGAAGCCGGTGCTGATCGCGCGCAGCTGATCGCGGAAGTCCGCCTCCTGCGAACAAGCGGACAGGAAGGGATCGACCGGATCCAGGATGACTCGCCGCACCGCGCTCGGATCGGTTTCACCGCGAAGCTCTTCCATGACCGCCGCGACTCCCCGCTCGGCCACGATCTCTCCGATCTGATCCTCGTACTCCAATAGGACGAGGCGCTCGTCGTCCACGTATTCTTCCAGGGAAAGGCCGAGGCTCTTCCCGAGCGCGAGCAGCTCCTCCGCCTTCTCCCGGCAGACGTACAGAACCGTCTCGCCCGCCTGCAGGCCGGCGTAGGCAAACTGGAGCCCCAGGACCGACTTGCCGGTGCCGCTGGCCCCGAAGCCCAGATGCGACTGGGACCGCTGGAACCCCGCGGGTCCGGAATCGAAGAGATCGATACCGGTCGCGACCGCCTCCATTCCTGTCCTCCGCGCGCAGATCCGGCGCGACTGACAATGGGGTGGATCGTGCGCCCCTCATCAACCGGCAGTCTGGTGATGAGATCATCGGAGAGCCCGAGGACTCCCTTGAGCGCCGCCGGGCGCTTTCGAGCGGCCCCCCATGGGCTGGAGTGGCTGGCCTGGGAAACCGTGATTCCGCCCCGCAGCTGGGCGACGAGCCTCTATACTGGCTGCCCCAAACAGCGGTCATCGGCGCCCAGGCGCCAGAAGGAGCCCTCCCGTGAAGGCACTCGTCAGTCTCGAGCTCGACAAGTATTCCGTTGAAAACGTGACCCTGGATGGGCCCAAAGCCGGCGAACTGCGCATCCGAATGCGCGCGACGGGCGTCTGTCATTCGGATGTCTCGGTGATCAACGGCACCCTGCCCCTGCCCAAGCCCATGGTGCTGGGACACGAAGGCGCCGGAGTCGTCGCGGAGCTCGGTGAAGACGTCCGAGGATTCGAGGTCGGGGATCACGTGGTGCTGTCGTTCAATCCCACCTGTGGCAGCTGTCTGTCCTGCCGCCGCCAGGAACCGCAGTTCTGCAGCGTCGGCGCCCCGGACGGAAAAATGCTGGACGGCACTTCGCGCGTGAAGCTCGGTAAAGACGAACTCGGGGTGATGCAATTCCTGGGATGCATGGCCGAAGAAGCCATCGTGCCCGCGATCAGCGCCGTCGCGATCGACAAGTCGATCCCCCTGGACAAGGCCGCCCTCGTCGGCTGCGGTGTGATGACCGGGGTGGGAGCGGTGATCAACACAGCGAAGGTCACGCCAGGATCGAGTGTGGCGGTCTTCGGCTGCGGAGGCGTTGGACTGTCGATCATTCAGGGGGCCCGGCTCGCCGGCGCCTCGCGCATCATCGCCATCGACCTGGCCGACAACAAGCTGGAAATGGCCAGGCAGTTTGGCGCCACCGATACGGTGAACGGCGGCAAGGACAATGGCGTTCTCCGCTGCAAGGAGCTGACCGGCGGCGAGGGTGTCGACTACAGCTTCGAGGCGGTTGGAATTCCGCAGCTTATGGCCGAGGCCAACGAAGCGGCGCGCCGCGGGGGCACGGTGACGATCGTGGGCGTGGGCAAACTGACGGAAAGCGTGCCGTTCAATGCGCTCATGCTCTCCATGTCCGGAAAGACCATCAAGGGTTGCTACTACGGCGACGGCAATGTCAGGGAAGACTTTCCCAAGCTCCTCGACCTGTACCGGGCCGGAAGGCTCAACCTCGACGACATGGTGACGGCGACCTACAGCATCGACGAAGCGCCCCAGGCCATCGAGGACCTGCTGGGCAACAAGAATGCCCGCGGCGTCATCGTCTACGAATAGCCGCGGTCGTAGCGGGCGCAGCCGATCCCATGAACGGACTTCGCGGCATACGGGTCGTAGATTTCTCCAGCGAGATCGCGGGGCCCTACTGCACGAAGCTCCTGGCGGACGCGGGGGCGGACGTCGTCAAGGTGGAGGACGCGGGCGGCGATCCGATGCGTCGCTGGACCGCCAGCGGGAGCGACCTGTCCGGTAGCGACTCGGCCCTCTTCTGCTTCCTCAATGCCGGAAAACGCTCGGTGGTGGGCGCTCCCGAAGATGCCGAGATTCTCGCGTTGATCGAGGGAGCCGATCTAGTGGTCGAGAGCTTCGAGCCCGGCCGCATCGATTCCCTGAATCTGCCCGCGCGATCGCCCGGTCTGGTGCTGCTTTCGATCTCCTGGTTCGGTCGCGGCGGCCCCTGGACCCACCGCCCCGCCACCGAGTTCACGATCCAGGCCGAGTGCGGCTCGATCGGGATGCGGGGCCTCCCCGGACGCGAGCCCTTCCAATGCGGTGGCCGTATCACGGAATGGGTGGGGGGCACCTATGCGGCGGTGGGCGCTCTGGCAGCGGTGCAACGCGCCCGTCGCAGCGGTCACGGTGAAACCGTGGATTTCTCCCTGCTCGAAGTGATGACGGTCGCCGGTAGCAACTACATGGATCTGTTCCACAGCCTGCTGGGTCGACCCGAGGCGGAGGGTCTGCCCCAGTCCGTCGAGTCCCCATCGATCGAACCGACGAAAGACGGTTATGTGGGTTTCTGCACCAACTCCCGGCAACAGTTCTCCGACTTCCTGCTGCTGATGGATCGCCAGGATCTGGCCGAGGACGGGGAGCTGGCCATGGTGCCCGGACGCATGGCGCGATTCGACGAGTGGAACGCGATCGTTCATGCCTACACCGAAAAACACACCACGGCGGAGATCATCGAAGCGGCTTCGCGACTGCGGATTCCCGTAGCGCCGGTCAACAGCGGAGCCACGGTCGCCGATCACGAACAGATCCGCAGCCGCCGCGCCCTGGTCACGAACCCGACGGGGAATTTCTTGCAGCCGCGTCCCCCCTATCGGATCGACGACCGCGATCCGCCGCCTCCCCGGCCAACGCCGCAGCTCGGAGAGCACACCCACCAGATCGAACCCCGGGAATGCCAACGGCCCCGGGCCCAGGGGCCCGCTTCGCTCCCGCTGGAGGGCCTGCGGATTCTCGACATGACGGCGTGGTGGGCGGGACCGTCGGCGACCGGAATGTTGGCGGGCCTCGGAGCCGATGTGATCCACCTGGAGTCGACCACCCGTCCGGACCACATGCGCATGGTCGGCGGCTTGTTTGCCGGAAAGTACGAGACGTGGTGGGAGTGTTCTCACTTCTTTCTGGCGGCCAACATCAACAAGCGAGGGCTGACCCTGGACCTGGCGAAGCCGCGGGGTCTCGAGCTGGTCCGAGAACTGATCGCGCACTGCGATGCCATCGTCGAGAACTTCACACCGCGGGTGATGACCAACTTCGGCCTCACCTGGGAGGCCGTGCAGGCCCTCAATCCCCGGGCCATCCTGTTGCGGATGCCCGCCTTCGGGCTATCGGGACCCTGGCGAGACAACACCGGTTTCGCCCAGACCATGGAGCAGATGACGGGTCTGGCTTGGCTCACGGGACACTCCGACGACCAGCCGCGCATCCAGCGCGGCCCCTGCGATCCGTTGTCCGGCATGCACGCGGCGTTTTCGTTGCTCGTCGCCCTGGCCCAGCGCGAGGCCACGGGCAAAGGCGTCCACGTGGAGTGCAGCATGGTCGAAGGAGCCCTCAACGCCGCCGCCGAGGCTCTGATCGAGTTCTCTGCCTACGGCCATCGGATGAACCGCTGCGGCAACCGGTCGCCCACGGCGGCACCCCAGGGACTGTATCCATGCCGCGGAAGTACGCCGGGTCGCGAACACTGGCTCGCGCTGTCGGTCGCCAGCGACGCCCAGTGGCAGTCGCTCAAGGAACTTCTGGGCCGACCGGAGTGGGCCGATGACCCGGCCCTCGCCAGCCTCGTCGGACGGCGCAGCGCCCACGATCGCATCGATGCCGCCCTGGCCCCCTGGTTCGCCGACCGTGACCGCGAAAAGCTGGTGGGCGAACTCCTCAGCGCTGGGATCCCCGCAGCCCCGGTGGTGGACCCCCGCCTCACCAGCCGCAATCCTCAGCTCGTCGCCCGGGGTTTCTACGAAGAATCGAGCCATCCGGTTGCCGGCACCCATCCGATCCCGACGATGCCCTTCCGCTATGCCTCCGTGGATCGTTGGCTCCGCGAACCGGCGCCGACGCTCGGCCAGCAAAATGGCGAAATCCTGCGCGACCTGCTGGGCCTCGACGACACCGACATCGACGCGTTGACGGCCGAGGGCGTGATTGGAACGCGGCCCGTGGGCTACTGAGCCCGAGCCCAACGATCCGCTAAAGGCCCACTCCGCCGAGCTTGCTGTGATCCCAGCTCACGATTCGCGTGGGCTTGATCACCACGCCGGTTCGCTTCGCCGCCATCTTCTGGGCCATTCCGTCGAGCTGCTCCTTCGAAACGCCCGGCGTATTCCGGGACATCACTTCGAGGGCCAGGGCGTGGACCTTCTCGGGGTCGGTCACGAGATCGGCCGTGCCGCTGAGGGTCACGCCGCGCAGCTGGTCGTAGCGATCGCCGTCTTCGACCAGCACCGAGATGCGGGGGTCGCGCTGGAGATTCAGGATCTTCTGGGACTTCGTGTAGGTCTCGAAGACGATGTCTCCGTCCATGACCGCGAACCACAGCGTCGTGAGGTGAGGAGAGCCGTCTCGGTTCAGGGTGGCGACCTGCAGACTCTTCCGCTGGTCGATGAACTTCCAGACTTCCTCGTCGCTCATCCGAATTTGATCTCGTCTTTTGGGCACTTGGGTCTCCTGATGTGGTCTCAGTTCAACTTCGACGTCTGCGCGAGTTCCGCGGCGCGGCGCCCCATGTCGAGGACGACGTCGCCGAAGGCTGCCATCTTTGGATTGTCGGCCCCACCCTCCAGATAGCGGGCATAGCCGGCTTCCAATACGCACGCCATCTTGAAGCGCGCGAGGACGATGTAGTAGTCGATCCGATCGACGGACAACCCGCTGCGCACCGAGTAGCGGTGCATCAATTCCTCGCGCGTCGGCATGCCCGCGTAGTCGAAGTACCCGACCTGTCCGGTTTCTTCGCCGGGATCGACCCACCCCATCAGCACCCAGCCGAGATCCAGCAGCGGGTCGCCGACCGTCGACATCTCCCAGTCCACCACCGCCGCCATCCGGGCCGGTGCGTCGTGATGGAACATCACGTTCGCGAACTGATAGTCGCCGTGAATGATCCCGGGCTTGTAGGAAGGGGGAATGTGTTCGCGGAGCCAGTGGGCGGCGATGTCCAGGCCGGGAATCTCGCGAATCTTGATGCGCGACAGGTGGTGCAGCCAGCGATCGACCTGGCGCTCGAGAAAGCCCTCGGGCTTTCCGAAACCTTCCAGGCCCACGGCGCGCCAGTCGACCTGCCCCAGGCACGCGATCGCGTCGACCAGCTCGGTGGCAAGCCCTCGCTTCGCCTTCGGGTCCGTGTCGAAGGGGGAAGGCAGCCCCCCCAGAGGCGACCAACCGTCGACGAAATCCATGATGTAGAAACAGGCCCCGAGCACCTCGGCATCCTCACAACACGCGAGGACCCGGGCGTGAGGCACATCGGAATCCGCCAGGGCCGCCAGCACCCGGTACTCGCGGAGCATGGTGCGATTGCGACCCTCGGGAACCCGACGCGGAGGTCGCCTCAATACCATGCGCTGCCCACCGCGTTCGAGCCGAAAAATTTCGTTGGAGGCACCGCCGCTGATGAATTCCGCCCGCAACGGCTCTCCGGGCCCGGGGAGGTCGCGCTGGTCCATCCAGAGCGCCAGGCGTTCGATCTCGATCCGATCGACCCGTTCGACGTCGTTGGCCGCCATCTCGCCCGGTCAAGCCTCCGGCATCAAGCTCTTGAACATCGGCACGAGGTCGGGGCCCTTGCGAAGGGTGTGCCCCCCGCTCACGCTGATGAGCTGGCCGGTCACCCAGCCGGCTTCGTCCGACAGCAGATAGCCCGCGCAGGCCGCGACGTCTTCGGGTTCCCCGACCCGCGAGATCGGCATCTGACGCAGGTACTCGTCCCGAGAGATTTCGTTGTCCCAAAGCATGCTCGCCATGGGCGTGCGTACGACGCCGGGAAGAATCGAGTTCACCCGAATCGAGAACTCGCCCAGCTCGTCGGCGGCACATTTCGTGAGCATGTCGAGTCCGGCCTTGGATACGCAGTACGGGCTCATCCAGGGATGGGTCATGGCGCCGGCGATCGAGCTGATGTTGACGATGCTGCCTCCACCCGCCTGTTTCATCGCCAGCGCCTCTTCGCGGACGCAGCGGAAGGCACCGGTCAGATTGGCTTCGATCACGCGCTGGAACTCCTGAGTCCGGGTCTCGAGAAACGGCGACGCGGTCCCCGTTCCGGCGGAGTTCACCGCCAGGTGCAGAGCGCCCAGCTGCTCGACGGTGGCGGCCACGAGATCGACCACCGACTTCTCATCGGTGACGTCGCAGACCCGCCAGCTGGCCCGGGGCCCGAGCTTCTCCGCCGCCTGTTTCAGACTGTCTTCCCGGCGGGCGCAGATCATGACCCGGCCTCCGCCGGCGACGATGGTCTGCGCGCAGCCGAATCCGATGCCGGTCGCGCCGGCGGTGACGAGGCCCACCTTGCCTTCGAAGCGGTTGTTCGAGGTCACGATGCCTCCTCTTCCGCGTGGTTCAGCGCCGGGAGCACCCGGGATTCGATCAGGCGCAGACACTGCCAGGAAAACTCGGGATCGAGCCCACCCATCAGCGGGTGCAGCAGGATGGTGTCCAGGGGGCCCATCTGTCGCGCACTCTCGATCAGCTCCTCGGGCGTCAGAATCGAATAGTCGCCGGAGCTCCGCAGCTCGTCGGCGTTCTCGACGACCCGGTACGGACCCGCGACGTCGGAGTCCTCCATCCAGCGACCGTAGCTATTGCTTTCGTGGAGTGCGTGGGGCGCAATCCGCTCCCAGGCCGCATCGGGATCCTCGGCGACGAACAGAAAATTTCCGCTGTGCGAAGGCGGCGGTCCGGGGTCGGGCCGATCCAGTTTCAATCGCTCGGCGCGGAACACCGCATACAGCTCGGGCCGGGTCGGGATGAAATAATCGGCGTGACGCGCGGCGCGGCGTGCCGCCGCCTCCGACGCGCCTCCCATGAAGATCGGGGGCCGCGGCCGCTGCACCGGCCGCGGCGTCACCCGGACCGTCCGCCCCCGATACTCGAAAGGCTCGCCGCTCCAGGCCCGCTCGAGCAGAGGCACGATCTCTTCCATGGCGTCGCGACGATCCGCCAACCGCTTTCCGAAGGTCTCGAACTCCGACGCCACGTAGCCCCCACTCACGACCGGGATCACCCGCCCCTGGCTGATGACGTCGAGAACCGCGATGTCCTCCGCCAGGCGGATGGGATCGTGCAGGGGGACGGTGAGAGAGGCCAGCAAGATCCGGATTTTCCGGGTTCGCGCCGCGATCGCCGCCCCCATCACGATGGGAGACGGCAGGTAGCCATCGGGTGAGCCGTGGTGCTCCGACAGCGTGACGCTGGCGAACCCCTGGGCATCGGCCCAGGCACATTGATCGATGGCCGTGGCGAACAGCTCCGCGGGAGCCGCCTTGGCGAAAGGCGGGCAGCGCAGGTCGTAGCGGAGTCCGAAAATGGGCATGCCGGCCATAGTATGCGACCCGGACAGTCCGAGGGAATCCGGGGGGAAGCGATCTGTGGCGGGCAGGTCGGAGGGATCGAAATCGGGATTTGAATCGGAACCCGCTTTCCCTGACAATGACGGCTCCGAGAAGGAGGTTGCCGTGATTCTCGATTCGAAGACCGTGGTGGTTTCTGGGGTGGGGCCGGGACTGGGTCGCGAGATCGCCGCTGCCGCCCTGCGCGACGGCGCCAACGTCGTGGTCGGAGCTCGCAGCGAGGGGCGGCTCAAGGAGATTGCGTCGGAGCTCGACGCGACGGGATCGCGGATCGCGGTCTGCCCCGCCGACATCACCGACCCGGTGCAATGCGGCGCCCTGATGCAAGCCGCCGTAGACCGTTTCGATCGACTGGACGCCGTGGTTCAGGTCGCCGCCATGGACACGCTCTTCGGCACGCTTCAGAGCACCACAGCCGACGACTGGCGAAAGTCGATGGAGGTGAACGTCCTGGGCACCATGCAGATCGCCAACGCGGCGGTCCCCCATCTCAAAGCCGGCGGCGGCGGCTCGATCGTACTCGTCGGCTCGCAGTCGATGTGGCTGCCGCCGAAGATGCCCCAGATTGCCTACGCCTCCGCCAAGGGCGCCCTGGTGTCGGCGATGTACCACATGGCGACCGAGCTCGGACCCGACCGCATCCGGGTCAACATGGTGGTGCCCACCTGGATGTGGGGCCCCATGGTCGAGATGTACGTCAAGTGGCAGGCCAACGAGCGGAAGCTGTCCGAAGACGAGATCAAGCGCGAGATCACCGCGAACATGCCGCTGGGCGAAATTCCCGCCGACGAGGACGTGGCCAACGCGGCGACCTTCTTCTGCTCGGATCGCTCGCGAATGATCACCGGCGAGACCCTGATGGTGAACGCCGGCGAGCTGCTGCGCTGACCTGGCGCGCATCAAGGAGAACGGCATGGCTTCTACATCTTCCACTCGACTTACCGCTTCGGATCTGATCGAGATCGAGGAGATCAAACGTCTCAAGTACAAGTACATGCGATGCCTCGACCAGAAGCTCTGGGACGAGATCGCCGAGTGCTTTGCCCCCGACGCCACCGCCGCCTACAGCAGCGGGAAATACGCCTTCGAAGGCTCCGAAGCCATCGTGGAGTTCCTGCGCAAGTCGATGGGGTCCGAGACCTTCCACTCGAGCCACCGGGTGCACCATCCCGAGATCGAGTTCACCGGCGAGTCCACGGCCACCGGCACCTGGGCCCTGGAGGACGTCGTGATCGAGACGCAGTGGCAGATCACCATCCGGGGAGCCGCCTTCTACGAAGACGAGTACGTGAAGCTCGACGGGGAGTGGAAGATCAAATCCACCGGATACCGTCGAACCTACGAAGAGATCCAGCCGCGCAAGGAAGTGACCGGACTCAAGCTGACCGCCAGCTGGTGGAGCACCGACGGCCGCAGCGAAATCGACGTGTAGCTCGCGGTCTGCGTTTGTGTGCGCCTAGAGGATCGCCTTGGACTGCTTGTGCTTGGCGATCTCGTCCCAGGAGATTCCCAGCTCGAGCAGCACCTCTTCGGTGTGCTGGCCGTGCTCGGGCGCCGAGGTCAGATCGGCGGTGGCTTCGTCGAATTGCACCGGGCTGCGCGCCAGCTTGAATCGCGAACCGTCGCTGCCCTCGACTTCGGGGAGATAGTCGTTGGCGATCACCTGCCTGTCATCGTGAATCTCGCGCGGCGTCTGCATGGGCGCCCAAACGCCTTCCATGGTCTCGAGCCTCTCCCGCCATTCGTCGAGGGTGCGAGACGCGAAGGTGCGATCCAGCTCGTCGACGCAGGCCTCCCGGTTCTCGAAACGCTTGCTGCCCTCGGCAAAGCGGGGATCGTCGATCAGGTCCGGGCGATCGAGGTGCCGGCAGAAGTCGGCCCAGAAGCGGTCGGGCTGCAGCATGATCACGATCAGCCAGCGATCGTCCTTGGTGCGGTATTGGTTCACCAACGGATTCGGGGCTCGCTTCCGGTTGAAACTCGGGAACTTCGGAAGAAACGGACTCGCGGTGATGTCCGGCGAGAGCACCCAGCACGCCGTCGCCAGCAGTGAAATGTCGAGCACCGACGGCTTCCCCGTTCGCTCTCGGCGGAACAGCGCCGCCGCGATTCCCCCCGCGATGGTCAGACCCCCGATTCCGTCGCCGAAGGCGGGCCGTTGCCCGACCGGATGCTCGGCATCGGGGGTGCTGCTGGTGAAGGCTGCGGCCAGGCCGCCCCGGGCCCAGAACGAGGCCCCGTCATAGCCGCCCTTCGCAGCGTCCGGGCCGCGCACACCCTGGCCCGATCCCCGCACGTAGATGATGTTGGGATTCCGTGCCCGGATGTGCTCGAGGTCGATCTCGAGACGCTGGCGCGCGTCGGGCAAAAAACTGGTCAGGAATACGTCGGAGGTTTCCGCCAGCCGGTAGAGCAGCTCGCGACCGCCGGGTGCCGCGATGTCGATGCCAATGCTCCGTTTCCCGCGATTGGGCTGTTCCCACATGAAGTTGAAACCGCCCTTCCCCACCGGCAGCAGACCCGAGGTGATGAGGCCGCGTTGGGGGTCACCCGTGACGGGGTGCTCCACCTTGACCACATCCGCTCCCCAGTCGGCGAGAACCGCCCCGGCGGAGGGCACGAACCACCACTGCGCCACCTCGAGAACACGAATTCCGGCCAGAGGCTGTTCCATCGCCCACTCCCTTGATCGATTCGCCGAAGAACCGAGTAGGATACACGACGATGGCGTGGGATTTCTCGACGGAGCCCGAATTTCAGGCCCAGCTCGACTGGATGGCCGGATTCGTGCGCGAGGAGATCGAGCCCCTCGACCTGCTGTTTCGCGACCCCGGGGCCCCCTACGACACGGGCAACCAGCGGGCCCGCCGAATCACGGCCCCCCTGAAGGCGAAGGTGAAGGACCGCGGACTCTGGGCCTGCCACCTGGGACCCGAGCTGGGAGGGCTGGGCTTCGGCCAGGTCAAGCTCGGGCTCATGAACGAAATCCTGGGTCGCTCGGCCTGGGCGCCCAGCGTCTTCGGATGCCAGGCTCCGGATTCGGGGAATGCGGAGATTCTGGCTCACTACGGCAGCGAGGAGCAGAAGCGACGCTATCTCGAACCCCTCCTCGCCGGCGACATCGTGTCGTGTTACTCGATGACCGAGCCCCACGCCGGCTCCGATCCCAAGATGTTCACCACCCGCGCCGTTCGCGACGGGGACGACTGGGTGATCAACGGGGAGAAATGGTTCACCTCGAACGCACGCTTCGCTTCGTTCCTGATCGTCATGGCGGTCACGAACCCCGACGTGAGCCCCTACGAGGGCATGTCGATGTTCCTGGTCCCCGCCGAAACTCCGGGCGTGCAGATCCTGCGCGACGTCGGTCTTTCCGGCGAAGTCCCCGGCGAGGGCGCCCACGGCTACATCCGCTACGAGAACGCTCGGGTTCCCGCCGATAGTCTGCTCGGCGACGAGGGTTCGGCCTTCCGCATCGCCCAGACGCGTCTCGGCGGCGGCCGCATCCACCACGCCATGCGTACCGTCGGGCAATGCCAACGGGCCTTCGACATGATGTGTGAACGCGTACTTTCCCGGGAGACCCAGGGAACGCTGCTGTCCGAGAAGCAGAGCGTGCAGAACGACATCGCCGACTCCTGGCTCGAGCTTCTCCAGTTTCGGCTGCTCGTGCTTCATACCGCCTGGCTGATCGACCACGGCGCAAAGCAGCAGGCCCGCACGCAGATCGCCGCCGTCAAGGTCGCCACACCCAAGATCCTGCACGATGTCGTGTGGCGCGCGATGCACCTGCACGGTGCCCTGGGCGTTTCCAACGAGATGCCCTTCGGCGGCATGTGGCTCACCGCCGCCATCATGTCCGTCGTGGATGGGCCCAGCGAAGTGCACCGGATGACCGTCGCGAAGCGTGTGCTACGCGACTACAAACCCTCCGAGGGTCCCTTCCCCAGCGAACATCTGCCCACCCGCCTCGAAGCGGCTCGGGCGAAATTCGCGGAAATCCTCGAGCTCGAGGTCGGCGACCTCTAAGCGGTCGCCTCCCCGGAGCTGCGAAATCGGACACCCTTCCAATTGCACATGAACCCGGCAGCATGACTCTCGCAGACCGGCGCATCCTCGTGGTCGGTGCCTCCTCGGGCATCGGCCGGGCCTTCGCCCTCAGCGCCAGCGCCGCCGGAGCGCGGGTCGTCTTCGGCGCGCGGCGGGCGGACCGTCTCAAGGAAGCCGTCGAAGAGGCCGGCAGCGGCAGCGCGGTCGTCGCGGATGTGCGGCGCCCTGACGAATGTGAACGCCTGGTCGCCGAGTCCGTCGAGATCCTCGGCGGTCTCGACGTGCTCATGTACGGCGCGGGGATCATCTCGATCGCGCGCCTCGCCCACGCTGACGAGGAGCACTGGCGCAGTGTCTTCGAGACCAATCTACTGGGCGCCCAGTGGGTAACCCGCGCCGCCCTGCCCCACCTGCGCGCCGGGGGCGGTGTCGCTGCCTACCTGTCTTCGAATTCCGTCGGTCGACCCCGCCAGGGTCTCGTCGCCTACAGCGCGAGCAAAGCGGCCCTGGACGAGTCGATTCTCGGCTGGCGAACCGAACATCCCGAGCTGCGCTTCCTGCGGATCGTCGTCGGACCCACCATCGGAACCGACGCCGCCCGGGACTACGATTTGGAGCTGGCCGGCGACCTGTTCCGCGAGTGGACCGCTCATGCGTTCATGACCGAGAAGATGATGCAGGCCGACGATCTGGGACAGCTGCTCGCCGAGATGCTGTCCAGCGTCCTGGCCCACCCGGAGATCGCCGTGCAGGACTTGCGCGTGGAGCCTCCGGGCCCGATCCAGTTGCTCGGCGCGCAAGAGCTGGTCGAGACCGTCGCGCGTCAGCAGGATCTCGCCAAGGCGAACGATCCGCCTGCGAAGAAGCCCCAGAGTTCATAGGCGAAACTCGACCGACGTAGCGGAGCTGCTTCAGCCCTCGTCCGGGGGGTTCGACGCCGTGCCGGATCCGTCTTTGCGCCGGAAGTAGCGATTGATGCCGTCGAAAGGGATGTAGCGCTCGATCGTCTCGTAACCGTGCACGTGGAAGTATTTGGCCACGAGCCGGTTCTTGCCCTCGATCACGACGAGATCGGGCCGAAACCGATCGATGTCGAAGCCCGCCAGGGCCTTGGGTTCGTGGCCCTCGATGTCCATGGAGAGCAGGTCGACCTTTTCGATCCCCTCGCGATCCAGCAGATCGTTGAGCGTGATCCTGGGGATTTTCAACTCCTCGGGCTGCATGGACGCCCCGTATTTCTTTCCCGCTGCCCGATTTCGACTGGTCGACGAAAGACCGATGTCGGGCGACTTGAAGAAAGTCCCGGCTCCCTCGGATCGGTCGGTCACCAGAAAGCTGAAAAACTTCGCGTTGGGTCGACTCCGTTTCCAGCCCTCGGCGTATTCATCGAGGGCATCGATGCCGATTCCCGTCCAGCCGAGGTGCTTCTCGAGAAAGTAGGTATTGCTGGCTTTGATCGGCCAGGCGCAGCCCACGTCGACGAAGACACCCCCCTCCCGATCCTGAAAGAAGTCGCGGATGATGAGTTCTTCGTCGAGCAGCGAGTAGCGCTTTTCTTCGGCGAGGATACCCGTGCGGCCCGGCGCGTTTCGGATCTTTCTCTGATGGTCGCCCAACAATTCGTAGAGAGAACGCTTTTCCGGAACCGTCACAGCGGGCGTGGGAGTGGCCCCGGTCGCGAGTTCTTCCGAACACCCGGCAACGAGAATCGTCGTCGCGAACAGCGCCACCGCGCCGAGGCGGCCAAAGAAGGGGACCCGATTCATTCGATGCCTGCCCGGCTGTTGCGCTGCGGCGGCTGCTCGTCGAGGCCCCTCTCCCGGAGCGTCTTCGCGAAAACGGCCGCGATCACATCGTGGCCTCCGGCACCGTAGTGTGCGTCGACGGGGAGGATCACCGAGGTTCGCTCCATACCGCTCTCGAGGTAGCGCGCCTCGAGGGCGAGGATCGCATCCTCGAAGACGATTCCGTGCCCCTCCGCCCAGTCCGCAAAGGCCTCTTGCGCGAAGAACCGCGAGTGCCGGTAGCGACGCTGGTAGTCCTTCCACAGATCCGGCATCACGAGGTTCGCGTTCCCGATGTGCACCATGACCAGGCGCGCGCCCAGCGATTCCAACAGGTCGTTCAACGCGAGCAGCTTCTGCTTCGTCTGCTCGCTGCTCCGCACCAGCCGCTCGTCCATGCCGTGGACCGCGACCCCCAACCGGCCGAGCAGCGAGTTGCCGGCCAGGCGCAACAGCTTCCCCAGCGCGGTGCGGTTCACGAAGGTCCGGGCGAACCGGGACCTCATGACCCGCTCCTGCAGAGACTGCTCCCCGTCACCAGCCCGGGAGTAGGCGGGGTTCCGCACCAGGAATCCATCCTCGACGACAAGCAGGTCCGGGGGAAACGTGCCCGACTCGACATCGTTCCAGCTCATCGCGTACAGGACCAGCCGGATCGGTTGTCCCGCATCGTGAACGCGGCGCAGCACGTGCTCGTACTGGCTCACCCCGTAGCCGAAGACTCCGGTGTTGACCACGTTCATGTGCAGGTTCGCCTGCAGCCGCTCCACCCAGGTCGCCTCCACGCGCACGCCGTGGCCGAAGGTCTGGGAATCCCCAATCGCGATGATTCCGGGGTTGGAATATCGCTCGTCGTAGAGGTCACGCAGGCCGGCTTCGTCGGTTCGAACCTCCTCGGAGAAGTGCCCGTTCGTCATAATCGTCTGCTGGTTCGGCTGCAGCCGGTAGCCGATGACAGGATCCGCGACCAGGGCGACCTGCGCGAAGGGGTCGACACTTTCCACCGGCAAGATCGTCGCACGCAAGAACCATTCCGCGATCACCAGGGTGAGCGCGACGGAGAACAGACCGAGCGCCAGGCCCGCTGCGACGCCCGAGAGGGAACGAGACACGCCCCGCAGTATAGATGCCAACGACCGGCGGACACGGGCATCGGTTGCGTATCATAGGCGGCGTCTGTGGGCGAGGAGTCCGTCCACCCGCCGAGCCTGAGTCGAGGTGAATCGCCCTTGGAATACGAGCACATCCTCTTCGATGCAGCGGACGGAATTGCGACGATCACATTGAATCGACCCGACGTGCTCAACGCGTATCAGCCCCAGATGGGGGACGAGCTGGTCCGCGCCTTCGAGCGGGTGCGAGCCGATGCTGCACTCCGCGTCGCGATCCTGACGGGAGCCGGACGGGCTTTCTGCGCCGGGGTCGATCTCAAGTTCATGAAGGAGCACGCTGCGCGGATCGCGCAGGGCGAGGACCTGCTGCCGCTAGGGCAGGAACACTTCGTCCGGGGATTCGCTCAGGACCTGGCGAGCTTTCCCAAACCCGTGATCGTGGCGATCAATGGTCCTGCCATCGGGGTGGGAGTCACGATGTCGCTCCCCTGCGATATTCGCCTCGCCGCCGAGGGCGCCACCTTCGGCCTGACCTTCACGAAGCTCGGGATGCTGCCGGGCCTGGGAAGTACGCACCTGTTGCCAAAGATCGTGGGGCTCGGAAACGCCCTCGAGCTGATCCTCACCGCCCGGGTCATCGAGGCCCGAGAAGCCGCCGCGATCGGTCTGGTCAATCGCGTGGTCTCCCCCGACGCCCTCCTGTCCGAAGCGCGGGCGACGGCCGCCCTGGCAGCGGAGTGTGATCCCGACGCCCTCGCCGCCGCCAAGCGCGCGCTACACTTCGGGGCCTCGGCGACGCTGGTCGAGGCCATGCAGAACGAGCGCTCGCAATCAGGGGCGATTCGCGGCCGTCGAGACACTTCCTGAATGCGCCACGGCATCCGAGTGCGCCACGGGAACAGACCCCTCGGGCAGCGGCGAGGAGCAGCATGATCGGAATCGCAGCGTACGGCGCCTACATCCCGTTCACGCGGCTTCCACTGGCCTTGATCGCGGGCCGATCTGCTCCGGACGGCGGTCCCGAGAAAGCCGTGGCCTACTACGACGAGGACAGCGTCACCATGGCGGTGGCCGCCGCGATTGACTGCCTTACGGGATTCGACCGCGCCGATGTCGACGGCGTGATGTTCGCGTCCACGACCTATCCGCTCCGCGAGAAGCAGGCAGCCGCCTTGATCGCCAAAGCGCTGGATCTTCGCCGCGACGTGAACACGGCGGATTTCTCGGGATCCCTGCGCGCGGGGACGACGGCCCTCGAAGCCGCGAGCAACGCGGTTGCCGCCGGCTCGGCGCGGCAAGTCCTCGTGATCGCCAGCGACTGCCGGATGGGAGCGCCCCGGGGCGCTCTCGAATCGAAACTCGGCGACGGCGCGGCGGCCTTTCTGGTGTCCGACGCGCGACCGGTCGCCACGATCGAGGCCGGCTACGCCGTGGCCGACGAACTGCAGGACCAATGGCGTAGCGACGGCGAGGCCTTTACCCACAGCTGGGAGGATCGCTTCGTCGTGTCCGAGGGCTACACCCCGAATCTCGTCGACGCGGTGCAGGGTCTGTTTCGGAAAACCGGACGCAAGGCGTCGGACTACGCGCGCGCCGCGCTCTACGCCCCCGACGCGCGCGGTCTGAGCGGCGTGGCCCGCAAACTGGGCTTCGCGGCCGAGCAACTCCAGGACGGATTCTTCGGAGCGATGGGAAACACGGGCACCGCATTCGCCCCCATGCTTCTGGTCGCCGCGCTGGAACAGGCCAAGCCCGGAGACCGGCTGCTGGTGGCAAGCTACGGCGACGGGGCCCAGGCCCTTTCTCTCGAGGTGACCGAGCACATCGAAAAGCTGGGACCGCGCCGCGGGGTCTCGAAGCACCTCGCCCGGCGGCGCCCACTCGCCAGTTACGACGCGTATCTGCGCTCGCGCCGGCTCGATCCCAAGGAGTGGTCGGCGGGTGCCGACCTCGGCCTCTCCGCCACGGTTCGCTTCCGCGAACGCGACGCCGACATCGGTTTCATCGGGGCGCGTTGTTGTTCCTGCAGCCTCGTGCACTTCCCCGGACCGAGGGTCTGCTATCGCTGCCACAAGAAGGACGAGTGGGAACCCTTCCGGCTCTCGGATCGATCCGGACGCGTGCTCGCGTTCACCTTTGACTACTTCTTCCCCGCCGCCGAACCCCCCACCATTGTGGTGATGACCGAGATCGAGGGCTGCCGTGTGCAGGTGCAGTTGGCCAACGCGAAGCCCGATGAGGTCAAGCTCGACATGTCCGTCGAGTTCGGATTCCGAAAGATTCACGACGCCGGCGGCAAGGCCAACTATTTCTGGAAAGCCCTCCCGATTCCGGAGGATGCCTGATGAGCGAGTCGATCCGAGACAAGACCGCCATCGTCGGCGTGGGCGCGTGCCAGTTCGGAGAAAACTGGGACCAGTCTCGCGAGGACATGATCGTCGACGCCGCCTACGAAGCCTATGCCGATGCGGGAATCGAGGATCCCCAGGCGCAGATCGACGCGGTCTTCTGCGGCGCGGTCTACCCCCGGGACGGAACCTCGGAAGTCGCCGAAGCGCTCAAGTTCTTCGGAAAGCCGATCAGCATCGTGTCCGACTACTGCCAGACGGGAACCGACGCGCTCCGCTTCGGCGTCTTCGCCGTCGCCTGTGGCATGCACGATACGGTGCTCGTGGTGGGCTTCGACAAGCCCAAGGACCGCGGTGTCTCGGGACCTTCGGTCAGCTTCGATCGGGTTCGCGGCCTCCCGGCCACGCCCGCCGGCTGGTTCTCTCTGTGCGCCGCTCGCTATTTCGAGACCTACGGCGCCGGCCGAGAAGACCTCGCACGCATCGCGGTCAAGAACCATCACAACGGTACGCTCGCGCCCAAATCGATGCTCAAGCGCGAGATCACCATCGAGGATGTGTTGCAGGCGCGGATGATCTCCTGGCCCTTCGGGCTGTTCGACGTGGCAGCTCAGTCCGACGGCGCGGCCGCCGCGATCATCACGCGAAGAGACCGGGCGCGGAGCTTCCGGGACGACTACGTGCTCGTGAAGGCGATCTCGATCGCGGTGTCCGAGCATCCCCAGCGCGATCCCAACTTCGATTTCCTCGCCTGGAAGCCCACGATCTACGCGGCCCGCTCCGCCTACGAGCAGGCTGGAATTACCGAACCTTTCCGGGAACTTGATGTCGTACAGCTACACGACTGCTTCACCATGACCGAGCTGTTGAGTTACGAGGATCTCGGCCTGTGCAAGAAAGGCGAGGCGAAAGACCACATCGCGTCGGGAACCTTCGAGCTCGGCGGCGAGCTTCCGGTCAACACCGACGGCGGTCTCAAGAGCTTCGGCCACCCCACCGGGGCCACCGGCGTGCGCATGGTCTACGAGAACACGCTTCAACTCCAAGGCCGCGCCGGCAAGCGCCAGGTGAAGAACGCCACCCTGGCACTCAGTCACAACCTCGGCGGCCCGCCCACTACCTGCGGCATCGCGATCCTCGGAATGCCCTGAACCGCGCGCTCGGCCGCGAGCGCAGACACTTCGCCATCGGAGGCCCCCCAATGGAAAACGAACTCTGGAAATCGAGCGCCGCGGATCTGGCGCAGGCCATTCGAGGCCGCCGCGTCTCGGCCCGCGAGGTGGTCCAGGCCCATCTCGACCGGATTGCCGCGGTGAACGACGCCGTCAACGCCATCACTGTCGTCCTCGCCGACCGCGCCCTCACCGAAGCCGACGAGGCCGACGCGGCCGTGGCACGCGGAGGCGACCTGGGACCCCTCCACGGGGTTCCCATGACCGTGAAAGAGAATCTCGATCTCGCCGGTTCGGCCACCACCCAGGGTGTTGTCGCCATGAAGGACGCCGTCCCAGCCATCGATGCCCCACACGTTGCCCAGCTGCGCCGGGCCGGTGCGATCCCGATCGGACGCACCAACCTTCCGGATTTCGGTTTGCGCTGGCACACGGACAACGCGCTGCGCGGGGCCACGCGCAACCCGTGGGATCCGGCGCGCACTCCCGGCGGATCGAGCGGTGGCGACGCCGTGGCTCTCGCCACCGGCATGACGCCCCTGGGAAACGGCAACGACTACGGCGGGTCCCTGCGGATTCCGTCGCAGTTCTGTGGCACCGCGGCGATCCGGCCCACCCTGGGCCGCGTCGCCCAGGCTTCGGCCCTCGCGCCCACCGAGCCGGCTTTCACGGTCCAGCTCTTCCAGGTTCAGGGACCCATGGCGCGCCACGTCGGCGACCTGCGCCTGGCCCTGGCGGCCATGAGCGGCCCCGATCCGCGAGACCCGTGGTGGACCCCGGCGCCCCTCGAAAGTCCGGCGCCCAGCACTGCGCTCCCGCGGGTCGCCGTCGTCGCCGACCCGGCGGGCTTCGGAGTGCACGAAGACGTGGAGTCGGGCGTGCGTCAGGCCGCCGAGGCTCTCGCCGACGCGGGCTACTCGGTCGACGAGGTCGAGCCTCCGGTGGTTCGCGAAGCCGCCGAGCTCTGGGGCGCGCTCGTGTTTGCCGAGATCACCACGACCATGCTTCCCCTCATGCGGCCGCTGCTCAGCGAAGGGGCCGCGACCTTCATGGATCTCTCGCTCCCCCAGCTGTCCGAAGTCGACCTGGCGGGTTTCATGTCCGCGCTGGCGGCTCGTCAGGCGATCGCTCGCCAGTGGAGCGAGTTTCATACGCGCTATCCCCTGGTGCTCGGTCCGGTGTCGACGCAACCCGCCTTCCCCGTCGG
This sequence comes from Myxococcota bacterium, assembly GCA_036447375.1. Lineage (GTDB taxonomy): Bacteria > Myxococcota_A > UBA9160 > UBA9160 > SMWR01 > JACZXC01. Next base: position 21,096 of record JAZFUU010000009.1, read on the forward strand.
GCGCGACGTCGAGAGCGCCGAGGCGGTTGCCGACCTGGCCGGGAGCCTCGCCCTGGTTACGACGGTGAACCTGCTCGGCCTGCCCGCCGTGGCGGTTCCTGTCGGCGTCGTCGACGGGCTTCCCCAGGGCGTGCAGATCATCGGCGATCGCTATCGGGAAGACCTGTGTCTGGATGCGGCCGATGCCATCGAGACCCGGCTCGGGGTCGTCACACCGATCGATCCGACGGGTTGAGAACGGATCCACGTTGGATCTGCGCTACTCGGAATCGGACGAACAGTTTCGCGGGGAGCTGCGGTCCTGGCTGCGGGACGCGGTCAGCGCCCACGGCCCGCCCCCGCCCCACCACGACTGGCCCGCACGACGCGCCTACGACACGGGTTGGCAGCGAAAGCTCCACGACGCCGGCTACGCCGGCATCCACTGGCCCCGGGAATACGGGGGCCGAGACGCGTCCCCCAGCGAGCAGCTCGTCTACTTCGAGGAAATCGCGCGCGCCAACGCCCCTTATGTGGGCATCAACTTCGTGGGACTGCTCCACGGCGGACCGACCCTGATCGTAGAGGGAACCCCCGAGCAGAAGCAGCGACACGTGCCCTCCATCCTGCGCGGCGAACAGACGTGGTGTCAGGGCTTTTCGGAGCCCGAGGCGGGCTCCGATCTGGCGAGCCTGCGGGCGCGCGCCGAGCGCGACGGCGATCACTACGTCGTCAGCGGGCACAAGATCTGGACGAGCTATGCGCAAGTCGCCGACTACTGCGAGCTGCTGGTGCGCACGGATCCCGACGCCCCCAAGCACAAGGGCATCACCTGGCTGATCATGCCGATGGACCTGCCGGGAATCGAGATCCGCCCCCTGAAGACGATCGCCGGAGAGGGAGAGTTCAGCGAGCTCTTCCTGGAGAAGGTGCGAATCCCGGTCGAAAACCGGGTCGGCGCCGAGAACGACGGCTGGCGTGTCACCAATGTAACGCTTCGTTTCGAACGCGGTGCGGCGTTCGCCAGCGAGATGTACCAGCTTCGCGAGCACCTGGCCGAGATCAAGGCCGTGGCGAGTCGCGTCACCCGGCACGATGCGCGCGCTTGGGACGACACGGCGTTGCGGCGGGAGCTCGGCCGGCTGCAGGCCGAGCTCGACGCGCTCTGGGCGATGGTGAAGCTCTCGGTCTCCGAAGCCAGCGAGGCCGGGGTCCCCGGGGTCGGAAGCGCCGCGGTCAAACTCTTCTACACGGAATTAGCCCAGCGGATCAGCGACGTCGCCATGCGCGTGCTCGGGCGCGCCGGCCTCTCCCGTTCGGACGTGGCCGATCTTCCCAGCCAGCGCTTTCTGACCAAGATGTTGATGTCTCTCAACCTGACCATCGCGGCGGGGACGTCTCAGATCCAGCGAAACATCATCTCGGAGCGGATCCTCGGCTTGCCGAGGGGACGTTGAAGCGAAAGACGAGAGCGGGCGAGGAAACCGGGGTTGGATTTCCGAATCAATGCCGACCAGGAAGCCCTTCAGCAAGGGGTTCGCCGCTTCTGCGAAGGTCGGATCGCGATCGACCAGCTGCGCGAGCTCGAAGAGAAGGAGGCGTTCGATCGTTCCCTCTGGGACGACCTCGCAGAAATGGGGATCTTCCGGCTCCGGATGCCCGAGACGGCCGGCGGCCTGGGACTGAGCAGTGCCGATGCGGTGCTGGTCTTCGAAGAGCTCGGTCGGAGCCTGGCCCCGGGACCGCTGGTCTGGAGCCATCTCGCCGCGCCCTGGATCGAAGGCGCGGGAACCGGCGAGGTCGTGGTGGGCGGACTCGACCTGATCAGCGCCGCACCCCGCCCGTACCTGGTCGAGTACTGGGCACATCTGGATGTCTTGCTCTTGCTCCGCCCCGAGGGTCTCTTTCGCGTCGACCCGAAAACACTCGACGCCCAGCCCATCGCCACACCCCTGGACCCCCTCACCCCGATGCACCACGTCACTTCCCTACCTCGGGGCGAGCGCCTCGCGGAATCCGACGTGGCTCGGCGGCTGTGGCTGGAGGGAGCCGCCCTCGTATCGGGCCAGCTGCTCGGAATCGCCGAGGCAGCCCTCGAGCGGGCACTCGACTACGCGAAGAAGCGCGAGCAATTCGGACAGGTCATCGGCTCATTTCAGGCGATCAAACACCTGTGTGCCGACATGTTCGTTCGACAGGAGGTGGCGCGCGCGGGCGCCTATGCAGCGGGGGCCACCCTCGATCATCCGGAGGTGGGTGACCTGGAGCGCGCCGTCGGAAGCGGCAAGATCACCGCCGGCGAGGCCGCGATGAAGAACGCTCGCGCGTGCATCCAGATCCACGGCGGCATGGGCTACACCTGGGAGGTACCCGCCCACTACTTCCTCAAGCGAACCTGGGTGCTCGAATCGACCTTCGGAACCGGCGACGAGCACGCAGAGCGCATCGCCCTGCGGATCGAATCCGGCACCTGAAGCGCCGCTTCACGAGCCCGTCGGCTTCTCCGACTTCTTTCCGGTGTACTCGCAGAACGCGCCGGGCACGACCACCCGGTAGCGCGATTCTTCCACGCCGACGTCCCGCAGGGCGTGGAGAATCGTATCCGGCGAGGCGCTCTTCTCCACGGTATCCCAGTAGTAATCCATCAGAACCTTCGCATCGCGACTCCGGGTGAAGAGCAGTGTCATCCCCGGAATCACACGATTCCACGCGAATCGCGTCAGCCGGTGGCCCAGTGGGGAAGTCGGAAGGTGCCCTTCCAGGATCCACAACCTGCCTCCCGGTTTGAGTACCCGGAGGTACTCGCCAAAGGCGACGGCCAGGTCGGACACGTGCCGCAGGGCGATGCCCATCGTCACGAAATCGAAGTGGTCGTCCGCAAACGGAAGACCCTCGGCCACGCCTCGGACCACGGGTCCGCGAAAGACCTTTTGCGCCTGTCCAAGCATTCCGCGGTTCGGGTCGACGCCGATCACGGATCCCTCCGGCCCGACCAACTTCGCCGCCCCACGGGCCACGGCCGCTGTGCCGATCGCCACGTCGAGAACCTTCATCCCGCGGCGCAGCCCCGCCCGGCGCAGGGACAGACGGCGATACAGGAGGCCCCCGTTGAAGAAGAGCTTCTCGATGGTGTCGTAGTGCTGCGCCGTCTTGTCGAAGAGATCCATGACGTAGCGGTGCCGGTTCGAATCGGTCTCGTAGTAGTCGGTCAGCGGGGAATGGGGCGGCACCCTCTGGCGTCCCCGCGTCGCCCCCTTCGGGTCGCCCTCCTGAATCGGGCCCGTCTGAATCGTATCCATCGTCCCCCCCGCGGAAGGCCAGGCTCCGCAAGTCGCGATGCTAACAAGTCGAGTCCGGCGAGACACTTCGCCGACCGAATCCGCGCGGCCCGCTCGGCATCGACCTTTGTTGCGGCCAGGATGCGAAGGGGGTACCCGTTCCGGCGGTGCACAGCTCGCCCTCCCAGCGATCGCCTTGGCAGGGGGGACTCGAGTTCATCCTGATCGCGATCGCCGGGGTGATGCTCGCGTCCCTGGGAGAGCGGGTCCTGGTGGCGATCGCGCGAGCGCCGGCCGGGTGGCCGATTCCGGTGGCGCTGGTTCCGGTGGCGCTGGGACTGGCAGTCGGAGTGCTGAGCGCCGATTTCACTTCCGGAGCCCTCCACTGGTTTTGCGATCGCTTCTTCCGAAAAGACACCCCGTTGCTGGGCCGATTGCTGATCCAACCGTTCCGCGACCACCATGTCGATCCACAGGGGATCGTCCGCCATGGCCTGTTGGAGCTGCACGGCAACAGCTGTATCCCGGTCATCGCGTTTCTGGCGGTTGCCCGCTGGGCCGACCTACCCGACCCCCGAAACCCAGGATCGCTCCTGGTGCACGTGTGGATCTTCGTCTTCGCCTCCAGTGCGCTGCTGACCAATCAGTTCCATCTGTGGGCCCATGCCGGGAAGGTGCCGCCGGGCGTTCGCTGGCTCCAAAGGCAGGGCCTGATTCTCACGCCGGCCCGGCACGCCGTGCACCACCGCGGCGGCTTCAGTCAGAGTTATTGCATGACGACAGGATGGTTGAATCCCCTCCTCGACCGGATCGAATTCTTTCCGCGCATCGAACGCGGGATTCGAGGCCTGGCGCGGTGGCGGAGGTGAGCATGAAACCCAGCAGCCCGGAATTTCGCCTGGGCGAGGGGATGATCAGTGGAGTTCTCTCGGCCACTCTGGGGACTCTCGGATTCGGGGCGGTGATCTGCCTGCTGTTTCCCAGCCTGCTCACCACCCCCGACATGCGTGCGATCTATCCGATGGAGTGGGTGCGCCGCCTGATTCAGTTCGTGCTCGTAACGGCCTTCGCCTTCGGCGTTCTCAGCATCGTCCTCACCCGACGCCGAGTCCTGGGCTTGACGGGCATCGCCCTGTCGCTGGGCGCGACCCTCCTGGGCGGCTCGAAAGTGCCGGTCTCGGCACCGGTCGCGACGGCGTCCTACATCGGATTGGATTGGTTCATTCTGAATCTGTTCTTCCTGGCATTGGTGTTCGTGCCGATGGAGCGCGCCTTCGGGCGCCTCACGGAGCAACGCGTGTTCCGAAAGGGGTGGCAGACGGACATCGCGCACTTCCTGGCCAGTCATATCCTGGTCCAGGTGTCTGTCCTGCTCACCATGATTCCTGCGGCCCTCTTCTTTCGATGGGCCGTCGATGCCGAGTTCCAGGGAATCGTGGCGTCGCAACCCGTTCCCTTACAGTTCATCGAAGCGCTGGTGCTGGCCGACCTCTTCGCGTATTTCTCGCACCGCCTGTTTCACTCGATTCCCTTGCTGTGGCGTTTCCATCGGATCCACCACTCGAGTGAAACCATGGACTGGCTGGCCGGTTCCCGCCTGCATCTGGTCGACATCGTCGCGACCCGCGCCGTCGCCTTCGTCCCGCTCTACGTCATGGGGTTTTCGACGGAGGCCCTCGTTCCCTACCTGATCTTCGCGTCGATTCAGGCCGTCTTCATCCATGCGAACGTCGGTTTTCGATTCGGTGGGATCCGCCATCTACTGGTGACGCCGCAGTTCCACCATTGGCATCACACCGCCCAGAGGGAGGCTCTGGACAAGAATTTCGCCGTCCACCTTCCGCTGATCGACTGGCTCTTCGGGACCCACCATCTTCCGAAGGATCAGTGGCCCCAGGTCTACGGAATCGCCGGCAGCCCGGTACCCGACGGGTACTGGAAGCAGCTGTGGATCCCATTCTCCCGAACGAACGGCTGAGAGACCCGGAACCCGGATTTCGGTTGTCGCCACGACGCCCGTCGCGCATCATCATCGCAATCACACGAGGAGAGCCCCCATGGCCGAGATCGACGGCGGACGCATCGCAGCGCGACAGCTGAAAGCGGCGGGAGTGGACACGATCTTCGGCGTGGTCGCGGGGCCGATGATCGAGATCTTTGCGGGGGCCCAGGCGGAGGGTCTTCGGGTCGTGGGCTGCCGCCACGAGGAGAACGCGGCGTTCATGGCGTCGGCCTGGGGCTACCAGAAGCGCAAGCCCGGGGTCGTCGTGGCGGGTTCCGGTCCCGGCATGACCAACACCGTCACGCCGATGTACGTCGCCACCGCCAGCGCGATGCCGCTGGTCGTGCTGGGCGGCAGCACCTACGGCGCCATGCGCGGCATCGGCGGATTCCAGGAAGCAGACCAGATGGCCTTTGCCGCGCCGGGCTGCAAATGGACCGCCCAGGTCGACAGTACGCAGCGCATCGGAGAGCTCGTGCATCTGGCGCTGGGAAAAGCGGTGAGCGGCCGCCCCGGCGCCGTGTACCTGGACTTCCCCGGCCACCTGGTGGGCCAACGGGTCGCCGAGGAAGTCGTCCCGGTGCGACGAATGCCCGAGGTCGCGCGGCCTCATCCGGATCCGCAGGCCATCGACCGGCTCGCCGATCTGCTGGCGGAAGCCGAGCGCCCTCTCCTTCTGATCGGCAAGGGCGCTGCCTGGGCCGACGCGGGGGCCTCCCTGACGCGACTGGTCGATCGCGGCATTCCCTACCTGACGTCCCCGATGGGTCGCGGAGTTGTCGCCGACGACAATCCCCACTTCGTGAATGCCGCCCGCTCCGCCGCGCTGGCCGGTGCCGACGCGATCCTGATGGTGGGTGGTCGCTTCAACTGGATCTTCGGCTTCGGACGCGCTCCCCGCTATCGGGAAGACGTGCGCATCGCGCAGATCGATATCGAGGCCGAGGAGATGACGAGTGCTGCCGACGTCGAGCTGGGAATCGTGGCCGATGCCGCCGTCGCTGTGGAAACGCTGTGCGACGCCCTCGAGGGGCGTAAGCTCGCCACGGCTCGGTCGACCTGGCTCGCCGACCTGCGCGCGCAACGCGAGCGCAACGAAGTGGAGATCGCCAAGGCGAGCCAACTCGATTCGGTGCCGATCAACCCCTATCGGCTGGTGCACGAAGTGCGCGAGGCGGCGGGCCGGGACACCACATTCTCCGTCGACGGCGAAACCATCATGGGTATCTGCCGCGTTCTGCTTCCCAGCTATCGGGCGCGCTCCCGACTCAATGCGGGAACAACCGGGTGTATGGGCACGGGCGTTCCCTACGCGATCGGGGCCAAGCTCGCCCATCCCGAACGACCCTCGCTGGCGGTGCTCGGCGACTACGCTTTCGGCGCCGCCGCGATGGAAGTCGAAACCTGCGCTCGGGTCGGCGCGAACGTGGTCTTTGTCGTCGCCAACAACGAGGGCATCGCGGGCCATCTGATTCAGGACCACATGCTGCCGCCGGACTCACCGCGGATCGCGAGCTTGCTGCCCGCGTCCTACGAGAAGATGGTCGAGATGGTCGACGGCCACGCCGAGCGGGTGGACCGACCCGAGGAGATCCGTCCGGCCCTGGACCGGGCCCTCGCCGCGGACCGGGTGGCGCTGGTGCACGTTCGGGTGGACCCCAAGGCCACGCGCATCAGCGGGGGAAACTACCTCCAGTAAAACGCCGGGCCCCGGGCGGACCACTTCGAGAAAAGCGACTTCCGGGCGGATCCTGAACCCAGCCGGCCGACTGCTCCCAGGCATCGTCGTACACCAGATCTCCGATCGGGCGTCGCCGCAGCGGCCCGTGGCGACCCGCCGGACGCCCCAGGGTAATCGTCAGCGAGATCCCCGCCTGCTCCGGGATGTCGAGCAGTGCCTTCAGCCGATCCTCCACCGAGAGATGCCAGACACTGAAGCAGGCGCCGTAGCCCAGGGCCCGGGCCGCCAACAGCAGGTTCTGACAGGCGGGATAGATCGAGGCACCTTCGTAGGGGTTGGGCGGATGAAAGCGCAGGAGGCAGGCCAGGATCACCACCGGAATGGACTCGAACCCGTCGACGAATTGTTGCATCGCGCGCGCCGAGCGGGCCTTCGGGGAGTTGGGCTCCGCGCCGGACCCCCGCTCCCAGCCCTCGTCGGAGGATTTTCGGGCCCAGTTGTTCCGAAAACTCTCGGCGAGCAGGGCCTTGGCCGGTTTCGCGCGCTCCCCGTCGCGCAGCGTCACGAAACGAAACGGCTGGCTGTTCGATCCCGATGGGGCCCGTGTCGCCGCGTACAGAATGCGACCGAGATCCCGGTCCGGGATCGGGTCTGGGAGATAGCGATGGATGGTTCGAGCCGTGGCCATCACCTCGAGTACTGCTTCGACTGCGTCCGCCATGGGCACCTCCAACGCTCGGGCAGTATAGAGACACCTCACTCGATCTTGTCGAACTGGCGGCGCGAAGCGAGATCGTCCGGGTCGAGACGCAGGGCCTCCAGGAACAGGGCGCGCGCGCCGGGCAGATCGCCGCGCCGAACCTGGATCAGGCCCAGGTTGCGCACCACTTCCGCGGAATCGGGTCGCAAGCGCCTGGCCTCGCCGAACGCGGCCTCGGCAGCGACGAGATCGCCCCGAGCCAGCAGCACCTTGCCGAGCCCGTGGTGCGCCCCGAAATGCTGCTGGCTCGAACGGATCGCGCCCCGATAGTGAAGCTCGGCGGGCTCCAACTGCCCCGCCTGGGCGTTCAGAACCCCGAGGTTGAAATGCGCCCCCGCGTGATCGGGCTCCGCCGCGAGGGCCGCCAGGAACGCGGCGCGGGCTTGTTCCGGACGCTTCAGAACCAGCAACACAGCTCCACGGGTCACCGCAATGTTGGCCGAGTCGGGACTGCCGCGCTGCGCCGCATCGTATTGCGCGAGGGCCTGCCCGAAGCGGCCCTCCTCGGCCAGAGCCATTCCCAGTGCGTGATGGGCGTCGGGCGAATCCGGGTCGAAGCGCAGCCACTGGCGGGCAAAGGTCTGGTCGTCGCGGAAGTACTGCGCCCGACCCAGGCTCACCCCCGCGGCGGCTAGAATCGCGCAGAGGCCGACGACTACGGCAAGCCTCCGCAAGCGCGGGTCGTGCCAGCGCGACGACACGAGGCCGGCGGCGATCGCCGGCAGGCCCAGGGTTCCTAGGAACGCGTAACGCTCCGCGAAGGGTGTTTCCTGCACGAGCCAGTTCGCCGTCGGGAGTTGGGTGGCGAGCATCCAGCCCAGCCAGAATCCGACGGCGCGGACGGGGGGGGCACCCACGCGCCGGCACGCCCCCGCCAGCGCGACCAGAACCAACGCCACCACAGTCAGCCGCCACGGCGAAATCCAGATCAGCAAACGGGGTTCGTACACGAGTTGCACGAACGGCACGATCGAAACCTGAAGCAGGTAGAGGTAGGAGAGAACTGGCAAGATGGGATCGCCGACCAGGGCGAGGCGAGTTTCGGTGTGCCCGGCCAGGGCGTACCGCACTCCGAGATAGATCAACAAGATGGCGACGCTTCCCGCATGACGCCTCGCCCAGAACCCGGGTCGGGCCATCGAGCCCGCCTCGGGCGGATCCGAACCCACGCGGCAAAGATCCGCCCATACGAACAGCAGCGGAACGATCACGGACTGTTCTTTCGCAAAGATCGCCACCGCGAAGGCGGTGCAAGCGACGGCGCGGCGACCGCGCAGCCACGCGAGGGTCGCCGCGAGAATCAGGGCGCTGGCCAGTGCCGTATCTCTGCCCAGGATCGGATAGACACACGAGGAAGCGACCGGATGAAGTGCAAAAAAACCGGCGGCCCATGCGGCGGGAGTTCGGCGCACGTCGAACCCCCGACTGCGAAGCAACAGGTAGGCGAGCCAAGCCACCGCGCCCATCACCGCGATGTTGACGGCCCGGAAAGCCGCGGGAATGTCCCCGTGCAGCGCCTTCTGGCTCAGATACGAAGCCCGCATGACAGGCCGGTAGTACGGCAGACCCTTCACATGCGGCTCGCGGAACACCCGCGCGATGTCCGATAGGTTTCGGGGTCTCGGCTCGGAGACGATCACGCCCCGATCGTCGTAGACGAAGTCGTTGCCCAGAGAGGGCAAGTAGACCGCCGCGACGAGCAGGACCAGCAGCCACCCGGTCGGAATCCCTCGGAGCCCTCGAGCCCAGGGCAGACGCCAAATTACCACCGGAATTCGCGTCCCCTAGCCCGCACGATTCATGATCCTTTGCGCAGCCAGGTCAGACGCCCCCGACACAGGGTCGCCGCGACCTGATCGCTGGTAAGCGATCGCCGAGCTGCCGACCAGGGTCGGTCGAGCAGGCACAGATCGGCGGATGCAGCGACGGCGATCTGTCGAGGCGGCGCACCCGGCGCCTTCGCGGGTGACGTAAACAGCCCGAGGGCCCGCTCGGGGGTGAGCGCTTCATCGCCAGCCAGCTCGAGACCCGCCGCGCTGCGGCGATCGACGGCCGCCCGCATGGCGAGCCACGGGTCGGAATTGCCAAAGGGGGCATCGGTTCCGCCTCCCAATGGGACGGCCGCGTCGAGGAACCCCCGGCCGCGGTAGAGCCACGGCCGATCTCGAGGGTCGACTTCCACCGCATAGCGATCGCCGCGCTCGAAAATGAAATTGGGTTGAGTGACAACGGTGACTCCCACATCGGAGAGCAGGGCCATCGCATCCGGAGGCACCACCGCCGCGTGCTCGATTCGATCTCCCGCGAGGCTGCCGGCGGAGGCCACGGCGGCCGACGCCAGCACCAGCTCGGCGCGGGTGACGCAATGAACCGCCACGGGCCGACGCTGGCGGTGGGCGACTTCGATGGTTTCGACCAGGGCTTCGAAGGGCGGCAGGTCCGACTCGGCGAGCCAGATCTTGACGGCGCCGCGTTCGACCTCGGGATGCGACGATACCGGCAACGACGACTTTCCCATCACCAGAAGCTGTTGCCGCAGCTCGCCCTTCTCGATCGCGTCGACGAACGCCGCCAGCTCGGATCGGCCGTTCGCCGGGGTCGCGTCGGTGACGCCCGTCACGCCAAAACGCGCGAGTTGCCGACCGACCCGGGCGAAGCACGGCCGTGTCGTGTCGCCGGACTCGATCTGCTCACGAAGCCACGTGTCGAGGCGAAGCAGGCGTCCGGTCGCGCGACCCGCGTCGTCACGCTCGACGCCTCGGGCGTCGACACCCCGGTCCAGACCCAGCCGGGCGACGCCGGCGGAGTTCAGGATCCACATCGCCCCGCTTCGATGTTGGATTCGCAGCGGAGTGTCCGGTGTGATTCGATCGAGAGCCACGCGGTCGAGCGCCCCCGCCACCGACTCGCAGTAGCCCACGCCGCGGATCCAGCCGGCGTGCGGCGCCCCGCCGATCGGGGGCTCCGCCCTGGCCGAGGCCAGGGCTGCGGCCAGGCCCTCCGCGTCGCGAACCGCGGGCGGCCCGCATACCACCGACGATTGAGCCGCCGCCATCGCGAAGAGGTGGACGTGGTGGTCGTGCAGACCCGGCAACAGCGCGCCCCCCGCGGCGTCCAAAACCCGCTCGCCTCGCAGGGCCGAAAGACCGCGGCCAATTTCGGAGATGCGACCGTCGCCAATCCGCACGTCGACGCCGTCGCGTCCCGCCAGCTCTGCAGACCGGATCAGCATCGCGGTCCCAACTCCGCCAGAACCTCATCGGTGTCGGCGCCCAACGGAGCCGCCGAACCCTCGACCGATCGTGCCCGGGGAGGTGACACGCGCGCGCACTCGTCGCCGGCAACCACTTCCCAGATCGTTGATCGCGGCGCTCGCAGGGCTCGCGGCGCTTGTGTTGTTCGCGGTGCTTGCGTTGTTCGCGGTGCTTCCGGCACTCCCGCCGGGTCGACGCGCCGCACCCGGGCCGGCTCGGACTCCGGCCCCGTCTCTGCCCCATACGACAGCGCGTGAGCGGCGACCTCGCATAGGGAGAGGTCGAGAAGCTCCCCGCCCCCGGCGCGCCAGGACTGCAGCGCGGCCGCCGCCGCGTGCAGACCCGTGAGCGGATCCGCAATGGCGTCGCCGCAAAACACCGGGGGGTCGGCATCCGCCGCGACCGCCCGGGACAAACCGGCGGCAACCGCCGCGTCGTCGCCAAAGGCGACCCAGTCTCCACCGGGCGCAGCCCGTCCGTAGCCGGTGATGCTCACCCAGGTGAGACCCGGTCGGGTCGCCAGCAGCCGCCGAACATCGATGCCGAGTTGGGCCAGCGCCCGGGGACGCGCGCTGTCCACAACGATATCGGCCGACTCGAGCAGGCGGCGCAGCCATCGGCGACCGGTTTCGGACGCCAGATCCAACGCCACACTCTGCTTACCAAAATTCAAGAGATCGAAGAAGCGCGCCGGGCCGCTGCGCGCGCCGTCGGGGCGGGCGCTGCTTTCGATCTTGACCACCCGGGCACCCGCTCGCCCGAGAAGGTGCGCGCACAGCGGACCGGCCCACAGAACCGAAAGGTCGACGACGCGGGGAAAGTCGCCGGGTCGTCGGACGAGCCGCGGTCCCCGGGAACAAACTCGGCGCCAGACGGGCGCCGGCGAGGGTCCAGAGACGGCGACCGCCACCGGAAGACCGAGGAGCCGAGCCCGGGCGACCACCTCGTCGGCGGCGCGGGAGCGGACCCGATCTGCGATGAAATCCCACGGATCGTCGGCGGTGTCGCCACCGAGCCACGCCGGCAACAGATCGCGATCGTCGGGGCGCGCCAGATTGACGGCGATCCAACCGTCGCGGGTGGGCAGCAAGCGGCAGCTTCCACCGGGAGAGATGCGGCCCCGGCGAGACAGTCCGAGAATCGCCGCCCGCTCCCCGAGCAACGCGGGCCCATCGAGCCCGGGCGCCCAGCGGTCCCCAGCCAGATGGGCCAAGGCCTCGACACAGCCACGGGCGCAGTTGGCCAGCGGCCCTCGGACCAGCCGCGGCGGCCCATCGGAGCATCCGCTCAGTGCCATGGCCCCCGAGCGCGCCCACTCGATCGCGGGGTGGCTGGCGCGTTCGCCGTCGGAGCCGGCGGCCTCGGGCCGAACCGGAATACCGAGAATTTCCGCGGCGTAGCCGAACATGGATCTGGGGACCTGGATCCCGGCTAGTCGATGCCGTACAGCGCGGCGCAGTTCTCGCACGCGACCTTTCGCAACACCTCGTCCCCATGCTGGGCCAGGTCGGACTCGGTGAGGGCCTTGCGAGAGTGGGGCCAGGTGCTGTCGCCGTGGGGGTAATCGGATGCCCACATGACGTTGTCGACGCCGATTCTGGGAATCAGTTCGACGCCGAGCTTCTCGTTCTCGTAGGTGACGAAGACCTGCCGCGCGAAGATCTCCGATGGACGCATCTCCAGCTTGTGGTCACCGATGGCGTCCGCGTAATTGTCGAACTCGTGCTCGAAACGCTCGATCGCGTAGGGGATCCAACCGAGGCCGGCCTCTCCCATCACGAAGCGAACGCCGGGTCGCCGCTCGAGAATGCCCGAGAACATCATTCCGGAGAGGATCTCGTCGAGCTGCATGGGGATCACCGCCACGAACGCGGGCGCTCGCCAGGTTCCCAGCTGCATCTTGAGGCTGTGCGTGCCCCGGTCCAGGTGGACGCTGATCGGCAGCCCCACCTCGTTCGCGGCATCCCAGAAGGGGTGCCACAGATCTTCGAAGAGCGGCTCGGAACCTTCGAACTGGCTGACGATCGCTCCGCGGAGCCCCAGCTTCGCAACCCGCAGCAGCTCGGCCGCCGCCTCCTGGGGATCACTCGCCGGGATGCTGGCCAGCGGCACCAGTCGTTTCGGGTCGGCCTGGCCGAACTCGGCCGCCCAGTCGTTGTAGGCCATCATGCAGGCGGCGCGCAGTTTCGGGTCCTGAAGTCGGAGCTGGGTGGTCATCGGGCTGTAGATGACATGGGCATAGACACCGTCTTGATCCAGGTCTTCCAGGCGCGCCTTCGGTTGACCCGGTCGAAAGCCGTGCTGATCGGCGTTCAGCAGACCCTTGCCTTTGCGGCCGCTGGGGGTGAGAAGCCGCCCCTCGACCTGCCAGAAGGGTCCGTCGTCGGTGGGCACGACTCGGGGTCCCCGGTCTCGAAGCGGCCGGGGCAGCCGCTGCTCGAAGAGCTCGGGCGGAAGCACGTGCAGATCCATGTGATCGTCGGCCGAGATGATCCTCTGATCGGGGCTCAGGGGCATGGGGGCTCCTCGCAGTGGCTGACCGCGGCAGCGATCACGATGCCGTACACGCCTGCACGGGTGACCCGCCGGCGACACGGATCACGATGCCATACGCGCCTGCGGGTGTCTATCGCTCCGCTTCGCCCCCATCGCGCCGAAGTCGCCTACGGCCGGCCACGATCCGGGTTATGATTCCGCCCGGAAACGAGAGATAGGAGCCGCCATGGACCCGCTCAAACCCGGCACCCGGCTTCGGAGCGCCGTCTGCGACACCGAGGTGATGGTGATCGCGGCGCCCGGCGCAGGAGTCGAACTCCGCTGCGGCGGTGCACCGATGATCGACCTCGCGGCGAGCCCGCCGGCGGGAGCTTCCTGCGACCCGGATGCCAAGGACGGCACGGCCATGGGCAAACGCTACGTCAACGAAGCCGGCGATCTGGAACTCCTGTGCACCAAGCCCGGCGAGGGCTCCCTCACCCTCGCGGAAACACCGCTCACGGTGAAAGGCGCGAAGCCACTGCCTTCATCGGACTGAGCGTGAATCTGATGATGCTGCTCGAGATGGCGTCGTCGGCCTTCGGCGACCGTGTCGCCCTTACCAACGGCGACGATCAGTGGACCTACGCGGAACTCTTCGCCGCCGCGGGGTGCGCCGCCGCAGAAGTCTCAGCGGCCGGGACGGAGCAGCTGGCGCTGATCGATGTCAGCAGCCCGGCGCTGCCCGTGGGCCTGTTCGCCAGTGCCTGGGCCGGGGTCCCCTTCGTTCCCCTCAATTACCGGCTTACCGAAGACGAGATCGAGAGCCTGGTGGGACGCATCTCCCCCGCGTACCTGGTCACCGACAGCGAGCGGGTGGCGACCCTTGCGAAGCTTCCGGCGACGACCGTCGTGTCGCGCAGTGCCTTTCTCGACAACGCAGCCTCCGAAACCACGCCGGCGCCGGCCTGGCCCATGGACCCCGACGGCATCGCGCTCCTGCTCTTCACCAGTGGAACCACCGGCGCTCCCAAGGCCGCCGTGCTGCGGCACAAACACCTGGTCTCCTACATCCTGGGTTCCGTCGAATTCGGCGCCGCAGACGAAGACGATTCGACACTGGTGAGCGTACCCCCCTACCACGTGGCGGGGGTGGCGGCGGTCCTGAGCTCCGTTTATGCGGGGCGCCGCATCGTGCAACTCCCGAACTTCAGCGCGGAAGCCTGGATCGATCTCGCCCGCCGCGAGCGCGTGACCCATGCGTTCGTGGTGCCGACCATGCTGGCTCGAATCGTCGAGTTCCTGGAGAAGTCGGACTCCGTCGACCTGCCGTGTCTGCGCGCGCTGGCCTACGGCGGCGGAAAGATGCCGCTCCCGATCATCGAAAGAGCTCTGAAACTCCTACCCGCGACCTCCTTCACCAACGCTTACGGCCTCACCGAAACCAGTTCGACCATCTCGGTCCTGGGGCCGGAAGAACACCGGGCGGCCCTGGCCAGCGATGATGAAACGGTGAAACGCCGGCTGGCATCGGTGGGTCGGCCCCTGCCCGGTGTCGAAGTCGAGATCCACGACGAAACGGGACGGCCCCTGGATCCCGGCGGTCGCGGCGAAATCCACGTGCGCGGCGACCAGGTGTCCGGCGAATATCTGGGTCGAGGCGTGACCCTGGGACCCGACGGCTGGTTCTCCACACGCGACGGCGGCTCGATGGATGCCAACGGCTACCTCTTCGTGGAGGGTCGCATCGACGACGTGATCGTTCGCGGCGGAGAGAATATTTCTCCGGGCGAGATCGAGGACGTGTTGCTCGAGCACGAGGCCGTGGCGGATTGTGCCGTCATCGGCATCCCCGACGAGCACTGGGGCGAAGCCGTCGCGGCGTCGGTCGTTCTTCGAAAGAACCGCCCGGCGAGCCCGGAGGAGCTGCGAACCTGGGTCAAGAGCCGTCTCCGTTCTTCCCGCACGCCCGAGCGGATCGAGTTCTCGGTGGAGCTCCCCTACAGCGAAACGGGAAAGCTATTGCGGCGCGAGGTACGAGCACAATTTCGGGGAGACTCGTCATAGCCGCCGGCGTCGGCGCGGGGATCCTACCCCTGGCGGAAGCCGTCAAGCGACTGGCATCCCCCTTCGCCAACGAAACCTTCTCGGCGGTGGTCGGCGACCCGGTCCTCGCCGTTGCTTTCTCCGATGATGAGCTTCCGGACGGAGACTCCGTCGCGGCGGCCTGCGCCGCCCTCCCCCAGCTGGCCTGCCCCTCGATTGCTCTGAGCGCCGGACCGGTATCCGCGGTGGGTCAGCGGCTCCGCGATCGCTTCGACATCATGGTCGCGACCGAGGCCGAACTCGAAGAACTCCTGTCGGCGGTGCGGCGTACGCCCCTGGCCGCCCTGGCCGCGGTACAGCTGCTGCGACACAACGAGCACCTCGATATCCACGAGGGGCTGATCGCCGAATCCCTGGTGTACTCGACGCTCCAAGCCGGACCGGAGTTCGCGCGTTGGCTCGAGGCCCGACCGCCGCGCCGTTCCCGAGAGCCCAATCCCGAACCGGCGGTGCTGGTGCGACGCACCGGTCGCCGGCTTCAGCTGAGCTTGAATCGCCCGGAAAAACGCAACGCGTTCTCGGTCGCGATGCGCGATGGGCTGGTCGAGGGATTGCGGGTTGCCATTCACGACCCTTCGATCGACGAGATCGTGTTGACCGGTGAAGGCTCCGCCTTCTGTAGTGGTGGCGACCTCGACGAGTTCGGTAGCTTTCCCGACCCCGCCACCGCCCACGCCGTCCGCTCTACCCGGAGCCCCGCACGCAGTCTGGCCGCGTGCAGCAGCCGTCTGATCGCGAATGTGCACGGCGCCTGTGTGGGCGCCGGCGTCGAACTGGCCGCCTTCGCCAAGCACGTCACCGCGGAAGAGACGGCCAGCTTTCGACTGCCGGAGGTAGCCATGGGGCTCGTCCCCGGCGCCGGTGGAACCGCGAGCCTTCCCCGCCGGATCGGGCGCCAGCGAACCGCATATCTGGCCCTGTCGGGTCACGCCATCGACGCCGCCACGGCACTCGATTGGGGCCTCGTCGACGAAGTCATCCGCTCAACGCCGGGCTCTACCCGCCGCTAACCCGCCCTCCAAGGCGAGCCGCAGGGTCGCCGTGCAGGTCCAAGGCCGATGGCCGCGGAAGTAGATCGTCGCGAACGGCCAGGGCTTCTTCGCGGAATCCACCGCACCGCATTCCGGCGCAAGGAGGATGTCGCTCGGCAGAGGACTGCCCTCCGTTCCGCGCGTCAGCATCGCGCCCGACGGCAGTGATCGGGTCACCCTCAAGACCTCTAGCGGACGAGTGGTCACGATCGACCCGCCGGAGCGCGACGAGGATCCCGCCGAACTCGTCTACTGGAGACAGCTCTTCTAGGATCGTAGGGTGACGCACCGCCGCCTTCGTTCGCTGGTTGAGATCCTGGCGCTGCTCGGATTCGTCGCGTCCGGAGATCCCTCCCTCGGAGCGGCCCGGCACCCCGCACACGAGGCGACCGAGGCTCCCGACATCATCCGCGCACTGATCGGGGGCAAGCTGGACCTCGATATGCGTTTCCGCTGGGAGAACGCGAAAATCGACGGGTTCAGGCGATCGAATGCCGTCACCCTGCGTACGCGCCTCGCCTACGGAACGAAGCCCTACTACGGCTTCATGGCCTACGCCGGCTTCGAGAACATCGTCGCGTTGAAGAACGAAAACTATTTCGATGGGATCGCGCCGAATAGCGGCGGCCGCACGCCGATCCCCGATCCGGAACACACCGAGATCGATCAAGCGTTTCTGAAGTGGTCCTCGGATGGACTCGGAGACGGTGCCTTCGCGAGGAGCCGGACCTCCCTGCTCGGCGGACGCACGAAGATCGTTCTCGACGACTCACGCTTCATCGGAAATGTGGGGTGGCGCCAGAATCAGCAGACCTATGATGCGGGCCTCATTCGAAGCTCCCTCGGTCTCGAGGGCCTCGCGACAACCTACGGCTACCTGTTCCAGGTCCACCGCATCTTCGGGGACCAGGGCGCCAGCGGCGCCCCCACCCTCGACTTCGACTCTGACTCCCATTTCCTGAATGCGACGTACTCGGGCTTCCGACCGCTTGCGATAACGGTCTTCGGATACTGGCTCGACTTTTCGAACTCTCCGGCCAATTCGTCCGACACCTACGGCTTCCGGGCCACCGGCAAGACCGACCTGGGTGAGGATCTCTACGTCGGCTACACGGGCTCCTACGCCCACCAACAGCAGGCACGCAGAAATCCCATCCACTACGACGCCAACTACTACAACATCGAAGGCGTTCTCGGTTATGAGCCATGGGTTGCGCTCACCCTCGGCTACGAAGTGCTCGGAAGCGATGGCGGCCTCACCCAGTTCCGCACGCCACTCGCCACGGCACACAAATTCAATGGCTGGGCCGATGTCTTCGTCGACAACGGCGGTGTGATCGGGCTCGAGGATCTCTATGTCGCCATCACACCGACGCTCCCCTGCGGGTTGAAGGGGCGCCTCGTATATCATCACTTCCAATCGAACGACGGAAACCTGGACTACGGTGACGAGATCGACGGTGTTCTGAGCAAGGAATTCGACCGATGGTTCACCTTGCTCGCGAAATTCGCCTACTACGACGGCGGCAGAAGCGGGCGCGCCGATCGACATCGCATCTGGCTGGAGGCAAGATTCCAGTTCTAGTCTAAGCGGGTTATCGGCGGGCCCGTCCGATCTACTTCCGCGGCCTTCGGCCTTGGACCCGCACGGCGCGCCTGCGGCTCGCCTCGCAGGTGCTTTTCATTTTCGGATCAGGGCTGGCGGATCTGTGCGATCTCTTCCGACAGCTGAAAGGCCGGATCGCCACTGGGTCGGTACGGTTCCGAATGGGCGATCTTCAGCAACTCGCCGCCCTGAAACCGCGTATTCGAGGAAATTCCGTTCAGCACCGCCGTGCGTTGGGGACCCCAACCGTTGCCCGTGCGCAGACCCAACGCGACGAGGTCTTCATCGGGCAGTGCCTTGACCACGCGCAGGCTCAATTGCCGAATGGAATTCCTCTCGTCCGGGGTCAGCGGGCGGAAGCTTCGCACGGTGTTGCGAGCGCGTCCCAGGAACTGGTCCGCGACCCGGGCCGGCGCGACCCCGGTCACTCGGTACATCGAACCTTTGTAGGGAATGAAGGTCATCTCCGCCGCCAGGCTTTGTCCGCCAAGGACCGCCTCGACCCCGACCCGATACGCGTTCGCCGCGCGCAGCTGCACGTGCTGGGCCCGGGTCACCCGGAGGCCGTACTCCTTTTCGTGAGCCTGCACGAACTCCTCAGCGGCCAGCTTCGCGTCCCGCGCGACTCCGTGGCCCTTGAGAAAGATCACTGCGTCACCCCGCGGCGAAATCGCCCCCACCGCGACGTGGGAGTTCTGCGGGCGCCAGCCGTGGGGGAACTGGATGTGAAAATCCAGGTCCGGGTGCAGGAACCGATCTCCCTCGAACACGCCCTCGGCGGGATTCACGCCGAGGGCGATTCCCTCGACGCGCGCCAGATACGCCGCCAATCCGGTCTCCACGGATGGATCGCGCCGCCATGGGATTGCGCGGGCCCGCGCCGCGCAGTCGGCGACGCGCTCGATCGTTCCCGGGTGGGTCGAAGCCAAGCTGGGCACCCGCGAGATACCCGAGACCAACCGTTCGACACCTCCCAGCCGCGACAGGAACGTGACCATCCCCGCGGGGTCATATCCCGCTTTGGCGGCCATCGTCTGACCTCCTTGGTCGGCGGCCCGCTCCTGGTCACGGCCGTAGGACGCCAGATTGCTCATTCGAACCCAGGGCAAAGTAAACGGATTTTGCCGGCGCGCGAACTCCTGCTGGGCGGCGGCGTGTCGGTTGGCGGAGTGGGCGATCTCGTGCCCCAGGACATTGGCGAGCTCGTCCTCTGAGTTGATCAGGGCGAGCAGACCGCGAGTGAGATAGACGTACCCGCCGGGCAACGCGAAGGCATTGGGCTCGAACTGGTTCACCACCGAAAAGTGGTAGTCGAAGGAACGACGCGGTGCGTAGCGAACCAGGCGCTTTCCGATCCCCTGAACATATTTTACGAGCTCGGGGGAGTTGACGAGCCCAATCTGCTCCTGAACCTCCTTCGAAGCCTCCGTCCCGGCCCGCTCGTCGTGGAACTCGGTGGACAGCACCACGGTGCGCTTGCGCTCTGTCGGTTCGGGCTGGGTCCCCTTGCAGGCGATGGCCAGACCGGCGCAGACGCCCAGACAGACGGCGAGGCGCAGGTAGCGACAGGAAAACCGTTGAAGACGCATGGAGGACGACCAGTGTATCGAACGCACACGCCGCTGCTGACAGCAGGGCCGGTTTTCTGCTAAAACGGTTCGATCTGACGCTCCGTCAGAAATCGCCTGGATCCGCCGAGGAATCCACGTGGAGAAGATCCGATGAGCTACGAGCTGAATCGACGTCTCGCGGCAAAGCGCCCTCCCCTCGAAACCTCCGCGGAGGTTGATTCCGTCAGCGCCGGGATCATCCGCGGAGCCTTCGAAACCATCTGTTTCGAGACCGCCATCCATCTCGGCCGCGCTGCGTCGTCGGCGATCATCAACCAATCCAACGAGCGCGATGCCAGCATTATCGATTCCCACGGTCGACTCGCGGGCCTTTCGGTGGGAATCCCGCAGCTCCTCTTCATATCCCCCCTGGCCGTGCGCTGGGGACTCGAGCACTACGAAACCGACGACTGGGGCCCCGGCGACGTTTTTCTCGGCAACGATCCCGACCACGGCGGGGGGCATCTGCCCGACTATACGGTGTATGTGCCCTGCTTCGACTCGGCCGGCGAACTCGTCGCCATCCAGGCGCTGCAAGCGCACCAGGGTGATACGGGAGGCAAGGATCCGGGCGGTTTCTCCGTGGATTCCGTCGACATCTTCCACGAGGGCCTGCCGATTCCGCGACTCAAGCTGGTTCATCGCGGCAAGCGCAGAGCCGACGTGCTCGATCTCCTGATTCGCAACAATCGCCTCCCGTCCTTTGCCGGAGACATCGCCGCGATGATCGGCGCCTCGGAGCTCGGTGCGAACCGAATCGATGAGCTGGTGACAAAATGGGGTACAGACACGGTTCGCGCTGCGATGAATTTCAACATCGCGGAGACGGAGCGCCGCTTTCGAGGCGAAGTGCAAAAGTGGCCCGACGGCGACTACGAGGCGGACGTCTGGATCGACCACGATACGGTCGGCAACGAAGACGTGCGGGTTCATGTCAAGTGCAGCGTCGAAGGCGATCAGCTCACCGTGGACATGACCGGGAGCGATGACCGTCCCGAGCTGGTGAACGTCTGGAATACGTTCTCGAACAGCCGCGGCTACGCGATGGCCCAGCTCGTATCGATGGTCGATCCCACCATCGTCAAGAACGAAGGCCTCTTCGACGCGGTCGACATGATCATTCCCGAGGGCACGATCGTACAGCCGCCGCCCAACAAACCGGCTGCCCTCGGTGCCTTCCACCCGGCTTGCGAAATTGCCGAGGCGATCTGCATCGCCCTCTCGCAGATCCTACCCGAGCGCTCTTCGCCGCAGGTCTACAAGCTCGGCATGCCCAACTCCGTCATCGGCTTCGATGCCGGCGGACAGATGTGGATGGATCAAGGCGTGGATGTGCGGGCCTCCGACGCATCGGCCACCCAAGGGATCGACGGTTGGGGATCGATGTGCAGCGGTCTCGGCAATCTGCTCCTCGCCCAGGCCGAGGATGCGGAGAGTCGCTTCCCCGTCATCAACCTCGGCCGCGAGATGACCTGCGATAGCGGCGGCCCGGGCCGCTGGCGGGGGCAACCGGGAACCCTCAATGTGAAGAAGGTCCTGGAGCCCACCATGGCCGTCGCCTGGATGGTCTCGATGAAGCACCCCTTGCGGGGGCTGCGCGGAGGGGACGACGCTTCCGCGTACAGCAACCATTTCGAGGTGGGAACGCCGAACGAGTACAAAATCGAAAACTCGGTGCGCGCCGACCTTCCCGCCGGAGCCGTGTGTGCGTACCAATACGGTGGCGGTGCCGGCTTCGAAAGCCCGCTTCTCCGCGACCCCATCGCCGTGCGAGAGGATGTGCTCGATGAATACGTGAGCGTAGAGGCGGCTCGCGAGCGCTACGGCGTCGTGCTGACGGGGACGGCGGAGGACTGCAATGTCGAAGTGGACACGACGGCAACGCAGCAGCTCCGCAAGAGACTCGCAGCCGAGCGGGGGTGATGGCGTGACCGTTCGGGTCGGAATCGACATCGGTGGCACCTTCACCGACTTCGCCCTCTTGAAGGAAGGCGACGTCGTGCTGGAGAAGACGCTCAGCACGCCCCATGACCATTCGCTGGCCGTGATGGAGGGATTGAAAAAGCTGGCGGATCACGAGGGCCGTTCGCTGGCCGACTTTCTGTCGGAAGTCGAGGCCATCATCCACGGAACGACGATCGCGGACAATACCCTGATCCAGATGAACGGTGCGGTGACCGGCCTGCTCACGACCGAGGGCTTTCGCGACGAGCTCGAACTGCGCCGGGGCTTCAAAGAGGACATCTGGGATGTTCGCTTGCCGGCGCCGATCTTCATCGTACCCCGGCGGCGCCGGCTCACCGTGCCCGAACGCATCCTGGCTGACGGCTCGATCTACAAAGAGCTGGACGAGGAGGCGGCACGCCGGGCGATTCGCCGTCTGAAGCTGAACAACGTTGAATCGGTGGCCATCTCGCTGCTGTTTTCCTTCACAAATCCGATTCACGAGCGCCGTCTGGCGGAGCTCGTCGAGCAGGAAATGCCGGGGGTCGAGATCTCGCTCTCCTGTGAGGTCCTGCCCCGGGCGCCGGAATTCGATCGCACCAGTACCACGGCGGTGAACGCCTATGTCGGTCCGAGAGTCACGGGCTATCTCGATCGTCTGGTGGAGCGGCTGGAAGAGGCCGGCTACGGGCGCCAGTTGTTGATCATGCAGTCCAACGGCGGCGTCATGTCGCGGGACTATCTGCGCAGCAGTCCGGTCCGCGTTCTGGCGTCGGGCCCCGCCGGTGGCGTGGTCGGCGCCGCTCGCGTGGCCGAGGCGAAGGACGCACCGGATCTCCTGTGCGTCGACATGGGAGGCACCAGCTACGACGTATCCGTGGTGCTCGGCGCTTCGGTCCCGGCCGAGGCCGGCTGGAACTGGCACCACCGCAATTTCATCGGCGTGCCGATGGTCAACGTAGAGACGCTCGGTGCCGGCGGGGGTTCGATCTGTGCCGTCAAGAACGGGGGCATCGAGGTAGGGCCCGAGAGCGCCGGCGCGGACCCAGGGCCGATCTGTTACGGCCGGGGCGGAACCCGCCCCACGCTGACCGACGCGATCCTGGTGCTGGGGATTCTCTCGGAGCACTCACCCTTCGCCGGGGGAAGCTTCGAGCTGAGCCGGCAGGGGGTCGACGAGGCATTTCAGGAACAGATTGGGGACGCGCTGGATTGCAGCGTCGAAGCCGCGGCTTTCGACGCCTGGCGCGTCGTCAACGCCAACATGACCCAGGCCGTGAGGCGCATGACCGCGGGCAGGGGGATCGACCCCCAGGGCCTGACCCTGTTGGCCTATGGGGGCAACGGCCCGACCTTTGCCGGCATCCAGGCCGAGGAATTGGGGATCGAGCAGGTGCTGGTGCCCCGGTCCTCGCCCACCTTCTCGGCACTCGGAGCGCTGGCGGCGAAGCCCTCGATCGACGAGGAACGGGCCTACCTGGTCTCTGCCGCCAACGCCGACGCGGACCGACTGCGCGATCTCTGGCGCGAGCTGGACGAGCGCGCGGAGAGCTACTTCCTGGCGGCGGGGTTCAAGCGAGACGACATCACGGCCCGGTACCAGATCAACCTGCGATACCCGGGCCAGAACTTCGCCCTCACGGTGGATGTCCAGCAGATCGAGGGGGCGCGTGATCTCTCCTTCGTGGACGCAGCCCTGGTCGCGAACGTGATCGAAGCCTTTCATGGCGAGCACGAGGCCTGCTACGGCCACCGGCGGAAGGACGAGGTGCCGGAGATCACGGGAGCTCGACTCCAGACGTCGGTGGAAGTCACCAGCCCGCTCTTCGGGGCGGGGTCGTCGGCGCCGCAGCAGGCAGCCACTCCGACGAGGACCCGGCGGGCGAACCTCGGCCGGGGCTTCGAGGACACCCGCATCTACCGCGGCCCGGATCTGCGGACCGGTGACACGATCGACGGTCCGGGCATCATCGAGGAGAGCTATACCACCGTCGTCGTGTATCCGGGGTGGCGGGCACACCTCGACGATGCGGGAGACTACGTTCTCCGCGTTACTTCCTCGGCAGCTTGATCGCCTTGTCGGCGATGATGTTCTTCTGCACCTCGGTGGTGCCCGCGCCGATCGTCGTGTAGCGCTGGAAGAGATAGAGCCGGTTCCACGCGCCACCGTCGGCCGCTTCGGGAGCCCCTTTGGCCATCATGCCCACCGGCCCGAGCAGGTCGACCGCCAGCTCGGCCAGGGTCTGGGCCAGGTGACTCCACTGGAGCTTGGCCAGCGGAACCTCGGGCCAGGTCTTCTGGTTCTTGAGGATCTTCGAGAGGGCCCGGTAGTTGAGCAGCTTCGTGTACTCGATGTCGGTATGGGCGCGGGCGATCCGGTCTCGGATGCTGGGATCCTCGAGGGCCTGGGGATTCACCGAACGCGCCAGATTGATCATGGCGTTCAAGTCGGCGCGCATGCCGATGGCGAGTCCGGCGGTACCAACGCGCTCCTTGCCCAGCGTGCCCATGGCCACGCTCCAGCCCTGCCCTTCCGCTCCGAGCCGGTAGGCCGCCGGCACGCGGGCATCTTCGAAGAACACTTCGCAGAACATCTCCTCGCCGGCGATGTCCTTGATCGGCCGAATCTCGACTCCCGACACCTCCAGATCGACGATGAAGGCGGTGATCCCCTCGTGCTTGGCGCCGCGCTCGATGGCGGTGGGATCGGTGCGGACCAGGAAGAGTCCCCACTTGGCGACGTGGGCGCTGGAGATCCAGATCTTGCGACCGTTGAAGACGTAGTCGTCGCCATCGCGGACCGCCAGAGTGCGCAGGTTCGCGAGGTCGCTTCCCGCCTCGGGCTCCGTGAAACCCTGGCACCAGTGATCGTCGGCATTGAGGATATTCGGAATCCACATCTTCTTCTGCTCGTCGGTTCCCCAATGAATGATCATCGGGCCGATCTGCCAGAGTCCATTGGTGTTGTAGATCCCGGGCGTGCGATAGCTGGACATCACCTCCGAGTAGATGACGTTCTGGGTAATGCTGGCGTCGCGGCCGCCCCACTCCTTTGGCCAGTGGATCGCCGCCCAGCGGCCCTCGTTGAGCTTCCGCTGCCACGCGCGGCGCCGCTCCATGGACTTCATCACGCCGGCGGCGCCCGCGGCCCCCTCGGTCTCGCCGCTTTCGACAACCGGCCGATCGGCGAGGAAGCGATCCAGGTTCTCGTCGAGCCAGGTCGTCAGCTCGCGACGGAACGCCTCGTCCTCAGCGGTGTACGCAAAATCCATGAGGTATCATCCTTGTCGCGCCAGTGTCGCAAAGTACCGCATTTGCCACGAATGACGCCGATACGGCCGGCGACCTCGAAAAAAAGCTTTCATGGATCCCGCGAGGGAAGACGAGGTAAAAGGTAGGGGTGGAGTTCACTTTCAGCGAAGAGCAGGAAGCCCTACGCCAGACGGTGCGCAGCTTCCTCGTGCGCGAATGCCCCAGTGAAACCTGGCGAGCCCTGCTCGAGGACGAGCGGGGGTTCTCCGACACGATCTGGAACCAGCTGGTCGAGCTCGGCTGGACGGGCCTGCTGGTTCCCGAGGCCCAGGGCGGCCTCGGTCTGGGCCTGGTCGACCTCGTCGTCGTCATGGAGGAGATGGGCCGCGTGCCCTTCCCCGGCCCGTTCTACTCGTCGAGTGTGTTCGCCACCCTGGCGGCATGCGCCCTGGGTCTGGAAGAGCAGCTCGCGTCGCTGGCCTCCGGTGAAAGCCGCGGCAGCGTTGCCCTGGACGAAACCGGACACGGCGACGTGGTGGACCGCATCCGAACCCGGGCCAGCCGCAAGACCGGCCGCTGGCGGCTCCACGGCTCGAAACCCGTAGTCATCGACGGCCACACCGCCCACTGGGTGCTGGTGGTGGCTCGCACCCAGAATGGGCTGGGCACCTTCCTGGTGGAATCCCCTCGGGCCCAGGCGATTCCCACCCTCGACCTCACGCGAAAAATCGCATCGATGGAGTTCGACGGCACCGACGCGCAGCCCGTGGGTCCCGTGGGCGACCACACGACTCTCTGGCGGCGCGTGGTGGACGACGCCTGCATCGCCCTGTGCGCCGAGCTGGTCGGCAGCAGCGAACGCGCTCACCAGCTCAGCGTGGACTACGCGAAGAATCGCGTGCAGTTCGGCCGGCCCATCGCGAGCTTCCAGGTGATCAAGCACAAGGCGGTCGACATGCTGCACAAGCTCGAGCTGTCCCGCGTGGGAACCCACTACGCCGCCTGGGCTTCGGATGTCGATGATCCGATTCGTGCCGAGGCCGCCGCCATGGCCAAGGCCTTCGTCCCCGAAGCCGCGAATTTCATCAGCGGAGAATGCATTCAGATCCACGGGGGTGTCGGCTTCACCTGGGACTCGGATGCCCACATCCACTACCGGAAGGCCAAGCAGAACGATCTGCTGCTCGGCTACAGCGGCATCCACCGCAAACGCGTCGCCGACATGGTTCTCGCGCGCGTCTGATCCCGGACGGGAGCCGCCGGTCGCAACATGGAGTTCCAGCTCGCAGACCTGTTCGAATGTCTGTGTGATGCGCGCCCCGAAGCCGATGTGCTGATCGCGGGCGGGCAGCGGCGCACGCGCGCCCAGCTCGAGAGCCGCGCCAACCGACTGGCCCACGCTCTCCAGAGCCGCGGGGTCGGCCCCGGCGATCACCTGGGCATCTATGCCCACAACCGACTCGAATGGGTCGAAACCCTGATCGCCTGCTGGAAAATCCGCGCGGTCGCCATCAACATCAACTACCGCTACGTCAGCGACGAGCTCCGCTACATCTGGGACAACGCCGAGATGGTTGCGCTCGTCTACGAACGCGGCTTCGCCCCGCGCGTTGCGGAGCTCGCATCCGGGTTTCCGTCCCTGCGCACCTATCTCGTGCTGGATGACGGGGCGGACGCCGAAGGCCCGGGCATCGACTACGAGACGGCGCTGGCCGGCGCGTCCGACGTGCGCGACTTTGGCCCCCGCTCGGGAGACGACCTCTACCTGGTGTATACGGGCGGAACCACGGGAATGCCCAAGGGCGTGCTGTGGCGCCACGAAGATCTCTACTCGAATATCGCCCGCCCCCTGACCGGGGGCATCGAGCGACCCGAGGAGATCGCGAAGCAGGCGGACAATCCCCTCAACATGCGCACCCTGACCTTGTCGCCGCTGATGCACGGCGGTGGCCAGTGGCCCCTGTTCATCACGATCTTCAACGGAGGAGTCGGCCTGTTCCCGGTATCGAAACACTTCGATCCCGACGAGGTGCTCTCGATCATCCAGCGCGAAGGCGTCACGACCCTGAGCATCATCGGGGATGCCATGGGGCGTCCCCTCGCCGAGGCGAAGCTCGACCCCGCGAAGTCCACCGACACGAGCTCGCTGATGGCGATCTCGACCGGCGGCGCGCTGCTGACGGACCCGGTGCGAAAGCTCCTGCGCGAGGCCCTGGGAAAGATCCTCATCACGGGAGGAATCGGCAGCTCCGAGATCGGCAGCGCCGCCCGGGAGACGCGCGCCTTCGACGCCGCCAGCGGACCCCGATTCAAGCTGGACGCCAGCGTGGCGGTGCTCGACGAGGACCTGCGGCGCATTCAGCCGGGTTCGGGCCGCAACGGTCGCCTGGCGCGCAGCGGACACATTCCCCTCGGCTACTTCCGAGACGAGAAGAAGACGGCCGAAACCTTCGTCCGCGACCCCGACGGGGTCCGCTGGGTCCTTCCCGGTGACTGGGCGCGAGTCGAGGAGGACGGCACCATCACCCTGCTGGGCCGCGGCTCGGGATGCATCAACTCCGGCGGCGAGAAGATCTTCCCCGACGAGGTCGAGGCCGTCATCGTCGGTCACCCCTCGGTGCGGGGCGCGACCGTGATTGGCGTACCCGACCCGAACTGGATGGAGCGGGTCACCGCGTTGGTGGAGCTCCAGCCCGGCGCCGCCGAGCTGGACCTGGAAGCGATCCAGGCCCACTGCCGCAAACATCTGGCGAGCTACAAGATCCCGCGCGCGCTGCTGCTCTGCGAGATTCGGCGCCTGCCCACGGGCAAGGTCGACAGCGTCTGGGCGAAGCGGCACGCCCGGGAGTCGCTCCGTGACAAGATGTGACGCTCGCGGAGCCGAAAAGACTGGGCGCCGCCTCACGGCTCGATTCGATTGACGCCCCTTCCACCGTCGCGAAGCACCACCGACCGCCCGACCCATTCGCTCTCTTCCATGGAACGCACGAGGTCAGCGTCGTGAATACGGGCGTAACAGCGAGCCCCATCGGGAAGCTCGCAGACCGCCAGACCCCAAGCGGGACCCGAGCGTCCGTGGACCACGCTGTAGGCCGCCACGGTCGCCGGGCCCGTGGCGGGCTGGCGAATTTCGCGCTTGGGGGCGGCGTCGAGCCGAGCCTGGACCGCCCCCTCGTCGGGGAGAGTGAGGATCCCGGGCCGGGTCGAGTAGAGCGCGAAGACGTGATTCTGCATGTGCATACCGACACCGCTCACCATCCCCACAGAGCCGGGATCTTCCCGCAGAATCTCCACGAGGCTGGCCACCGAATGGGTCAGGTAGTCGTTCCCGGGCCCGCCATGGAAGGGCAGCCCGCCGGTCACCGTGAGCGGCCGCGGATCGTCAGCTGCGAGGCCCAGCGCGTCGCGCGCGAATTGGATCGAGCTTCCGAAACAGCTGTAGAGATCGAAATAGGCGACGTCATCGATTCCCAGGCCGGCGCTGTCGAGTGCGGTGCTGCTCGCCTCCTGCATCGCCGGCGAACGCCAGAGCTCCTCGCGTTCCGCCACGTAGACGGGATCCCGTCCGTGACAGAAGCCGCGCAGGTACACGCGTCGCTCGGGCGCAACGCCCAGCGCGTCGGCTTTCTCGTGGCTCGCCAGCAGAACCCCGGCCGCCATATCGATGTCCAGCACGGAGACGAGCCTCTTGGTGTACGGGTACGCCACCATGCGATTCTCGGGAGTGACCTCGATCAGCTCCTGCGGCGAGTACGCCCGACGCAACCAGGCACGCGGGTTCTTGGCAGCAACCTCGGACAGCGGCGCCATCAGCGCGCCGAGCTGCCGTCTATACTTTTGGGGGCTGAGACCCAGATGCTCCCGACGTGCCACGTCGAAGACGGCGAAAGTGAGGTACGCCTGGAAGACCTCGTGAGCGATTTCCGCGGGATGGAACGGGTCGTCGAAGGGCATGCGCGGCTTCTGCTCGGGTGCGAAGCTCCACTCCGGCTTGCGGCCCGCCTGCTTGAGACGCCTCTTGGTAGCGAGGGCCTCGCCTCCCACCACCAATGTCAGGTCGCCGCGTCCGCTCAGGATCTCTCGCGCCGCCTCATCCAGAAACTTCTGCGGCGAAGTCCCCGAGAGTCCCGAGTAGTGACGACCGCCTTCGGGCAGCCCCAGGCGCTCGGCCAATCGACCCGGCGGGTCGTCGTACTGCCAGCTCAGGCTGTAGACCACGCGCAGGTCGTCGATGGCGTCGAGGGCGGAAGCCTTGCCACAGTCGGCCGCCGCCGCGCGCGCCATCTCTTCCCACAGGTCGAGCGGCTCCGGCGCGTCGCCCTGCTCCGGGTGAATCGTGCGCTGGGCGACCCCGATGATGCAGGGCGCACGCGGATCGGTCACCGCGCCTTCCACCGGGGCTCCCGTTTCTCGGCAAAGGCCTTGGGACCCTCTTTGGCGTCTTCGCTCTGAAAGATCGTCTGGGCCAGCTTGCTCTCGAGCCGGTACGCCTCTTTCATGTCGCAGGCCAGTCCGCGGATGACGCTCTCCTTGGTGGCCTGAACCGCGAGCGGCGCGTTCGCGGTGATGCGACGCGCCCAGTCGCGGGCCTTGTCCATCAATTCGTCCTCTTCGACAATCTCGTTCAGCAGGCCCAGCTCGAGCGCTCGCTCGGCCGGGAAATGCTCGGCTGTCAGCAGAAACTCCATGGCCGCGGGAAAGGGAATCTGGCGCGGGAGCCGCACGGTCGTTCCACCGCCGGCGAAGAGCCCGCGCTTCGGCTCCATCACGCCGAAGCGTCCGTGGCTCGTGGAAATCCGGATGTCGACACCGCCAAGCATCTCCATGCCACCTGCCACGCACGGGCCATTGACGGCGGCGATCACCGGCTTGTACAGCTTCACGTTGCGAAGTACGGCGTAGGTCCCGTCGCTCAGCTTGCAGCCGTCGATCTCCTTTACCTCGCCTTCGGCGATCTTCTTCTGGAGTTCGGTGATCTGGGGGATGTACGTCTTGAGATCTGCGCCGACCATGAAGTTGCGTTCGACACCGGTAACGATGGCAACCCAGGCGTCGTCATCGTCTTTGAATTGACGCCAGGCCGCGGCGAGATCCCGGAAGTGATAGAGATCCAGGGCGTTGCGCACCTGCGGGCGGTCGATGGTGATGGTGACGATGTGCTCATCGTTCTTTTCGAAATGGATCGGCATGGGGGCGGTCTTCCCGTGGTGTCGACTGGGCCAGTCGGTGGGAGCGAGGGTGGGAGCGAGCCGCGCATGTTAACACCCTTGCCCAGCGGATATGATAATCTGCCATTCGCCCAGAGACAGCGAGTCGTATGGGTCAGGCCCACGAATCACGGAAGACAGGAGCATGGGCGACCCCACCGCACCGGCCTGGACCCGCGAGGAATTCGAGCGCGAGCTGCGTTCGCTGGAGCGCCTCTACCACATCCACCACGAGTTCCACGAGCGGATGGACTCGGGACAGCTCGACCGCGAGGCCCTCCGCGGTTGGGTGGCGAACCGCTTCTACTACCAGGTCAACATCCCGCGCAAGGACGCCGCGATCCTCGCCAACTGCCCGGACCGCGATGTCCGGCGCCTCTGGGTTCAGCGCCTCCTCGACCAAGACGGGCGGGACGGCGAAGGAGGGATCGATGCCTGGATCCAACTGGGCGAGGCGGTGGGACTCTCCCGCGAGGAGCTCTGCTCGCACGAGCACCTGCTGCCCGGTGTCCGCTTCGCCGTCGATGCCTACCTGAACTTCGCGCGCCGGGCCTCCTGGCAAGAGGCGGTGGGCTCGTCGCTGACCGAACTCTTCGCGCCGGTCATCCACCAGCGACGCCTCGACAACTGGCCGCGGCACTACCCGTGGATCAAGCCCGACGGCTACAACTACTTTCGGCGTCGGCTGGGCGAGGCGCACCGCGACGTGCAGCACGGACTCGAGCTGACCCTCGACGGGTGCCGAACTCGCGAGAAGCAGGACCGCACGATCGAAGTCCTGCGCTTCAAGCTCGACATCCTCTGGACGATGTGCGACGCGATGTGGCTCGCCTACGTCGAGAAGCGGCCCCCGTATCATGGGACACGCGCTTAGGAATCATCCGGGGCTGCTTTTCCGAAATGCCGGTACACGAACGGCGGCGGCACTGCGCCGGACTCGGCCTCGGCGAGGGCCACGACCTCGGCGTGGCGGGGAGAGAGCTCGCAGGCCGGATCCGTGTTGGCCGCGTCGCCGGTCAAGGCCAGCGCCTGGCAGCGGCAGCCCCCCCAGTCCAGCTCGCGTCGTTCGCAGGATCGACACGGATCCGGCATCCACTCGGTTCCCCGGAAGCGTTGAAATGCCGCCGAGTTTTCCCAGATGTCGGCGAGGCGGCGCTCGCCTGCGCGCTCGAAGCGCAGGTCCGGAATCGTCTCCGCGGCATGGCACGGCAGCACCTTGCCGCTGGGTGTGATGTTCAGGAAGCGCCGGCCCCAGCCTCCCATGCAGGCCTTGGGGTACCGCGCGTAGTAGTCGGGCACCACGGTGTCGATCACGAGTATGCCCTTCAAACGCTCCGCGGCCTTCGCCAGCACTTCTGTCGCCCGCTCGAGCTGCGCCCGGGTCGGCATGAAGGCGGCCCGGTTCGCAAGTGCCCAGCCGTAGTACTGAACCTGGGCCACTTCGATGCGGCGGGCGCCGACCTGCACGGCCAGATCCAGGACCTCTTCGAGGCGGTCGATGTTCCCGCGGTGCACGACCGCGTTCAGCGTGAGCGCGATCCCCGCTTCGCGAACCCACCGGGCCGCCACCAGTTTTTTGGCGTGGGCCCCCGCAGTTCCGGCGATGCGGTCGCCCTCTTCGCCGCGGGTGTCCTGGAAGCTGAGCTGCACGTGCTCGAGTCCCGCGCGGCCGAGCGTATCCACCATCGCGGCGTCGAAGAGAACACCCGAGGTGATCAAGTTCGTGTACAAACCGACGCGGGTCGCGTGGCCCACGAGCGACACGAGGTCCGGGTACGCCGTGGGCTCACCGCCAGAGAAATGCACCTGTAGGATTCCGAGCTCCGCGGCTTCGTCGAGGATCCCCTTCCAGGCATCCGCGGAGAGCTCGGAGCTGGCCTTCTCGAGTTCCATTGGGTTGTAGCAGTAGGGGCAACGCAGCGGGCAGCGGTGGGTGAGCTCGGCGAGGAGGGCCAGCGGGGGGGCGGGCGCGTTCATGCGTCGAGGATTCGCTTGTCCGCGAGATCTTGCAGGAGGTGAGTGACGTCGGTCTGGATGCGGTCGCAGGGGGCGTCGAAGCGTCGGCTGAGCTCGTCCGAGATCGCCGAGACGGTGCGCTCGCCGTCGCAGCGCTTCAGCACCTCCACCGCAATCTCATCGGGCAAAATCAGGCGTTCCGGTGCCAACAGGACCCAGCGCTCTCGCTTCTCGTCGAAGCGGAAGCGCACATGCGGCGCCAAGCGCGGCACCGAAGCCGCCCCGATGAAGGTGCGTTTCACGGTCGAGGAACCCCGGATTCAGGGCCGGGCGACTGGAGTCCGGAAGGACCCGCCGAAGCTACAGCTCCGCGCAGGCGTAGCTGTTGATCTCCATCCCGAGCTGGATCTCCTCGATCTCGGGCGTCTTCCATTTCAACAGCATGCTCTTCCTCCAAGTCGCACTCGACGGAATTCCAGGTGAATATGCCTCGCGAGATCTCGCGCGGCAACCCGAGAGCGCTGCGCCGTATTTTTGAGATTGTGCGTGAACTGGCCTGGATCACTCGGCAGTCGGGCGAGGCCCCAGCGCGCTTCTCTGCCCCTGTTAGGCACGCTCGTAGGTACCCATCAGCCGGTTCATCCCGATCACATCCGACTCGACCGTCTCGAGCAACTGACGCAGCGTGAGACCCGGCTCGAGATCCGGTTCGCGGTCGAGCGCGAGCACCCAGAAGAAATAGCGGTGCGTCCCGTGGCCCTTCGGGGGCATGGGACCGCCATAGCCCGGCTTGCCGAAGTCGGCCGGCCCCGTCGCATATTCAGCCACCCCCGCCGCCAGGTTCGTCGCCTTGCCCGGGACGTTGTAGAGCACCCAATGGACGAAACCGATGCTCCCGGACGAGACCAGAGGTGCATCGGGGTCGTGACAGATCACCGCAAACGAACGCGCACCCTTGGGAACCGCGCTCCACTCCAGCGGCGGGGACGTATCCTCCCCCTCCCCCGTGTGCTTCGTGGGAATGCGCCCGCCCTCTTTGAAGGCCGAACTCGAGACCCTTAGATCCGACAGTGCGAACTTCATTGCGAACCCTCCACCGGGGGGACGAAGCTGGGATTTCGCGCCAAGCGAATGTCTTCCAGGCGAGTCTCGCAGGAGCGCCGCCAGACGTCCTCGGCGAGGATATAGAAGCGATCGTCGCGAATCCCCTCCAGCACGCGCTGGGCGATCTGCTCGGGCGGAAGACCCGTGCGAAGTCCGTCGCGGATCGCCTGTTCGGTCAGGTCGCGCTCGGGCGACTCACTCGCACTCTGGGGTCGCTTCAGATGGGAGGGCCGATTGCGCTCGCCTGCGCCGATACGCGTGGCGACGACCTCGGGGCAGAGCGCCGACACACCGACCTTCGCCCCGCGGAGTTTCAGCTCGTGGTACAGCGACTCGCTCAACGACAGCACCGCATGCTTGCTCAGGGTGTACATCGCGCAGTACGGAATGCTGGTGACGGCGGCCATCGACGCGGTGTTGACGATATGGCCCTCCTCGCCGTGGGCGAGCAGGTGGGGAACGAACGTGCGAACCCCGTGGATCACGCCCCACAGGTTCACGTTCAGCACCCACTCGTAGTCCTCGAGGGGCGCCTCCCAGGAGAGTCCCCCCGCGAAGACCCCCGCGTTGTTGCAGACCACGTGGACCGCGCCGAAGGCCTCGAGGGTTGCTTCGGCCAATGCACTCACCGAGTCCGCCTGGCTGACATCGGTGCGCACGGCGAGAGTCTCGACGCCCCTCTTCTCGAGGTCGAGGGATGCGTTCTGAAGCGCATCGGTCTCGATGTCGGCCAGCACGACCCGCATCCCCTGCTCGCCGAGCATACGGGCCAGGGCGAACCCGATACCGCTGGCGGCCCCTGTCACCACCGCGACCTTCCCATCGAACTCGCGCATGAAACCTCCTGGTAGACGGCGATTCTACCCTCCGCCCCCGCTCAGAGCGACAGAACGGTGCGGACGCCCCGCCCGGCGGCGAGGTCGGCAAAGGCCTCATTGATCTCGTCGATCGGCCGTCGCGAGGTGATCAGCCCCTCGAGGTCCAGGTGTCCCGCCCGCCACAGCGAAAGCAGCCGCGGAATCTCGTGCAGGGAATGGCAGCTGCCCAGGACGCACCCGAGCAATTTCTTGCCCGATACGACGAATAGCGCGGCCGGGGCGATCTCGATCGATTCGTCCAGGGCGGGTGCGCCCACACAGACCACCGTGCCCCCGTTTCGAACCGCGGCCAGACCGGCTTCGACGAGTTGCGCTTTCCCGGCGGTCTCGAAGGCGTAGTCGACACCAATTTCCGTCAGCTCTCTCGCACGGGCGACGACATCGTCGTCGGTCGGGTCCCAACAGTCCGTAGCACCGAAGCGTTTGGCCACTTCCCGGCGCTCGGCCACAGGATCCGAGACCAGAATGCGCGCCGCCCCCGCCGCGCGCGCCCCTTGCACCACCGAGAGGCCCACGCCCCCAAGCCCCAGCACCAGCACCGTGGCCCCCGGTTCCACCTCGGCTGTATTGAAGACCGCGCCGACACCGGTCTGAACGGCGCAGCCGATCACACAAGCGATGTCCAGGGGCACGTCCCGGGGAATCTTGACCGCGCCGGTGGCCGGAACCAGAGCGAACTCGGCGAACGCCGCGAGATTCAGGCCGCGGTAGATCGGCTGGCCACCCCGGGAGAGACCGGTGCGACCGTCGGGAAAGGCGTTGGTCAGGATTCCCTGGCTCAGCGTGCACACGCTCGCCTCGCCGCGAATGCACCAGTAGCAGGTCCCGCAGGGCGGACACGGGGTCAGGACCACCGAATCGCCCGGCTCCAGTCCCTCGACGCCGGGACCGAGCGCGTCGACGACACCGGCGGCTTCGTGCCCGAGAATGATGGGGACCGGACCGGGAAAGGTGCCGTCGGCCAGACTCAGATCCGAGTGACAGACACCGCAGTGCCGAACGCGAACCCGGACTTCTCCGGCGCGGGGCGACTCGATCTCGACGTCGTCCCGCAGGAGCAGAGGCTGACCCTGGACCTCGAGCACAGCAGCACGCATTCGTTCCTCCCGGCGGCGCGATCAGAAGAAACCGCTCACCCTCAGATACTCATCGGCTGGGAATCGCCAGCGAGCGGAGGTGCGCGGTTTCGTTGAGGCTGGCGAGACTGCGCTCGCCGCTCGCGGCCGCCAGGAAGCGGCTGATGCTGGTGTAGTCCGGCTCGAAGAAGAGCGACGTGTCCATGCCGAGCACGTGGGCAGCCCAGATGTTCACGACCCCTCCGTGGCACACGACGACAACCCGCTTGCCTCCGCTCTTCGCGATGATGCGTTCGAAACTCGCGATCGCGACTCGGCAGAATTCCGGAAAGTCGATCCCCTCGATGAGGCCGCCGTCCATCATCGACCGCCACCGCTCGTAGTCCAGCGCCTTCAGTTCCTCGAGGGGAATGTAGACGCTGGAAAGGGAGTCGAATTCGGTCACCCCCGGCTCCACCTGAATTTCGAGGCCCAGACTTTTCGCCACCGGCTGAGCCGTCTCCTGTGCGCGCCGAAGCGGACTCGCGTAGAGGGCGTCGATCGGCTCCGAAGCGATCCACTGTGCCAGGCGCTCGGCCTGACTGAGGCCCTCCTCGCTCAGGGGCGGATCCGCCGGAAGACCGTCTTCCCTCTCCACCCGGAGGGGCAGCGCGTGGCGGACGAGCAGCAGCTCCATGCCTTCGGAATAGCACCTCCGCTCGTGCCCGGCATCCGCACCGTGGCGCCGGTTGCCGATGCTGGGCCGAAAATGCGACTCTAGCGGCATGGATCTCTACGAAGCCCTCTACACCACCCGGGCCATGCGACGCGTTCGCCCGGATCCGATTCCCGAAGCCGTGCAGGCCCGCATCCTCGACGCCGCGATCCGCGCTCCTACCGGTGGCAACGCCCAGGGCTGGCGCTTCCTGTTGGTGGACGACCCCGAGATCAAGGGACAGCTCGGCCCCTTGTATCGCGACGCCCTCAAACAGCTCTTCGATACGATGTACGCGCCTCGCATCGCGGAGGCCGAGGCAAACCCCGACGCACCCGAGAGCATCGCATTCGGCAAGATGCATCGTTCGGCGCTGCATCTGGCCGAGCACTTCGAGCACTACCCGCTTCTGCTCTTCGGTTTCGTCCAGCTCGATCCCACGGGCTCGTCCATCTACCCGGCGATTTGGAGCGCCATGCTGGCGGCGCGGGCCGAGGGGGTGGGCAGCGCCCTGACCACGGTGTTGCTCTTCCGCCTCGAGGAGATGATGCGGATCCTCGGTATTCCGTCCGATGAAAACTGGAAGTTCGCGTGCTGCGTAACCTTCGGCTACCCGAAGGGTCGCTGGGGAACGGCACCCCGACGCCCGGCGCACGAGGTCGCCTACCGAAATCGATGGAAGCAGCCCGTCGGATTCGAGCTACCGGACCCACTCTGGCCGGGGGCGGACTAACGGCGACACAGACTCGCTGGTGACCCGGGAGGGATTCGAACCCACGACTTCCTGCTCCGGAGGCAGGCGCTCTATCCATCTGAGCTACCGGGCCACGCTGAGCGAGCCGTGGTGGGACGTACTGGGCTCGAACCAGTGACCTCCGCGGTGTGAACACGGCGCTCTACCAACTGAGCTAACGTCCCGCCGACTCGATTCGCTCGCGCAGTTTCGGTGAGCTGACGGACGAATGCAAGCCGTTCCCAGAGCGAACGGAACCCGAAAAAAGTCAGTCCCCTCCGGCCGCACTCTTCACCGCCGCCGCCACGAAAGCGACAAAGAGCGGATGGGGTCGAAACGGCGTGGACGAAAACTCCGGGTGAAACTGGCAGGCCAGGTACCACGGGTGGTCCGGCAGCTCGACGATTTCGACCAGGCGATCGTCCGGTGACATGCCCGAGAGAACGAGTCCGGCCTGAACGAGACGATCGCGATACTCGGGGTTGAACTCGTAGCGGTGCCGATGGCGCTCCTCGATCCGTTCGCGACCGTAGGCCTCATGGGCCCGGGTTCCGGGGCGAATCACGCAGGGGTAGGCGCCGAGGCGCATCGTCCCGCCCTTCTCGTCGATCTTGCGCTGTTCCGGAAGAATGTCGATCACCGGATGGGGCGTGCCTTCGTCGACTTCGGTCGAATTGGCCGCCTCCAGCCCCGCGACGTGACGCGCATAGTCGATCACGGCGAACTGCATGCCAAAGCAGATGCCGAGGTAGGGAATCGACTGCTCCCGGGCGTACTGCGCCGCTGCGATCTTTCCGTCGGCGCCGCGAACGCCAAATCCGTGCGGAACCAGAATCCCATCGACGCCGGCGAGGACCGCTGAATCGTCGAGCTTCTCGGAATCGAAATATTCGATGCGCACGCGGGCCTTGTTGGCGAAGCCACCGTGGTAGAGGGCCTCGTTCAGGCTCTTGTAGGATTCGGTGAGCTCGATGTATTTGCCCACCATCCCGATCGAAATCTCGCAATCCGGGTGGTTTGCGACGTGGATCAGGTCCCGCCAGGGCTTCAACTGAGGCCGGCCACTCCAGATGTTGAGCAGCTGACCGATTTTTTCGTCCAGACCCTCGTTGTGAAGAATGAGAGGAACTTCGTAGATCGTCTCAACGTCCTTGGCCGTGATGACGGCGTCTTCATCGACATTGCAAAACAGGGCGATCTTGGCCTTCACCGTCTTGGGTAGGAAGCGATCGGTGCGGCACAAGATGATGTCGGGTGCGATGCCAACGGTGCGAAGCTCTTTGACGGAGTGCTGCACCGGTTTCGTTTTGAGCTCGCCCGCGGTGGCGATGTAGGGAACCAGGGCGATGTGGATATAACAGACGTTCTCGCGGCCGACGTCCGTCCGAACCTGCCGAATCGCCTCGAGAAACGGAAGCGATTCGATATCGCCCACGGTTCCGCCAACCTCGACGATGAGCACGTCCGCATCGTCCGTGGCTGCTTGGATGCGTTCCTTGATCTCGTCGGTGACATGGGGAATCACCTGCACGGTACCGCCGAGATAGTCGCCGCGGCGTTCCTTGCTCAGCAC
>JAZFUU010000010.1:0-4452 GCA_036447375.1 Myxococcota bacterium
CTTCGCCGCCGCCGGCAGCGGCAACCGGATCAGGTCCGGTGGGGCCTGCTTGCGAGCGATCCGCAGCCCGTGGCGGATGCTCGAGCGATAGCTCGAGTCCAGAGGAGTCCACGACCGCGTTCGGTGATCCCACATTCCGGAATAGGCCTCGTCCAGAGACTGGTACACCAGAGCGATTCGGCCGAAGCGCAGGAAGTCGACGGTCGTTTCGCGATTGCCCAGCTCCAGAGTGCCGCGGTACGCCTCGATCGTCCGCCCGTACTCGTTTTCGATCTGATACGCCTCCATCACCTGGCGGTACTTCCCGGCGTTCGTCACGTCGGCTCGAGCCATGACCGTGCGCAGCTCGGCGATGCGCTCGGTGCGCTCTTCGATCAGGAAGGGGACATCCAGCGCCACGAACTTTTCGATCGCTTCGATCATGCGCAACATCAGAGGCGTCACGCTGCGTCCGACCCCCTGGAGGCGGGCCAGCTGATCCACCAGCGAGACGAGCTCGGCTTCCTGGGACGCGATCAGGTCGCGCATCTGCCGGTTGTAGATGCGAAGCGAATCGGTCTGCTTCAGTGCGATCCGGTATTCCACGAGCCGATCGTCGATCTCATCGCTGATTTCGTCGATCTGCTTCTGCGCTACCGCCGATTCGTCGTTCCCCTCCGAGCGAATCGAGAAGGTGTCGTCGAGAAGTGCCTTCTGTTCCGCAAGGCTCTCCTTCGCAGGGGGATTCTCCTGGGCCAGGGCCCCGGCCCCAGACAGAAGCCCGATCGCTCCCATCGCGGCCGCGGTGTACGCGAACCCGCGCGTTGACCAGCCCATAGGCGCCTCCCCAACAATTCGAGCGGCAGCTCAGATAAGACTTCAGAATTAGACCACAATTCACGCACGGTGTGTGCGGAACCACGCAGAGTGCCCGGGTCGGGAGCTTACGCCGGACGCGCGGTGCGGGGACTCGTCTGGTAGCGTCGACGTTGTGCGGGGCCTGCGAATATCGACGGTTGGAGCCGTGATTGCGGCCGCCGCGGGCCTGCTGCTGCCCACCGGAGCTCACGCCGATGCGGAGATGGGACCTCGGAGCCCCGCTTCCGTGGTCTTCGACGTCGTGCTGCTTCGCCCCCTCGGCCTGTTGAGACTCGTCATCGGAGCGGCGCTCTTCGTGCCGGCCGCAGTGGTCGCTTCGCCCGGCGGCTTCGACAGCATCCAAGAGGCGTTGGAGCTATTCGTGCTCGTCCCCGCCGAAGATGTCCTGGAACGACCCCTGGGCGACTTCTAGCCTCCTCCGGCCTGCAGCCACTATAGAATATCTCTGTATTTTCAGCAGCTTGTCAAGTCTTCCTCATGAGGCGCTTGAGCAGGCCGCCACGCTTTTTCTCGCGCGATTCGAGCAGTCGAAGCTCCTGAACCGCGGCGTGGCAATCGGGTTTGATGCGCACGGCGCGCTCGAACATCTTGCGCGCGCGATCCGGCGCATCATTCCTGCGAAAGATGCGGCCGAGATAGAGGTAGGGCTTTTCCCGCCGCGGTGAGAGCTTGATCCCTTTGGCGAGGTGTTCGAGGGCCTCACGCAGCACGATGGGCTCCTTGGGGTTGGAAAGGAAGAGCGCGTACCCCAGATGTGCGACGTACTCCCCTTCCCCGGGATCGAGATGGGCGGAAATTCCGAACGCTTCGACGGCCGCGCCGTATTTTTTCGCCTTGAGGAGTTGCTCTCCCTTCCGGAAGCTGCTCTCCGCTTCGAAGGCCCGTGTGGCGGCCTCCTTTTTCTCGAGAGCCGTGTTTTCCTCCCGGCAAGTCGCGGCGTAGGCCCGGCGAGACTCAACGCTTTCGAGGTGCTCGAAGGCCAGGTCGATCCGCTTCCGAACCCGCTCGGCCACCTCGCGGAGCTTCGTCGCGTCCGCCGGCACGTCGTCGAAGGGAATCCCCGAGACCAGCTTCTCGTAGGCGGTTCGGACCTCCGGGTCGGAAGCCTCCTCGGAAACCCCGAGAACGCCAAAGTCGTCCAGGGAACTGATGCGCTGGCAGAGGCCGGAGAACGTCACCTGAGCGCGCTGGGCAACCGCGGCGTGGAGGACGTCCGCGACGTCGATCGAACCCTCCCCCCTGGCGACGTGAGCAGCGCCGGGCGACGGCACCCGGACCGGCCGCGACGGCTTCGAGCCCGTCGGCGGCGTGGGCGGTGAGATTGGCGCAGGCGGCGTCGGAGCGGCTCGTGGGGGCGACGCTTGCGGCACCTCTCCCACTTCCTCGAGAAGCATCATGACCGGTTCCGGGTGCAAGAAGACGAAACCGGCGACGAAGAGCGCGTAGAGCAACCGCTCGCTGAGCTCGCCGGACTCGAGCACCTCGCGAACGCTTCGATCTCCGTTCATGTTCTCGAGGAAGACCCGCTCCGACGACGAAAGAGGGATCGATCCGAGCTCGTACGGAGGCTTCGGCTCCCGCGAGACGTAGAGATCGGCGCGATCGTGCAGCGCCTCGGACACCGCCCCTGCCAACGACCCATTTTGAACGCCGAGGACGATGAGCTCGGCGGGATTGCCGTCGATCGGCTGCTTCGATTTCGCTTCGATGCTCTCGCCCGGGAAGAAGTCGATGGGGCCCGAGTCCCAGCGAAACGTCTGCAAGAGTTGCTCTTCGGCCTGGCAGCGGAGTGCGGCGTTGAGCTGATCCTCGGACGCGGCGCCGATCGCGATCAAGGCTTCGCCGGAGCCACGGGTGCCCGCATCTACCTGCTCTCTGACCGCCATGCGCTGCTTCTCGGTAATGAGGTTTCGGCGCGCCAGGAAGTCTTCCGGGGCTTCGACGCCCCCCATCGTGCTGACGGCCACCGGGGAGCCGTTGCGAAACTGGATGCTCCTCTGCGTCCTGCCGTGGGTCGCGATCAGGACACCCGTCGCCGCGTCCTGGCGCAGGCAGTGGAGAATCTCGGGAATCGGAAGGTCCGCCAGGTCTCCCGAGAGGGTGGGCTCGGGCTCGGGCACCGCCCCAGCGAACTTTCGCACGCTGTCGAGGAGCTGGGATTTGAGCACCGGCTTGGTGAAAAACTCCTTCACGTCCGCCTCGAGGGCCCGGCCGTAGAGTTCGGGAGTGCGTTGCCCGTTGGTGACGACGATGATCGGCACCTGCGCCGGCCAGCCCCCAAACGAGCGGATCGCCTCCAGCAAGTCGATTCCATCGCAGCTGGACAGCACCACCTCCATCAGAACGAGATCGGGATCGTCGACGCGGACCAGCCGGGAGGCCAGCTCGGGGTCGTCAGCAAAGACGAGTTCGAACCCCTCCTCTTTCAGGTCGTCCTCGAATCCCGCCGGAAGTTGGGGCTCGTCATCGATGTAGAGGATCAATCCGCCCACGTTCGCCTCGATTCCGAAATCGCTTATCGGCGGCATTCCCGCCGGTTCTTAGCGAGATCGCCGATATCCGGCGGGTGCGTCGAAATTGAAGGATTCCGCGGAGACGGGAACGGGGCGGGACGCGACGCCGGTCCTAGACTTCCGGCGGCTTCTCATCCGGGCGGACGTACCACAATCCACAGCTCTCTCGCGAACGCCGCGCGGAAGGGTGCATCGCGATTCGCCGCAGCCCCTCCAGTACCACGCGCGAGCTGTACCAAGCCAGCTCGCGACCCGAGGTGACGATGGCCTCGTCCAGAATCGCGAATCCGAGCCGGCGACGACGCCCCCATCGCTTGAGATCGCGTGAGAAATAGAGTTCTTCGGCTGCGTAATAGCGCTCGTCGAAGCCACCGATGGCTTCGAAGCCTTCACGCAGGCAGAAGACGTAGGCGCCGCAAGCCAGCTTGAAGACCCGCGACAGAAGCGTCCAGAACCACAACACGAAGGCGTAGATCCTTTTTCGTCGGCGATCGAACCGTGCGATGGTTCCCCCGCCGCAGATCTTTCCGGAGTCGAGCGCGATCAGCGTCTTCGCGAGCAGCGCAGGCGTGATCTGGGTGTCGGCGTCCACCCTCGCCGATCTTTATAGGGTCACGTCCATCAATATGGATGCCCAGACTCCGCACCCGCATCCGATGACCCCAGACATCCTCAATCTCATCGCGTCGTTCTCTCGTTGTGTGCGGTCCCATCGACCTGGATCTGCACCCGAAGGCTCGCGATCCGCTGGGAATCGCCTTCTCCACACTGCATCGACTCCACCAGCTGCACCAGGCGCCGCGGCATCCGGCCCGGGGTGGCTTTCTCCCGGTGCAGCGTATCCTCGAAGAAATCGAGAATCGCGTTGCGCAGGCTGGGATCAGAGATCTTGTTGTAGATGCGCGGAAGCTCGGCACAGACGTTTGCCGAGCGGAGGGAAATCCGCAGCAACTCGAGCCGAGACCCGACGTCCCGCTGTTCCGCCTGGATCCGAAAATAGGCGAGGGCCATGGCGTTCAGCGCGTCGAAGCAGCGTCGATCCGCCGGCTCGTGTTCGAGGTCCGCGCGCAATGCCTCGATG
>JAZFUU010000011.1:0-4251 GCA_036447375.1 Myxococcota bacterium
AGCCTAGAAGCGAGGTCAGTGCGTAGTCACTGGGGGTAAACGCTCCTTTGATCCAGATCAGGGATGGGGAAAGCCTATATCCGGCCATCTGTTATACGAGACTAGGACGTACAGGACGATCGATAATCCCAACGGGATGACAGCAACCGCGATCGCACGGTCTCGGCTGATGTGCTGTGTTACCTGCACGATGGAGACCAAAACGATCAGAAAATAGATGGTTGCAGTAACTGCGACGATAGGTCCAAGAACGGGAACGAACAATACGATACCAACGGCGTTGAGCAGATAGGCGTGTGAGCATGGCCGCCAGAGCGTCATGTAGCTCCCGGAACCACCGAACAACCTGGTAATGAGAAAGAGGACGAAGACGCAAGGAAAGACGGCGACGGGGGCAATGACAAGCATGCGAAGCGAGCCGGTCATTCCTCCAGGAAGGCCACTGAGGAACCCCGCGAGCGAAGCGAAAAGGAGGCCAGGAACAAGTGCGCCCTGATCTTGGGAAACGGCCACTATCGAAGCTGTATCTCTTCGAAGCACTCCAAGTGCTGACTCGAAACTATTGAAGAAATCCATGCACTTACTCCTCGGACTGTCGATGGACGGCGAGCCGGAGCACTGCGACGCACCTGGACGGGTCCATCGATGCCCCGTTCAGTAGTGGAATCCGATTCGCAGGGAGAAGAGCGTCTCTTCCGAGCTCCGCGCGACCGCAAGGCTAATCGTGTTCGTGCGCGTCAACGGCGCGAACCAGACGCCGCCGCCCCCGCTCGGGTGCCATCGGCGCGAGTCTTCTCCGTCCTCGAAGACGCGCCCGACGTCGCCGAAGCCGAACACCCCGAGGTCTCCCGGGACGACCAGCTTCACGCGAGTGAGGAAGATGCGGAGATCCGCGTTTCCGAACACGGAGGCGTCTCCCGCAAAGCGCTGAGCCCGGTAGCCGCGCACGCTCATGTCGCCGCTGAAGAACTCCCCGCCCCCGATGTAGGCGGCGGCGTAGTACGGCGTCCTCCCAAAGGTCTGCTTCCCCCCGATGCGAAGGCCAAGGGTCGCGCGAGACTCGTCGCCCGGACTGAAGAAGCCCGAGACGGAGCCCTCGACCGAACCCCAGGTTTTCTCCACGTCCCAGACCGGCGGGCTCACCTGGCCCGTCAGGTCGAAGAAGAAGCCGTTCGTCGGGTAGCCGGCCGCCGGATTCACGTGGAACGGGAACGCCAAATTGCTGGCGTCGGACAGCGACCGACGGTTGTCGAACTGCAGATTCACGGAGGCTCCGATGGAGCCGAACCGCCCCGCGCCGTACGGATCCAGCGTGTTGATCAGGCGGCCGCCACCGCGCGTTCTCGAATACGCGAGCCACGGACCGACCGAGATTCGGATCGGGTCGCTCCCGATCGGCAGGCTCACGGTCGGCTCGACCCGAGCCTGCTCGTTCCTGACGCGAAAGTTCTCATCTGGCCCGCTGTCGCTGGTCTCGTTACCGAAGCCGTA
The DNA here is from genome assembly GCA_036447375.1 of Myxococcota bacterium. Taxonomy (GTDB): domain Bacteria; phylum Myxococcota_A; class UBA9160; order UBA9160; family SMWR01; genus JACZXC01. Next base: position 1,492 of record JAZFUU010000011.1, read on the forward strand.
GAAGCGCAGGATCTCGATTCCCGAGTACTGGAGATCCAGTCGAGTCAGGAGCTTCGAGTTCTCGGGCCGGAACTCGCCGGTGTACCGGACTCGGGGTTGGCTCGCCTCGGTCGCCCAGCCCGCACTCAGCTGGTGCCGACTGCTCCAGGGGTGCTTGCGGAAGCCGTATCGGGTGTGGATGAGGCCGAAGCCGATAAAGGCGCCCACGTCCTTCTCGTAACCGAATTGCGGCACTGGAATGACATCGTACCCCCAGTCGCGAGGCGGGACGTTCTCCACATCGACGAATCCCGAGTCCGACGGCGGCGGCTCGTAGGGTCGGGAATCGACATGGGTTCCCGGTCCCGGCCGAACCTCGACGGAGCCCGCCGCGTCGTAGATTCGCGTGGCTCCGCCCGCGCTGTCGTCGACGAGCTTGTTTCCGCCGGCCGCGATCAGCCGGAGCCGGATCGAGCCGGGCTCACCCGTCACGGTGACCGAGTCGTCTCCGCCGCGCAGATACACGCGCACGTCCGCGGTGTCGTTGGGATCGAAGCTCCGGCGAAATATGGGCGTGGCGTCCTCGGGCTCGCGTGCCCGCACCTCGACGAGCATGCGGCCGTCCGCGGATCTCTGGACCGTCACCCGCTCGGCCGCGTTCGAGGCCTGCACATCGACCTCCCGCGCCAGGTGCTCGTAGAAGCTCCGCGCGCCTTCCGGCAGACGGTCGCGGCGTCCGCGCAGATCGGCACGGAGACGCTCGCCGTCGAGAACCGCGTACTCGGGCGGAAGAGCCTCGATCGCCCGCTCGATGGTCTCGTCGGTGATCCGCGACCGCAAATCGCGCACGATCAGCTCCCACTCGTCCCACGAGAGTCCCGCGAGAAGCCAGCGATCCTGCTCCCAGCCGTGCAGCGTGAGTCCCTTGATCCACGGATAGTCGGGCCCGTAGCGCTGGAGGATGGGGACGTAGAGATAGGCCCCGCGCGGGCCGAAGCCGTCGTAACGCACGAAGGCCATGTCGCGATCTTCGGGAATCGGCTGCCATCGGCGCTCGCCGGGGAGCCTCGCCCAGCGCCACTGCTTCCGGTGCCGATCGAAGTCTCCGAGCAAGAGGTCCAGAAGGCGCGCCCGCAGGAAGGCCTGCACAAGGACCTCGTCGTCGTGACCTCGCGCGAGACGCGCGTAGAGCTCGTCGTGATCGATGATCTCGCTAGCACCGTGGAAACCAGGACCGGCGTCCGACGCGGGTTGCGGATACGAATAGAACGTTCCGACCATGCCGGCGAACTCGGCCCGAAACTCGCCGAGCGCGGGATCGTCCGGCATGACGACCATCCGCTCGTGCACCGTCAGGACACCGGCGGCCTCGGAGATGACGCCCGCAGCCAGCGGGGCTCCGGGATGTTGAGCAGCCATCTGATCCTGAACGAACGTCTGAATGACGGTGCCACGGAGCTGAGGATCGAGCACCGCCGAAGGATCCTTGTCGGTCCCGCGGAATGTGTAGGTGCGACCGTCGCGCCCCTTGAACCCGAGTACCGCGGTCTGCAGGCCGCCAAAGCGCCCGATGGGGACGAGCCCGCCGCCCTCCTTCGTGAGATCGAGAAGCGGGAGCTCGATCTCCGTCTTCCAGAGATCCCGGTAGCCGCCCCCAAACGCGAAGCGGTGCACCCGTCCCTTGTCGTATCGGTCACTCGCCGCCACGCGAACCCGGTCGGATTCCGCGGCAATGCGCGTCGCGCCAAAGAAGACGGGCACCAGCACGGAAGCGAGAGTTATGAGGCGGGGGACGGTTCGCAAGCGATCGCGCATTCGGCCCCAAGGTAGGGGGGGCCCCGCGAATTGGGAAGCCAACCCGATCGGTGGAGCCGAAACCCACCTGGTCCAGCTATATTCGGTTCGTCGGAGCGACCCCCAGGCCGATCTCGGAAATATCCTTGAGCATGAGCGCACCCCCGCACGACAGCGAGCACCGCGTCCGTTGGACCGCCACGGTCACGCTCGGTCTGTTGCTCGCCGCGCACACGCTGATGGAGACCGGCCGTGACGCGCTCTTCCTCGCGAATATCCCCGTCGATCACCTGCCATGGGTCTACATCGCCATCGCCCTTTTCGCCTTGGGGATCGCCCGCGTTGCGGCGCGTGGGTCGCTGGGACAATCCCTTCGGCGAAGATTGATTTTTTTGCAGCTCCTGGCCGCGGCGTCCGTGTTCGGATTCTGGCAGGCGATGAGCTCCCCGGGGCCCTGGCTCTACTACGCCCTCTACGTCTGGAGCGGCGTAATCTCGAGTGTTGTCGTCGTCACGTTCTGGATGCTGCTCGGCGACATGTTCACGATCACCGAGGGCAAGCGTTTCTTCGCTTCGATCGCGATCGGCGGCTCGGTCGGCGCACTCGGCGGTGCGGCCCTCGCGACGTTCATCGCCCCTTCGTTGGGAACGGAATGGCTCCTCTTCGCGGCCGCGTGCCTGTTCGCCCTCAGCGCCGTCGGCCCGATGACGCTCTCCGTCGAGCCGGAAGAGGAGGTCTTTCCGCTCGACGCGGCGCCCGGGATGGACACGCAGGGTCTGCGGTCCGGCGAGCACCAACCAGATCAGCAACGGGCCGCCGAACGCCAGCGTCGACACCGGCAACCGACGCCACAACGGGTGCAACAGTCGGACCGCGGCGACGGCGATCACCAACGCACCGAGGGCTACGAAGGGCATGACGCCTTTCATGGTGCCAAAGCCCAGGGCGACGAACTCGGCCCGCGTGCCCGGCTCCTCGATCTCGGCG
>JAZFUU010000012.1:0-4744 GCA_036447375.1 Myxococcota bacterium
ACCGCTCAGGAGCCGATCCAGTTCGCGAATTCCTGTCGGGCAACGGGGCGGGGGCTCGACGGGGATGCCCCCGCGTCGGAGCTGAGGGCCGAGGTCGCGAATCAATGCGTCCAGTCGGTCCGATCGATCCAGTGGATCCAGTGAATCCAGCGGGCAAGCCGTGTTCGAGGGGTGGCGGGGCACAGCCTATTTTCGCTTTATTTTCGCCTCCCTGTCAACCGGAGTTCACGGCTCGAGAACGGTCTCGAACAGCTTCGGGCGCATCGGGCTTCTAGGGCTTGATCCGAACCCGGCCGTCGTCGATGCGGAGGCACCCTGCGGCGAAGAGCCGGATCGCTTCGGGAACCAGGCGGCGCTCGGCGGCCCGAACGCGTTCGGCGAGTGTGTCCGGCGTGTCGTCGTCGCGGACCGGGACCGCTTCCTGGAGAATGATCGGCCCGTGGTCGTATTGGGCGTCGACGAAGTGCACCGTCGCTCCCGTGACCTTGACCCCGGCCTCCAGCACCGCCTCGTGCACTCGGCCTCCGTAGAATCCCTTGCCGCAGAACGCGGGAATCAGGGCCGGGTGGACGTTGATCGTGCGAGCGTCGAATCTTCCGCGGGTTTCGAAGGGCGAGAGAAAACCCAGCAGGGCGACGAAGTCGGCGCCGTGTTCTTCCAGGACGGCGTGGAGCGCGTCGTTGAAGGTTCCGACATCCGGATGCTGGGTTCGCGGCACGGCCACTGCGGGGATGCCGCGGCGGCGCGCTCGTTCGAGTCCACCGGATCCACTCTTCGATGCCACGACGACGACGATTTCCGCCGGGACGCCGCCGCCGTCGATGCACTCGGCCAGGTTCTCGAGGCTCGTGCCCTCGCCGGAGAGCAGAACGCCGATTTTCAGGTGAGTCTGGCTGTCGCGTGCGGTCATCCTTCCAGCAGGCTCTGGAAGATACTCCGGGTCGCGAGCGACTTGTTGAGGGTGTAGAAATGGATGCCCGGAACGCCGCGTTCCAGCAGTTCGCGGCACTGAAGCGCCGCCCATTCTACGCCCACCTGCATGGTGAGGGCGTCGTCGTGCTCCACGTCGGCCAGCGATCTCTCGAGCTCGGGTGGCATTTGCCCGCCGCCCAGCGAGGTCATGCGGCGGGCGTTGGCGGCACTGATGATCGGCATGATCCCGGGGACGATCGGCACCTCGATGCCCGCGTCGCGGGCGCGCTGGAGAAATGAAAAGTAGTCGGCGTTGTCGAACAACATGTTGGTGATGAGGAAATCGGCACCGGCATCCACCTTTCGCACCAGATTTTCCAGGTCGACTTCCGGGCTGGGCGCGGCCCGGTGGGTTTCTGGGTAGCAGGCGCCACCCAGGCAGAATCCCCAGCCCGAGCGGATGAACGCCGTCAGCTCGTTGGCGTAGACGAAAGCACCCGGGGGTGGCTGGTAGTCGGGAGGCCAGTCCCCGCCGAGGGCGAGCACGTTCTCGACGCCCGCCGCCTCCAGCCGGTCGAGGGCCTCGGTCAGCTGGTCTGGGGTCGAGCCGACGCAGCTCAGGTGAGCCATCGCGGTGACGCCGATATCCCGCTGTATTTCCAGCACGATCTCGAGGGTCTTGCGACGGGTGGAGCCGCCGGCGCCCCAGGTCACCGAAACGAAGTCGGGATTCAGGCGCTTGAGGTCGGTCACGGTCCGATACAGCGCGGCGAAGCCCGGGTCGGTTTTCGGCGGGAAGAACTCGAAGGAGAATATGGGCCGACCCTGGCCGTATGCGTCGGCGATACGCACGCTCAGAGTCTACCACTCAATCCCGGACCATTGACGCTCGTGGCTTGGGCGGCGAGACTGCGCCCCGCCGGAGGTGAGCCATGACAATTCTGGTCTCGGGCTCCATTGCGCTCGACCACATCATGGTTTTTCCGGATCGGTTCAAGAACCACATCCTTCCGGACAAGCTCCACATCTTGAACGTCTCCTTCAACATCGAGAGTCTGAAGACCCACTTTGGCGGGGTAGCCGGAAACATCGCCTACCATCTTCGACTGCTGGGTGAAGATCCGCTGATCCTCGCCACGGCCGGAAACGACTTTGGCCCCTACGCCGCGTGGCTCGATCGCCATGGAATTCGCCGGAGCGCAATCCGGGTGTTGGATGAAATTCCCACCGCTCAGGGCTTCGTCACCACCGACCTCGACGACAACCAGATCTGGGCGTTCTACGAGGGCGCGATGGCGCGTGCCCACGAAGCGAGCGCGGCCGATGTGACCGAAGCCCTGGATTTCGCCATCGTTTCGGCCGACGGCAAGCGAGCGATGATCGAACACGCCAGGGCCCTCAAGGCCCGCGGGGTTCCCACTTTCATCGACCCCAGTCACGGACTGCCGATGCTCGATCGCGAAGAACTGCTCGAGCTGATCGACGGAGCGGCCGCCTACATCGTGAACGACTACGAATGGTCGCTCACCCTCCAACAGACCGGATGCAGCGAGGACGAACTCATCGCTCGCTGTGAGGCCGTCGTCATCACCCTGGGCGAACGCGGATCGACCATCTGCTGTGGCGGGGATCGGATCGAGATTCCCCCGGTGCGGGCGGCGAAGGTGGTGGACCCCACCGCGTGTGGGGATGCCTATCGGGCGGGTCTCGCCTTCGGTCGCGTGCGCGGGCTGCCCTTTGAAACCGCCGGGCGCATGGGAAGTCTGCTCGGAGCTTTCCAGGTCGAGGTCGAGGGACCGCAAAATCTCACGATCGATCTCGAGTCGTTTCGCGCCCGTTTTCGGCGGGAATTCGGCTCGAGCTTCTGATGGCGTCGGACTCCGCTCCGCGGCTCCGCCGCCGCGACTTTCTGGCGCTCTTCGCCGCGGCACTGATGCCCCTGCCGTGGATGATCGCCCACCGGTTCGGGGGCATGGGGCTTTCCCAGGAGTGGGTCGCAATCTTCGCCGGCTTCGCGATTCTCGGCGGCGCCTTCCTGTTGACCTGGGCCACGGAGCTGGCGGAGCGGGACATCCCCCAGGCGCTGGCCATCCTGGTGCTCGCCCTGGTGAGCGTGCTGCCCGAGTACGCCATCGACCTTCATTTCGCGTGGACCGCCGGAAAGGACATCGAGTACGCCCAATACGCGGTTGCCAACATGACCGGAGCAAATCGCCTGCTGGTCGGCATCGGCTGGGCGGTGGTCGTGTTGATCGCCTGTGCCCGGTCGGGGCAGCGCGAGCTGGCCATCCACCCCCGCCAGCGCCTCGAAATCCGTTTTCTGCTGTGGGCCACCCTCTATTCCTTCGTGATCCCCCTGACCGGGACGATCAATCTTTTCGACGCCGCGGTGTTGTTCGTTATCTTCATGTTGTACGCCTACTCGGCGGCTCACAGTGAATCCGAGCGGGTCACCCTGGTGGGGCCGCCGGCCCTGATCGACCAACAGTTCACGGCCCGGGGGCGCCGGTCCTGGGTGATCGTGCTCTTCGTCTACGCCGCCTACGGCATCTTCGTCGCCGCCCAGCCCTTCGCCGATGGTCTCGTAGAAATCGGCCGCGCCAGCGATACCGTCGATGAATTTCTCCTGGTCCAGTGGGTCGCTCCGCTGGCGTCGGAGTCGCCCGAGTTTCTGATCGCGATCCTGTTCGCGATGCGTCTCCGAGGCTCACTGGGTATCGGCGCTCTCATCTCTTCGAAGGTGAACCAGTGGACGCTCCTGGTGGGCGCGATTCCCATCGCCTTTTCCCTTTCCTCCGGATCCTGGAGTGGCCTACCCCTCGACGAGCGCCAGGCGGAGGAGCTGCTTCTCACCTCGGCTCAATCGCTCATGGCCGCCGTGCTCATCATCGACCTGCGCTTCAGTCGGGTCCAGGCCCTGGGGCTCGCCGCGCTCTTCCTCGGCCAGTTCGCTTTTACGAGCACCGAGGTTCGATACTTCTACACCGGCCTGTATCTCCTGATCGCCTTGGGGTTGCTGGTGTCGAGAGGCGGCGAGCGTGGAAGAATGGTGGCGGCGCTGATCTTCTCCAGCCCATTTCCACCCCGCTCCGGCTCCGCGGACTAGAAAACCGCAAGATCGGCCGTGAGGCGGCATGGCGCACGGCGCCGGGAGGCGCCCGGGGGCGTCGAGGGGCTCTGGCTCTGGGCGGATTGACCCCGTGCGGCCGATTCGGCGAGAATGGGCGCGGCGCAACCGAAGGTCCGACCCTCGGGTTGCCCGGTTTGTTCGTCGCGTGGTAGGCGAATGCTGTGAAGAGCGGGTTCTACATGAGGAGAAGAGGATGTCTGCCAGAGGTCTCTGTCTTGGATTGACACTCATTGTGGGGATTGGAATTTCTGCGAGTTCCCAGGCGCAGGAGGAGGACTACGGTCGCTCGGGACCCTACCTGGGTCTGGGCATGGGGTTCGGCTGGGAGCAGTTCGACGATTCGGGGTCGTTGAACTACGACAACGCACTCGGTCTCGAGGGCTGGGCCGGATATCGATTGTCTGCCTACCTCGCTGCGGAAGTGCAGCTCGAGTACCTGGATCGCTTCAACACTTCCCGCATGGGGTCCAAGATCGATTCGAGCGCATTGACCTTCACCGGGAATCTGAAGGCGTATCTGATGACGGGTCCGGTTCAGCCCTTTGCGGTCGTTGGTCTGGGATTCCTGAATTTCAAGGAAGGCGCCTCGAAAAGCGATACCGGCTCTGCGATCCGGTTCGGCGGCGGCGTCGATCTTTACGACTCGCCGAACGTGTCATTCGGGGCGACGCTGAGCTATGTGCTGGCGCTTGGGGCCGTCGA
>JAZFUU010000013.1:0-32702 GCA_036447375.1 Myxococcota bacterium
AGCGCGGGTCATGCTTCTTGCGCGAAAAACGTTCCTCCTGGGCAGCGGCAACGACCTCGCCGTCGCTGACGAGAGCCGCGGCGGCGTCGTGGTAGAAAGCGGAGATGCCGAGGACGTGTACCGTCACGACGCCGAGCGACCTTCCTGCGCCGCGATGGATCGGATGCAGGGTGCCAACGACTCGGCGAGTACGCGATGGGCCCTCGGAGTGAGGTGGCAGTCGGAGCCAAAGCGAAAGCCGCGCCGGACATCCATCGGGTGGGCCAGAAAATCCTCCAAGGGGTCGTGAAGAGTGACGCCGTCGAGCCCCTCCAGTTCTCGAAAGCGGGCCCGATAGGCGTCGGGTGATGCAGTCCCCTCCACGTGTTGATAGAGGGGAATCGGACAGACCACCACCGGTCGATTCAACTCAGAAATCCACTGAACCAGGATCGCCTTCATCAGCCGCCAGGCCGGCCCATCGGGATCGTCGAACTCGGGCAGGGGCTGATACCGCGTCAGCCGTTGAACCAGGTTCTTGGCCGGAAGCCCCATGGCGTTGACGGCCTGCCGGAGCCACACCAGGCGTCCACTCTCGTCGACATGCCCCCGCTCATCGGAATCCAGCTGGTCTCGGGAGATCGGCTCCTTGGGCGTGGGAACATTGTGAAGAGACAGGCGCCCGTCCGCTTCGAGCTGGTAATAGGGCTTGGCCAGAACGAGATCCTGGCCCTCGTCCGACACGAAAGGCCGCATGCGCGCGATGACGCGGCGAATATTCTCGACGAGTACGGCGATGATGACCAAATCGTGCTCGTAGGCAACTCCCAGATCCCGGTAGATCAAGTGATGCTGGTCGGTACCGGAGCCGGGAAGGCCAAAATTGTAGACCTCCAGCCCGTCGATCATCGTCTCGAGGAGATCGCCGAAACGGTCCTTGTTGCTCACTCCGTCGCCTGCGGTGTACGAATCCCCGAAGAGCAGAACCCGGTCGCCGTTTGCCGGCTTCTCGACCCGAAAGTCGTGACGGCAGCGAAACCCCTGCTCGTTCGTACGGATCAGGTAGCCGCCGCCCTCGTGATCGACCCGCGCCTTCAGACTCGGAATAAATCGGTAAGCGAAGGTGGGATGGTATTCGAAGAGCTGCCGATTCATCTCATAGATCGGTCACGGGAAGGGGAAAGGGAAATCAAGTCTATATTGACGATCGATTCGAGTCAACGCGAATGGCGCCCCGACCCTTCACGACGACGGCTGGCGCCTGCTGTCGATCGTTCCCCCGAGCCTTTCGATCAGCGCGTCGGCCAGCGCACGACCCACTTCGCGATGGCCTTCGTGGTTCCAATGACCCCGGGTGACCCTCGTGGCCTTCCAGTAGCGGGAGTGAATGCCCGAACTCTTCAGCAGCCCGGTCTCATCCGCCCACAAGCCACCCAGATCGATGGTGTCGGCGCCGATCTCCCCAAGGGCGCGCTTCAACGCGGGTATCGGTGTCAGTGCCCGCAGCACAAAAACGACCTCCGCCCGCCCCTCGTCTCCGAGCGCCACCAGTTCTTCGAGAATCCGCCGACTCAGCTCACTGACCTCTTCAGCATCCGGCGGCAGGTCCGGTTCCCCGACTCGTCTGGGAAACAGCCACGCATGAAATTTTCCCAGGAATATTCGCCCCGGCGAGCGATTGCGAATATTGGTGGTTGCACGATTCAGCAGTCCCAATGAGGACAACTCGATGTAGTGATTCAGGACAGGCTGAGCATCGAGCCAATGGAAGAGTTTGTAGTTCCTGCTCTCCCGCCATCCGTAGTCGAGAACGAGATCTCCATCCTCCAGAACGAACTGCGTTCTTCCGGGCCAGAACGTCGGATCTCGGTCGCGCTCCTCGAGAAAGAAGAGAACGAGATCGGGCTCGTACTCGAGAACGTGGCTCAGGAGATAGTGGTAGGAGGTTCGAAGCGTCGAGTTCCCCCGACCGAAGTTGAGTACCTGCACGTCCGGGTCGAAGTGTGCGCGCAGATCACGCTCCATGAAGGCCCGAAAATGATGACGCGAAAACACATCGAGGCCCTCGACGAACGAATCTCCGATCAGCGCAATCCGGTAGGCGCCCCGGGGCTTCGACTTTGGATAGTCTTCACCGTATCTCGATCCGGAATACGACTCTCCGATGAAGAAACCCTCCTTGAACTTCAACAATTTGACGTTGGGCCGGGAGTACAACCCCAACTCCGGGTGGAAGTAGCTCGTGAGGGGGGGCACGGCGCCCGACTGTTTCATGAACGCCTCGATTCCTCCTGCCGTCAGCAGGAAAGACGTCACGAAAGCCAGCAGCCAATAGAGTGCCCTTCTCACGTTCTGTATCCCCTAAAACTGGAAGTAGATGAACGGCATCGGCGTGCCCGCGTGGCGAACGATGTACAAAAGCGTGAACAGCGACACCGAAGAAACGATCCCGTATCGCCAGGCCGAGGGCAGCAGGACGAGAAAGTCGGGTTTCTTCGTGTAGTATTCGAAGAAGTCGATGATCCAGATCATGCCCACGAAGGTCATCGCAATCCCCGCGAATCGTCCCGTTAGTTCGCTCGGCTGCCAATCGACGATCGCGCCAAGGATGTAGGCGGCCGTCTCGAAATCAGGCGATCGAAAAAAGAGCCAGGCGAACAGGACGAAGGCGTTGGTGAGCAACACGCGTGCGAGATACGAGACCAGCTGCGACGGGTTCCGGTAGCTGAATCGCTCCTCGATCCTCCTCCCTCTCAGGAAATACCGATGCGCGGCGAGTCCGACCCCGTGGAGCCCGCCCCAGACCACGAACGTCCAGTTCGCGCCGTGCCACAAGCCGCCGAGCAGCATGGTGATCATGAGATTCACGTAGGTGCGCCGCGCGCCGCGCCGATTCCCCCCCAATCCCCAGATGTAGAGGTAGTCCCGCAGCCATTGCGACAAGGAGATATGCCACCGGCGCCAGAACTCGGTCAGGTTCGCCGAGAAATAGGGCTGCCTGAAGTTCTCCATCAAGTCGATTCCCAGCAGCTTCCCGGTCCCCCTGGCGATCGAGGTGTAGCCGGAGAAATCGGCGTAGATCTGCACCGAGAAGAGGATCAGCGCGGTGACGAGCTCGAAGGACAGATACTCCCCGGGCTCTGCGAAGATATGGTCGACGAATCTTCCAGCGGCGTCGCCGATCATGACTTTCTTGAACATCCCGATCGCGATCAGGACGATTCCCGCTTCGATCTGCTGCGGGGTCGCTCGCGGCAGTTTGGAGATCTGGGGCAGGAGCGAACGTGCTCTTTCGATCGGTCCGGCCACGAGCTGGGGAAAGAATGCGACGAAGAGCGAAAAGTCCAATAGCGAGTGCGTCGGCTGCATCCGTTTGCGATAGACGTCGATCGTGTAGGAGAGGGTCTGGAAGGTATAAAAGGAGATGCCGACTGGAAGAATCACATTGATGTGCAGGTAGTCGAAGGCGGGTCCCTGCATCGCGAACGCGCGCTCGAAGGAGTCGACGAAGAAGTTGAAATACTTGAAGAATCCGAGAATCCCCAGATTGGTGCACAGACTCAGGGCAACCAGGCGCTTTCTGACCCGGGGCTCCTCCGTCTTTCCCAGCCGTCGCCCGATGCTGTAGTCGACCGCGGTGGAGATCAGCAGCAGCGAGCAGAATCGCCAATCCCAATAGCCGTAGAAGAGATAGCTGCAGGCCAGGAGGAAGGACTTTTTGAACCGCCCCTTCGAAAAATACGCGACCGGAAATACGATCGCGAGGAAGACGAGGAATACGGGCGTGTTGAACAGCATGGCCTATCGAGCGGACTCCGCGATTGTCGTCAACCTGGCGAAGGAAGCGATCTTTGCCTACGACCTGCCTGTTCTTCGGTGAGCTTCCGGATCCAGTCGATACCGGACGGTTGGCATTGTAATGGATCCACCACTGCTCGAGCCTCTCGCGCGAATCGTCGATCGAGAAGAATGCCCGTGGACCCCGTTCGGTGTAGAATCGCGCCTGTGCAAGGCTCGATTTGCGGATGCACGTTGGGTCTATGGCTCTTCGTCGCGGCACTTCCGGCGCAGGCCGCCGAGCCTGCCTTTTCGGGGCTCGGTGATCTGACCGGCGGGGACGAATTCAGCTTCGCGACCGGGGTCTCGGGAGACGGCGAGACCGCGGTCGGGTTCAGCAGTGTCGCGCTCGGCGACGAGGCCTTCCGCTGGATCGAGGCGACCGGCCTGGTCGGCCTCGGCGACCTGAGCGGGGGGCCGTTCGGGAGCCGTGCCCAGGCGGCTTCGGCCGACGGTTCGATCATCGTGGGCCGGGGCAGTTCCGGATCGGGCACCGAGGCCTTCCGCTGGAGCCAGGCGACCGGCATGGTCGGCCTCGGCGACTTGTCCGGCGGCGCGTTCCTCAGCATCGCGCTCGGCGTGTCCGCGGATGGATCGGTTGCGGTCGGAACCAGCAACGGCGGCTCCGGCGACGAGGCCTTCCGCTGGACTCAGGCCTCGGGCCTCGTGGGTCTCGGCGATCTGACCGGAGGCGACTTCCAGAGCCGCGCGACGGCGGTTTCCGCCGATGGATCCGTGATCGTGGGCCGCGGGGAATCGACTTCCGGCACCGAGGCCTTCCGCTGGACCGAAAGCGAGGGGATGCTGCCCCTTGGCGACGTGGCCGGTGGCGGCTTTTTCAGCGAGGCGACGGCCGTGTCGGGGGACGGTCTCGTGATCGTGGGCAGCAGTGAATCCGCGGGGGGCACCGAGGCCTTCCGCTGGACCTCGGGTTCCGGGCTGGTGCAGCTCGGTGACCTGCCCGGCGGTGCGTTCTTCAGCGTCGCCGTCGCGGTCTCGGCGGACGGCGACCTCGTCGTGGGCACCAGTCGCTCGGCGACGGGCGACGAGGCGTTCCTCTGGCGCCCCAGCGGTGGCATGCTCAGCTTGCAGAGCGTCCTCGAAGCCAGCGGACTCGACCTCACCGGCTGGACACTGAGCCACGCCCAGGGGGTCTCCGACGACGGCATGGTGGTTGTCGGTCGCGGTGAGAATCCGTCCGGCGACGAGGAGGCGTGGATCGCGACCCTCCCGGACCCCCCCGCCGTACCGGCGCTCGATCCCGTGGGTGTGGGTGCTCTGGTGCTGCTTCTCACTTGCGTCGGTGCGCTGGTCGCGCCGCGGGCCCGGGCTGGAGGCGCGAGTTCCCTTCGGTGGAAACAGGCATAGAATGGAGACAGGTCCGAGCCAGCAGCGCAGGAGACGAGCCGTGTCGATTCACGCTACCCCACGCTCGTGTGCCCCGTGGGCTCTGGTCAGCTTGATCCTGCTGATCGGGTCCGCCGCGCAGGCCTCGGAATCCCGGCCCGTGATCCTGCGGGCTCGCCTGGTGGAAAAATCGGGACAGCCCCTGCCCGGGAGCGCCGCGGTACAGGTGCGGATCTATGACAGCCTCGAGGGTGGAGAGCTCACCTTCCTCGAGGAGCATTCCGCCGTAAGCGTTAGCAAGAGCTCTTTGCGGCTCGTTCTCGGAGCGGGAACCGTGGTCCATGGAAGCGCAGAAGCCACGTTTGGGGCCCCCGATTCTCGCTGGCTCGAGCTTTCCGTCGACGGCCGGGTGGCCGAGCCCCGCCATCCCCTCGCTGCCATCTTGTCGCAGAAGCGCAAAGCCTCGAAGCCATTGCGGTTCGAGCTGACCACGTCTCGGGCGCTCGTCGGTCCGCACGGGCCCCCGGGTCCGGCGGGCCCCCCCGGCCCGCCGGGGCCCCCGGGTCCGCCCGGGACGTCGGGCGCCCCCGGTCCGGAGGGGCGGGCCGCCATCACGCCCCGCGAGATCCTCGCAGCGGTCGGCGCCTGCGTCGGCTGTAATCTGGTCGGAGCGGATCTCGCACGCGCAGACCTTCGAGGAGTCAATCTCGAGGGCGCCGATCTCACGGGTGCGGATCTGCACGAAAGCACTCTCGTGGGCGCGCAGCTCGTGGGCGTGATCCTGGTCGGTGCCAACCTGATCGGGGCCGACCTCAGCCGGGCCACGCTGATTGATGCGGACCTGAGCGGCGTGAGATTCTTCAACGCCGATCTCACCGGCGCCCAATTCGTGAACGTCGATCTCTCGGGAGCGACCGGAGTTCCGGCGGGGGCGGACAGCGCCACTTTCGACCCGAGCACCACCTGCCCCACCGGAGCCGTCGCCGGGATGGACGGGTGCACGAGCCAGTTCCTCGCCCTCGCCGTAGACGAAGATGGCGATTCCGAATACGAGCATGCGGAGATCTGGGACGCCGACGGGGACGGCTCGACCTACGTCACCTGCACCGCGAAGGACACGCCCGACTCCGCATGCAAGGCGGCGGGAGAAGTGATCTATCGCGACTTCAGCGACGATGTGAACTGCATGATCCACGGCACCTGCGCCTCCGCGATGAAGATGGAGGTCGGGGGCACGATCCGGCTGCGCGACGGGGTCGTCTACGTGATGTGGCCCTGCTGGGACGCGAGCGAGCCGGCCGGCTTCAATGACCCCTCGCATGCGGCGATCGCGGCCAACGGAGACGACCTCCACGACGACCCGAGCGATCCCGCCTACGCGCACTGCCCCGTGGACTCGGTGGGCGTGACTCTCTACTACCTCGCCTTCGAGAGCTGGCAGGGGATCATCGAGGGGGCGGGTATCGACCTGCAGCTCAACGACACGGCACTGATCGCCGCCCGGGGCTCCGGCCGCACGGTGGGGACGACGATCGCCGACGACCGCGGGCCCCGCAGGAACAGCTGGTTCAACACGCCGAATTTCGTTCGCGGCATCCAGTTCGGCTTCTCCTTCCCCTACACCGGAGACTCGAAGGGCTTCGGGGGGATCACCGACGCCACCGAGTTCGAGACCATGACCGGAAACCTGTGCATCTGCGACGATCCCGGTGAGTGCCTGGCCACGGAGCTCGGCTGGACGAACGCCCTCGTCGCGGGGGACGCCCTGATACTGAACACGACAATGAGCCCGACCAACACGGGGCGCTACCGCGCCGCGCTTCGCGTCGCGAGCGATCCACCCTACTCGAGCGGCCCGTGCTCGACGGGAGGTGTGCAGGTCCCGCTCGGCGGTTCCTTCTCCCAGGAAACCCGCCTGGCAAACGTCCCCATCGTGCTCGGCGTCCAGACGGATGCGCAGATCGGCCACCCTCGCTCGGACTACTTCAACGCGCGAACTCGCTTTCGCTACGTCACCGTCGAAGCCCAGGACTACTGGGGGGAAGAATCCGGCGACTGCTCCGAGACGGGCCTCTGGAAGATCGCGTTGGACAACTCGGGCAGCGATGACGACTGCGACACGCACCCCATGTTCGGCGTGTTCGGCGCCGGTTCCTACAAGATCGAGGATATCGCCATCAAGAACTGGCACGCCTACGCGATCGACGGCAACTCGAACCCCGGCCAGTCCCGCCTCGAACGCATCGTGTGGCGCTTCGGCCGCGGTGGGCCGGCCCTGGACGCGGGATCCCGCTGGTCGGGCGAGGACCTCAACATCTGGGACAGCGATTTCGAATCGGCCGTCTTCGCCAGCTTCGGACCGCACGTGGAGTGGAAGAACGTGACGGTCCGGAACTCATCGTTCGGTCGCTTCATTCTCCTGGGCAGGACCAACCGCTTCATGCTCCTGGAAGACATCCGCTTCGAGAGCTCCTGGTTCTTCTCGGGAATCGAATTCCGCTGCGGCGCCGAGCACAATACCGTCCGGACGGTCCGATCGAGCGGGCGCTCGACAACGTTCTCGAACGGCGGCCTGATTCGCGTCCTGTGCGACGATCCGAATGAGCCGGTGCGGAACAACCTGATCGAGGACTTCTACGAGGATCCCCCGGGCTGGACCCGGAACGGCCTTCAGACGCTCTCGCAGTTCCGGGTCGACACCCCCGGCAACGAGGCGGCCATTTCGAACAACGTGTTCCGGGCCTTCCGCATGATGGACACCACTCCCGACTCGTGCGTGTTCGGAATCTGGGACAATGGAAGCGTGCTCTCGGAGGACGTCATTTCCCACAACGTCTTCTTCGAGAATTCCACCGTGGAGGGGCGCATGTTCTGCATGTGCAATTCGAGCGGCGACTGCAGCTCGCCAATCACCGAGGAGACGAACCCCGGCACCGGTGTGAAAGCCATCGGGTGTGGCAACGTGATCGGAGAGGGAGCCGACCTGATCCCGGACCCCCTGTCTCGCTGCCGCTAATCCGGTTCGATCGCGCAGTCGCGGATCTTCTGCAGCAGCGTTTTGTAGCTGACGCCCAACAGAGACGCGGCCTGTTTCCGATTCCAGTTCGTGTGCTGGAGGGCGCGACCGATGGTCTCGCGCTCGGCCTCCATGGCGGCGCGCCGCCCCACCTCACGCAGGGGAACTTTTCCGGCCTGGGCCTCGATTTCCTGGATCAGACTGGCGAGGTCGATGCCCGACGCTATTCCGGCGCGTTCCGCGCGCGAGATCTCCGCCAAAATCGAATCCTCGCTCTCGAGCACGACGATTCGCTTGATCATGTTCTCGAGCTCGCGGACGTTTCCCGGAAACGCGTATCGCTGGAAAGCGCTCATGAGTCTGGAACTCAGGGTGGGAACCGGCTTCTGATACTGGACGGGATAGCGGCGCAGGAACGTCTCGATGAGAGACGGGATCTCTTCCCGCCGCTCGCGAAGGGGCGGAATCGAGATATTGACGACGTTCAGGCGGAAGAAGAGATCTTCGCGGAAGCCTCCCTCGCGCACCATCTCCTCCAGTCGTCGGTTGGTCGCGCACACCACTCGGATCGAGACCCTCACTTCCTTGTTGCCACCCAGGCGCGTGAACTCCCGATCCTGAAGCACCTGAAGCAGCTTGCCCTGCAGTGCCGGGCTCATCTCCCCAATCTCGTCCAGGAAGATCGTCCCCCGATGCGCGATCTCGAACTTTCCCTGCTTCCGGGCGAGCGCTCCTGTAAATGCGCCCTTTTCGTAACCAAACAGCTCGCTTTCGAGCAGATCCTCGGGCAAGGCGGCGCAGTTCACTTTGACGAAGGGCTTGCGGGCCCGCGTCGAGACCTCGTGAGCCGTCCGCGCCACGATCTCCTTTCCGACTCCGCTCTCCCCGTAAATCAGAATCGTCACGTCGGTATCCGCCACCTGTTCGAGCGTCTCGCTGATGCGCTTCATGGCGGGGCCTCCCCAGACGATCCCCCGGCTGTATCTGCAAGACCGGTCGGTCAGCATCGCCCGCTCGCGCTCGAGCGCCTTCTTTTCCAACACCTTCTCGAGAGTGAGTTCGAGCTCCTCCTCTTCGAAGGGTTTGTTCAGATAGTCGTTGGCGCCCATCTTCATCGCCTGGACGATGGTGTTCGCCTTGCCCACCACCGAGAGCATGATGACCGGCGTCTCTTCCTCGATCTGACGGATCCTCCGCAGGGTTTCGATGCCGTCGAGCCCCGGCATCATCACATCGAGGATGATCACGTCCGGAGCCGCACCTCCCTCCAACAGCGCCAGCGCCCGGCGACCGTCTTCGGCCGTGTCGACGTCGTAGCCCTTGAGCTCGAGCAGATTCGCCAGATAGGCGCGAATCCCCTCGGCGTCGTCGACAACCAGGATTCGAAAACGAGGCGGTCGGCTCGGGGTCCGTCCCGCGTCGATTGCGCGCGCTTGCTGGCGACGTTGCGCCATTTTTAGCGCCCGCCCTCGACCTGGGCGGAGCCCGGCTCGTCATCTCCCGCCGGCAACGTGAAGGAGAAGCGGGCTCCCCCGCCGGGCCGATCGGAACAGGCGATGCTTCCACCGTGGGCTTCGACCAGGCGCTTGCAGATGGCGAGCCCCAGGCCGAGTCCGCCGGCAGTCGACTCGTCGCCGGCGCGCACATAGGGCTCGAAAATTCGTTCTCGGTCTTTTCCCCGAACACCGGGGCCGCTGTCCGAGATCCGAAGTTCGACGAAGCGGCGGTCCGACGAACTCTCCGTTGGCAGCCGTCGCGTCTCGATTTCGATCGACCCTCCGGGGTTCGAGTACTTGATCGCGTTGCCCAACAGGTTCGTCACGATCTGTTCGACACGCAGCAAATCGAAGCGCGCGCGAGCTGCATTGGGAGCCACGTCGATCCGTAGCTCGAGATCGCGTTCTTCGAGCAGCGGCCGCAGCAGGACCACCACATCGTCGATGATGCCGGCCAGGGAACCGTGACAGACCTCCAGGACGTCTCCAAACTCGGTCTGGATCGAGGCCTCCAGCAGGTTTCCGATGAAGGTATTCAGGCGATCGCAGCTCTTGGCGCTCTCGTCGAGGAAGCCGCGCTGCTCCTCGGTCAGCGGTCCCACGTCCTCGTTGAGGAGGAGCCGGTTGTATCCGCCGATCACGGTCACCGGGGTGCGGAGCTCATGACTGATCACCGTGAGCAGCTCCTCGCGCTCGGCCAGCTCGGCGTGCAAACGCTCCTCGAGCGACGCCTGCGCTCGATTCGCGCTGTGCAGCTCCTTGTTGGCGCGCAGCAGCTCCTGTTCCACCTCGCGCAGGTGGCTCACGTCCCGGATCAGCCACATCCCGTGGGCTCCCTCGCCGCCAAACCCGTCCAACCCATCCAAGCGAACCGGGTGACAGGTCACGGTGCGCGATGGCGCATCCCTCCGCCGCAGGGCGCACTCGACGACACGCGGGGCCGCCGGATCGGGAATCCCCCCACCCGTGTCGCCAAAGACCTCAGCCAGCTTCGCACCCATCCATGCCGAGGCCGATTCCAGATTGGCCATCTCGAGGAGGCGGGGGTTGGTCCCGTCAATTCGCGCATCCCGGATCCAGAGCAGGCCCTCTCCGGCCGCCGCGGCCAGGCGTTCGGCGATCTCGGCGTCCCGCGGGCCGCTCGGATGCTCCGCAGCCTGACTCATTGGCCCCCTCACAGCCCAGATTTCCCTTTGACGAGCCGAATTCCCTGTTGCGACCCAGGTTCCCTGTTGCGACCGTCAGGGCGGTCCGGGCGGTAGTGTCTCGTCGAGGCCCGGGGCGAAGCCCGCGCTCTCATCGCTCTCATCGATTTGATGGAGTGCGACCTTTAACGGAAAATCCCCGTGGAGACGGACGTTTGGCAGTGGATCCGCTCGCAGACGATCGCCGGCGCGTAGGGCTCCTGATCGAAGCGCTGAGCCGACACGACCGCCTCTACTACCAGGAGGACCGGCCGGAGGTCAGCGATGCCGAGTACGACCGGCTCCTGAGGGAGCTCCGGGAGCTCGAGGCGTCCGATCCCTCGCTGATCCGCCCGGATTCCCCATCTCAGCGGTTCGGTGCACCGCCTGCCGAGGGCTTCGCCGAGGTGCAACACCTCGATCCCATGCTGTCTCTGGACAACGCCACCAACGCCGACGAGATGCGCAGCTTCGACGCTCGGATCCTCCGGGAGCTCGAGCGCGAAGAGCCGATCGAATACCACGCCGAGCCCAAGCTCGACGGCGCAGCCGTCGAGCTGATCTACGACCGGGGCCGGCTGAGTGTGGGCTCGACGCGAGGAGACGGTCGGGTGGGAGAGGACGTCACCGCGAACCTTCGCCTGTGTCCGAACATTCCGCTGGTGCTGCTCGCCGGACGCCCCATTCCCGAGCGGGTTTCGGTGCGGGGCGAGGTCGCCCTTTCGGTCGCTCGATTCGAGCGTCTGAACGCCCGGCGCCTGGCTCACGATCAGGAGCCCTTCGCCAACCCCCGCAACGCGGCCGCCGGCTCTCTGCGGCAACTGCACGATATCGATACCCAACGCCTGCGCTCACTGGAATTCCGCGCCTATGCCATCGGCGAAGGCCGTCCGGTCGCCGCAACGACCCAGGCCGGAGTCCTCGAAACCCTTTCGGCCTGGGGATTCACCATCAGTGAGGAGAGCAAGACCTGTCGGGGGATCGATGCCGTGATCGCCTACCACGAGAGTCTACTCGCGGACCGCAATCGAATGCGGATCGAGATCGACGGCAGTGTCGCGAAGGTAAATCGCGTCGACGACCAGGCGGAACTCGGAAGCCTCACGCGCGCACCGCGCTGGGCCATCGCCTTCAAGTTTCCGCCGCAGCGCGAAACCAGTGTGGTTCTCGGAATCAAGGCCCAGGTGGGCCGCACCGGGGCGCTCACGCCGGTGGCCGAGCTTCGACCGGTTCGGGTCGGCGGAGTCACCGTTTCGCACGCTTCTCTGCACAATCAGGACGAGGTGGAGCGAAAGGACGTGCGGGTACGCGACACCGTCGTCATTCAGCGCGCGGGGGACGTGATCCCCCAGATCGTGAGCGTCGTAAAATCCAAACGACCGCGAAAGACCCGGCGCTACCGCCTGCCGCGTCGCTGTCCCGTCTGCCGGGCGGAAACCGTGCGCCTCGAAGGCGAGGTGGTGACCCGCTGCCCCAATCTCGATTGCCCGGCGCAGATCAAGAACAACCTGCGGCATCTGGCAAGCCGCGGCGCCCTCGACGTGGAGGGACTGGGCGACAAGCTCCTCGACCAGCTGGTCGAACGGGGCCTGGTTCGGCGCTTCTCCGACATCTTCTGCCTGGACGCGGCGACCCTGGCCGGGCTCGACCGCATGGGCGAGAAGTCGGCGGCGAATCTGGTCGAGAGCTTGAAGCGAGCCAAGGACACGACCCTCGCCCGTTTCCTGATCGGATTGGGCATTCGCGACGTGGGATCCGGAGTCGCGGATTTGCTGGCAGCCCACTTTGGCGACCTCGATCCGATTCTCGCCGCGGGGGCCGAGGAGCTCGAGGCCATCGACGGGGTCGGACCGACCATCGCCGAGAGCGTGGTGGCTTTCTTCGCGGATCCCCGCAACCGGGCCGAGGTCGCCCTGCTTCGAAAATTGGGCGTCGGTTGGAAAGCCACCGCCCCAAAACCGGGCGGCACCGGGCCCCTGGCCGGAAAGACCTTCGTTCTGACCGGAGGACTCGAGAGAATGACCCGGGCCGCGGCGAAGCAGAAAATTCGGGATCGGGGGGGCAAGGTCACGGGAACGGTCTCGAAGAAGACCGACTATCTGGTCGTGGGAACCGACCCGGGCAGCAAACTCGAGCGGGCCAAAGAGTTGAAGGTCGAGACGCTCGACGAAGCCGCCCTCGGCAAGCTCCTGGCTGACTAGCCCTGATCTTCGCTCGCGCTGCGCGCGAGGACCAGGGCGCGATTGTAGACCTCGCGCCGCGAGACTCCGGCGGACTGCGAGAGCTTCGCGGCAATCTCGCGGGCGCTCTCGCCGGCCGCGATTCCCGCCCGGATCTCCTCATCCAGGTCGGCTGCCGTGATCGTGACCGGGGCCGCACCCCCGATCACGATCGTCACTTCACCGCGAACCCCGGATTCGAATCGACCGGCCAGCTCGACGAGCGAACCCCTCTCGACCTGTTCGTGGATCTTCGTCAACTCGCGAGCGACACAGGCCGGCCGCGGGCCGAAAACCTCCGCGAGCCGGGCCAGGGTGGTGCCCAGCCGTCGCGGCGACTCGAACAACACCAGGGTCTCGCCCCGTTCGCTCAGATCTGCGAGCACTGCATCGCGAGGGCCGGCGCGCCGGGGAAGGAATCCCACGAAGAGAAACGGGACCGTCGGCAGGCCGGCGACCGCCAGGGCTCCCAGAACCGCCGAAGCTCCCGGGACCGGAATCACGGCGTGACCCGCCTCCAGCGCAGCGGCCACCAACCGTTCTCCCGGGTCGGAAATCAGAGGTGTCCCGGCGTCGGAAACCAGAGCCACCGAGCCGCCCTCCGCCAATACGCCCAGGGCCCTCTCGATTCGAGATTTCTCGTTGTGGGCGTGCAGCGAGAGCGGGCGGGCTTTCACACCGTGGCGATCGAGCAGCACCCGGGTGCGACGCGTGTCTTCGGCGAGCACCAGATCGGCTTCGGCCAGCACCCGCAGCGCACGCAGCGTCACGTCCTCGAGGTTGCCGATGGGCGTCGCGACGATGTGCAGGCCGGTCACGACTCCGGGTAGAGAGCGGCAAGGCCCTCGGCCGAGGCCTTGCAGATGCCGCGCTCCGTGATCAGCGCGGTCACCAGCCGGGCGGGGGTCACGTCGAAGCCGGGATTGGCCGCCCCGCTACCCTCGGGCAGAATCGCGAACCGGGCGACGCGCCCGTCTTCGCCCCGCCCCTGCATGATTCCCACCTCATCCGCCTCTCGCTCCTCGATGGGAATCTGGCCGATCCCGTCGGCGATATTCCAGTCGACACTCGAATGGGGAAGCGCCACGTAGAACGGGATTCCGTTGTCCCGGGCCGCCAGGGCCTTGAGATAGGTACCGATCTTGTTGCACACATCCCCGTGGGCCGTGGTGCGGTCGGTCCCCATGATGCACAGGTCGACTCGGCCGTGTTGCATCAGGTGCCCGCCGGCGTTGTCGACGATGACCGTGTGCGGAACTCCGTGTTGGCCGAGTTCCCATGCCGTCAGGCTTGCGCCCTGATTGCGCGGTCGCGTCTCGCCCACCCACACGTGCACCGGGATCCCGGCGTCGTGCGCCCGGTAGACCGGCGCCAGAGCGGTTCCCCAGTCCACGGTCGCCAACCATCCCGCGTTGCAGTGTGTGAGAACGTTCACCGGCCCATCCCCTCCGCGGGCTTCGAGCTCCTGGGCGATCAAGGGGAGACCGTGCTCGCCGATGGCACGGCAGGTCGCGACGTCCTCGTCGGCGAGCTCCGAGGCCCGTCTGTAGGCGCGGTCCGCGCGCTCGGCACTCGGTGCGTCCTTCAGGGCGCTGCGCATCTGATCCAGGGCCCAGCGCAGGTTGTTTCCCGTCGGCCGGGTTTCCAGGAGCGCCGTGCAGGCGGCCTCGAGGCCGGCATCCGAGGCATCCCTGCGCATCTGCAGCCAGACCCCGTAGGCGGCGGTGACTCCGATCAGGGGCGCGCCGCGGACTCGCATGCTGCGAATGGCGTCGGTCGTCTCTTCCAGGGTCCGGAGGCCGAGGGTCACGAAATCGAAGGGGAGGCGCGTTTGGTCGATGATCCCCACCGTCCCGGCTTCGTCCTCGGCCCAGATGGTGCGGTACGGAGTGCCCCCGACCTTCATGGCGGTAAAGACGCTACTCGCCTTCGAACTCGCACAGGCACACAACCTTGTGACCCGCGGCTTCGATGCGGTGCCGCCCCCCCAAGCCCGGGAGATCGACGATGACCGCGAAGCCGGCGATCGTTCCCCCGCTCTGCTCGATGATGCGAATTGCGGCCTCGGAAGTGCCACCGGTGGCGATCAGATCATCCACGACCAGTACGCGATCGCCCGCGGAGACCGCGTCGGTGTGGATCTCGACTCCATCGCTGCCGTATTCGAGCTCGTATTTCAGGCCGATCGTCTCCGATGGCAGCTTTCCCTGCTTGCGCACCAGGACGAAACCGGCGTTCAGGGCCACGGCGACGGCCCCACCGAGAATGAATCCCCGCGCCTCGATCCCGGCGACCTTGTCGATTCGCAGACCGCGGAACGGTTCAGACAACTGCTCCACCGACTGGCGCATGCCGTCGGGATCTTTGAGTAGCGTTGTAATGTCGCGAAACATGATTCCCGGCTTGGGATAGTCCGGAATCGTGCGAATCAGCGATTTGAGGTTCATGGGGTCACCCCGTCCTGGCTGCGGGAAGGCACGCCGAGAACGCGTCCGGCGACGGCATCGAGCTTTTGCATCAGAACCGGATCGCGCGCCTCGGGAGCGGTGATGACGGCGTTTTCGAGCGCGCGGTCACAGCCCTGCGCACACGGAGACTTCGGTTCCGCGAGGCGACGGGTCACCGCGACGACCAGGGATCTGGCGTTCTTTGCGTTGTCCGTCATGACACGCACGATGCTCGCGACCTCCACAGCATCGTGGTCCGGGTGCCAGCAATCGTAGTCCGTCACCATGGCGACACTCGCATAACAGATCTCCGCCTCCCGGGCGAGAGTGGCCTCCGGCATGTTGGTCATGCCGATCACGTCGCAGCCCCAGGCGCGATACAGCTCGGACTCCGCCAGACTCGAGAACTGCGGCCCCTCCATGGCCAGATACACTCCCCCGCGGCTCGCGCTGATGCCGAGGTCACGGGCAGCCGCTTCGAGCTCATTCCCGAGTCGACCGCACACCGGGTGCGCCATGGATACGTGCGCAACCAATCCCGCAGTGAAGAAACTCTTGGCGCGGGCGGCGGTGCGGTCGACGAATTGGTCGACGAGCACGAAAGTGCCAGGACTCAAGTGTTCGCGCAGAGACCCGCAGGCGCTCATCGAGATCAAATCGGTGACCCCCGCGCGTTTCAGGACATCGATATTGGCGCGGTAGTTGATCTCCGAGGGTGGAATCCGGTGGCCCCGAGCGTGGCGGGGAAGAAAGACGATCCGCACCCCGCCGAGTTCTCCGATGAGCAACTCATCCGAGGGCGCCCCGAAGGGCGACTCGATCTTCTCCCAGCGAGCGCCTTCGAGACCCTCGAGTTCATACAGGCCGCTGCCGCCGACGATTCCGACGACGGGGGACACGCTGTCGCCCGAGTTCGCCATGGGTGGTGCGCTAACGTGGAGTCGTCCCCGGTCCCGGGGAGACCCCCATGAGCCGCTCTCCTGGTTCAGGCGCCGCTCGCCGCGCCCTCGGCGCCGAAGGCGAGGCCCGCGCCGCTGCGTTCCTCGAAGCACGAGGTTATCGCATCGTCGCCCGAAACGTCCGATCCGGCGGCGTCGAGATGGACATCGTCGCCCGGCGCGGTTCCCTGATCGTATTTGTCGAGGTGAAGTCTCGACGGACGCGCAGCTTGGGACCGCCGGAGGCAGCGGTGGACCCGCGCAAGCAGGCGCGCCTGGTTCGGGGGGCGTCCGCGTGGCTGCGCGCACATCCTGGAGTTGCGCGCCGAGTGCGCTTCGACGTGATCGTGTGTGAATCCCGCGGACGCGCCGATCCGTGGCGCCTGCGTCACCTTCGAGGCGCATTCGACGCGAGCGAAAGATAGTGCGGTCTGGAGCGCTAGGAGCTGGTCTCCTTCGATTCTGCCGCGGTCGGCGCGTCAGCGACCTTCGCCGCTTCCGCCTCCTTCTCGACCGCCACCTCATCGGCTTCGGACTCGGAGACCAACCCGCTCAGATCGCGAACCTTCGAGCGAAGTCGGGCCTTTTTCCCCTTCAAGGCGCGCAGATAGTACAGGCGCGCGCGTCGCACGTGGCCGCGACGTCGGATCTCCACCTTGGCCACAGCCGGTGACTCCACCGGAAAAATCCGCTCGACACCCACCCCGTAGGAAACCTTGCGCACGGTAAACGTCGCCGACCGGCCCCCTCCCCTTCGGCGGATCACGACACCCTCGAAGACCTGGATCCGTTCTTTCTCACCCTCGCGAATCTTTACGTGCACCCGCACCGTGTCGCCGGCGCGAAAGGGCGGCAGGTCGCGGCGCGGGGCCTCCGGGTACAACGCATCCAACTGTTTCATGACTCTTCCTCGTTGCTCCTTGTTTCCAAGAGATCCGGCCGCCGGCTCCGGGTGAATTCGAGTGCCTGCTGGGCGCGCCAGCGATCGACCGCGGCGTGGTCACCCGAACACAGAACCTCCGGCACGCTCAATCCCCCAAACTCGGGGGGCCGAGTGTAGTGCGGCCCCTCCAGCAATCCCTGCCCAAACGACTCGGACCCCACCGACTCGGGATTGCCCAGAACCCCCGGAACCAGGCGCACCATCCCTTCGATCAGGACCATCGCGGGAACCTCACCGCCGGAGAGGACGTAGTCGCCTATGGAGATCTCCTCGTCCACCGCCAGATCGATGACGCGCTGATCGACGCCTTCGTAGCGACCGCAGATCAGCACCAGGGACTTCGGCTCCGACAATCCCAGCAACCGCGGCTGATCCAGTCGCTGCCCCTGGGGCGACAGCAACACGACCCGGGCGGTTCGTCCCACACCCTTGGGCCCTGCCAGGGCCTCGATCGCCGCCACCAGCGGTCCGGGTTTCATGACCATCCCGGGGCCGCCGCCATAGGGTGCATCGTCGACCGTTCGGTGCCGATCCTCGGTCCAGCCCCGCAGATCGTGCACAGCGATCTCGACCAACCCGCGCCGCAGCGCGATCCCCACCGTCGACTCGCGCAGGAATGCGTGGAACAGGCCGGGGAAGATGCTGAGTACTTCGATCCGAAGCATCGGTTGTCCTCAGACGGGCTCGAGAAGGCCGGGGATCACTTCGACCACGATGCGGCGGCCCTCGATGTCCACCTCTCGCAGCAGCTCTGCGGCGGCCGGAATCAGATGTTCCGAGCCGGCCTTGTCTTCGACGACCAGCACGTCGGACCCCCCCATCGGCCAGATATCCCGGACCACCCCGATCTCACGTCCGTCCTCTCGTTCCACGCGGCAACCCATCAGCTGATAACCGTAGTATTCGCCCGCTGCCAGCGGCTCGAGTTGATCCGGGGTCGTCATCACCAGACGACCGCGTAGCTCATCGGCCGCCTCTCGCCTCGTGACCCCGACCAGACCCATGCGAACCTCGCCGGCTCGGCCGGGCACCGCTCGCGCCACCCGGAACGTCACGGCACCCGAATCGTCCTCGCTCGTCCCCAGCACGAGACCCTCGTGCCTCAGCAGCTCGTCGGGACCATCGCCGAAATAGCGAACGCGGAGTTGGCCGCGTAGCCCGTGGGCGCCGACCACACGGCCCAGTGCCACATAGCGCGATTCAGTCGACGATGTCGAGGCGGCAGTCGGCTCCATGGCGCGACGCTCCGAGGACAGCGCGCATCGCTTTTGCCACGCGACCCTGACGACCGATGACGCGTCCGCGATCGTCCTCAGCCGTTTCGAGTTCGAGTAGGCGACCGTCGTCGACCACCCGGACGGCAACGGCGTCGGGATCCGACGTGATGCCCTTGGCGATGAACTCGATCAACGACTCCGGAGAAGCCTTGTCGGCCATCTCAGATCTCCTCACTCATGGAAAGACTCCGACGCTTGCGGCTCCCCGTCATTGCGTGGCGGCTCCCGTACTCGTGGTCACCCGAGCCCGCCGGCGCGCGCGCTTGAGCAGCGACCGAACCGTGGGCGACATCTGCGCGCCCTTGGCGAGCCAGGCCTCCACGCGATCGGTCTTGATCACGATCTTTTCGGGCTGGGGCCTCGGATCGTAGGTGCCGAGGAATTCGAGCGCCCGACCGTCTCGGGGACGACGCTCGTCGATGGCAATGACGCGGTAGAACGGTCGCTTCTTGGCACCCGCCCGCGTGAGTCGAATCTTCACCATTTTTCGGACCTCCACCTGGCCGGGCCCTTCCGATGCGGGGTCGCGGACCTGCCCGAGCAGGCAACGATGCTTCGGATGTGTCGGGCGGGCGAAATTTAGGTGAGTCCCGGGGGGGGGTCAACCGGCAGGGACAAGCTACAGGCCGCTGCGGGCCCGCTCCTTTTTTTCCGAGCAGCGCGGGCAGGCGTATCGCACCCTGTGGCGGGTCTGGAGCCGTTCGTAGTCGCCGTCGAGAGCGATCCGACGCACCGCTGGAACCATCGCCCCACAGAAATCGCAGCGCTGCCCCTCTTCCGGCGACTCGGCCGAGGTCTCGGGCTCCGCTGCCCTCTCGTCGTCTCGGCCCACCCCCTACCCCACCCGCAACCGCAGCTCGGAGGGGGCGTCCTCTCCGAGCAGGCGACGCAGCGCCTTCAGAATCTCGGGCGCCTGCAGCTGGAGCTGCTGGCACCAGACACTGGAGTCGACGGTGGCTTCGAGCCGCCCACCGCGAAGCGCTGTGGGCCGACAATGATCCGCGATCTCGCGGCCGACGGCCTCCTCCCAGCACGCCGCGATCTGCATGACCCGGGCGGTATCGGTGAGTCCCAGATCGCTCATCACCCGCGGCACCAGCGATCCGATCGGCTCGAAACGACTCCGCGAACGCCGCCTCACGGGGCGTCCTCCGCATCGTCTTCGAGCAGCCGGAAGACCAATCCCGTGGGCAGCTTGGGAGTGAAGTAGGTCGATTTCTGGGGCAGCACTTCGCCGGCGCCGGTCACGCGAAAGACATCGTCGGCGGTGAGCGGGTTCAGATAGAGGGCAACGCTACCCCGACCCGCACGCAGATCGCAGGCCGTTCGAAAAGCATCCTTCGGGTAGGCGATCGCTCCCTCGCGGACCGACGCATCGTCCAGTCCAAAGACGCCCCCGATCACCTCCCGATGAACCACGCGAATCGTGTCTTCGTTCCCGGCTCCGGCGGGTCGCGGCCGGGAGAAGATTTTCAGTCTCCCCGAGGCATCGTCGGCGGCGAACGCCGTGCGATCGGCCAGGGGCTCGAGATGTTCGGCGAGAAGCGATGGAATCGCCTCGGCACTCGAGATCGGTACGCTCCGATGGGTCCAGTCGCGAAGTCGTTCGGCCCATGCCGTCTCGGTTGGCACCCCGCCCTTCAGGATGAGCCGATGGATCGGAAGCAGCAGGCCGCCGGGGGCAAAGGCATTGGTGAAACAGGCCAGGATCCAGGAAGACGGACCGCCCTGCGTCGGAGTCTCATCGCGATAGCGGAGAGCGGTCTCGTACCGGTGGTGGCCATCGGCGATGACCACCGGTCGATCGGACAAAAATCGGCTGATCGCATCGATCGCGGCGGGATCGTCCAGCCGGGTCAAGGCGTGAGAGACCGACCCGTCCCGGGCAACGGCGATCGGATCCCCCTCGAGAGACGGAGCCAACACCCCCGCGATCTCGCGGTCACGATCTTCATAGAGAAGCAGCACACTGGAGAGGTTGGCGCGAGCGGCGGTCAGCAACTTCAGGCGATCGGCCTTCGGCCCCGACAGCGTCGATTCATGGGGCCTGACGATGCGACGGTCGTAGTCTTCCAGCCCGAGCAGGGCAAAGAACGCGTCGCGAACCCGCGGCGATCCGTCGGGAGCCGAGAAATGTTGGCGCAGCCCGTACATCGCGGGATGCGGATCGCGGATCAAGACGGAGGTCTGCTGCCAGGCCGCGAGGGTCTTCGGGATCTCCGCATAGTCGGTGGTGGCCTCGTCCTCGACGTCGAGGGTGAGGTCCAGGCGAATCGCGTTGTGGGGATCGCGATCGAAGAAGCCCGCCCGTTCGTCGGCGGCGATCACGTCGTAGGGGGGCGCGATCACGCGCCCCAGATCGACGCGGGCCGGGTCGTAACGCAACGCGCGAAAGGGCCGGATCCGGGTCACGATGCCGCGAGCCCCCGCAACACCGGCTCGAGCTTCGACTCCGGAACGGCCCCCCATCTCAGCACTTCCGGTCGATCCCGGGTTGCATCCACCACCGTGCTCGCCACGTCGCCGCCCGACGCGGCCTCTTCCACCTCGATCATCCGGGGCTCGTCACGACCCCGGCCACAGAGTGCGCCGGCATCCTCCCGGGTGCTCGCCGGCGGAAGGCCGCTGGCGTTGAGACTCGTCGCGGTGATCGGCCCCACGCCCTCGTCGAACAGTCGGCGCGCAATGGCGCCCGCCAGGGGATGCGCGGAACAGCGAACCCCGACGGCGCCATCCTCCCGCGCCACTCCCCGGGCAAGCCGACCCCTGCAGTGGATGACGAGGGTCAACGGACCCGGCCAGAACGCCTGCACCAGGCGCTCGGTGACAGCGTTCACCTCGAAACCGAGCGGGGCCAGAAGTTCGGGACTCGCGATCAGGATCGAGACCGGCTCGCCTTCGTCGCGGCCCTTCCATTGGCGAAGTCGTTCGAGGGCCGAGTCCGCCGATGCATCGACGCCCAGGCCCCAGACGGTTTCGGTCGGGTAGGCGATGAGCCCGCCATCGCGAACCCACGCAACGGCGTCGCCGATGGGATCCGGAAACGTCACGACACGCCGTCAGCCGCGATGTCGCGGCGCAGGTGCTTGCCGTCGAACTGGACGCAATCCGCTGCCGCGTAGGCCCGTGCGCGCGCCTGGTCCAGTGTCGCTCCACGCGCGGTAATCCCCAGCACACGCCCACCGGCGGTGACGAATCCCTCGGGGGTGCGCCGCGTTCCGGCGTGAAACACGACCACGTCAGGGTCTCCCTCGATGCTCTCGAGCCCGGTGATGCGTCGGCCGGTCTCGTAGGAACGCGGGTAGCCGGCTGACGCCAACACGACGCAGACCGCCGCGTCGCGCCAGCCGAGTGGGGCCGCCTGTTTCAGGTCGCCCCGCGCGGCGCCGTCGAGAAGAGGAACGAGATCGCCCTGCATGCGAACCACCAGAGGCTGGGTCTCCGGATCGCCGAAACGCACGTTGAACTCGACAACCCGGGGCGCGCCGGACCCGTCGATCATCAGCCCCACGTAGAGTACGCCCGTGTACGGGTGGCCTTCGTCGGCCATGCCGCGAACCGCCGGGTGCACGATCTCTTCGAGCACGCGCTTCTCGACGGCGTCGTTCAACACGGAAGTGGGTGACACGGCGCCCATCCCTCCCGTGTTCTCGCCCCGGTCACCATCGAAGGCCCGCTTGTGATCCCGAGCGGCGGCCAGGCTGACGATGTTCTGGCCGTCGGTGACGGCGTAATAGGAGGCTTCCTCCCCTTCCAGGCGCTCTTCGATCACGACCCGCGCGCCTGCATCGCCGAAGCGATGCTCGGTCATCATTTCCGCCAAGGCGCGTTCCGCCTGGACGACATCGTCGCACACAGCCACACCCTTTCCGGCGGCCAGCCCGTCGGCCTTGACGACACAGCGGCCGCCCTCAGCCTGAAGGTGGGCGCGCGCGCTGTCGAGATCGTCAAATACCGCGAAGCGCGGACCGGGAATCCCGTGGCGCGCCATGAAGGCGCGGGCGTAGGCCTTGCTGGATTCGAGACGCGCGGCTTCGGCGGAGGGGCCGAAGACCGCCAGTCCCTCTTCGCGAAGCCGGTCCGCGACGCCCGCCGCCAGCGGCGCCTCGGGTCCGATGACCACCAGATCGACGCCCTCGCGAGCGGCCAGGCGGACCAGCGCCGGAGCGTCCTCGGGGCTCACGTCGGCCACGCAGTCGGCGTCGCGCGCCATCCCGTCGCTGCCGGGCGCCGCCAGCACGCGCTCCACCCGCGGGCTCTGGGCGATCTTCCACGCGAGCGCATGCTCGCGGCCTCCCGAACCGACGACCAGAACCCGCATCAGTGGCGAAAGTGCCGAACCCCGGTAAACACCATCGCGAGGTTCTGGCGATTTGCAGCGTCGATCACTTCGGCGTCCCGAACGGAACCACCGGGCTGAATGACCGCGGTGGCCCCGGCTTCGGCGACCGCTTCGAGACCATCGGAAAACGGGAAGAAGGCATCGCTGGCCAGCGCGCAGCCGGCCAACTCGATCCCCACGCGCTCCGCTTTGGCGCGGGCCTGGAGAATGGCGTCGACCCGCGAGGTAGCGCCACCGCCGATCGCGAGGGTGCTGTTGGCTGTGGCGAAAACTACCGCGTTGCTCTTGACGTGCTTCACCACGTTCCAGCCGAACTGAAGCGCCTTGACCTCGGTGTCGGTCGGCTTGCGTTCCGTAACCACCCGAGCCTCGAGAACGGACTCCAGCGACAGGTCCGGCTCCTGGAGCAGCACCCCGCCGAACACGCGCCGCCAGTCGAAGTCCGTCCGAGACACCCGATCGGGGTGGAAGCAGAGCAGCCGTCGGTTCTTCTTCTTGCGCAGCAGCTCGAGAGCCTCTTCGCTGAAGGCGGGGGCGATCAAGACCTCGGTAAAAATTTTGTCGACCTCGAGCGCCAGATCCAGATCGAAACTCCGGCTGCACACGATGATTCCGCCAAAGGGCGATTCGGGATCCGTCGCAAAGGCCCGCCGATAGGCCGCGAGCGGTGTGTCGCCGCTGCCCACGCCACAGGGCGTGTTGTGCTTCAAGATCGCGACGCTGGTGACGTCGTCGAACTCCAGAATCAGGGACAGCGCAGCCTGGGTGTCGACGAGATTGTTGTAGGAGAGCTCTTTTCCGTGGAGCGGCTCGGCGATATCGAGAAACCGCCCGTAGAGTGCAGCGCGCTGATGCGGATTTTCCCCATAGCGAAGCGAAGCGCTTCGAACGAGTTCGATCGAAAGCGCGGTGGGCAGCTCCTCGTCACCCGGGCCCGTCTCCGGGGGAAATGCGCGGGCCAGGTAGTGGTGGATGGCGGCGTCGTAGGCCCCGGTGCGCTGGAAGGCCTTGACGGCCAGGCGGGCCCGGGTGTCATCCAGCAGTTCACCCGACTGAGCCCCCAGTTCCTCGAGGAGCGCCGGGTAGTCGGCCGGATCCACCACGACCGCGACGTGGGCGTGGTTCTTGGCGGCCGAACGGATCATCGAGGGCCCGCCGATATCGATCTTCTCGATGGCCTCGGCGAGGGACACCCCCTCCTGGGCCACCGTGGCTTCGAACGGATACAGATTCACTGCGACGAGATCGATCGTCGGCAGGTCGTACTTTTCGAGATCGGCGACATCCTCGGCCAGATCGCGACGCGCGAGCAGACCGCCGTGAATGCGCGGATGGAGCGTCTTGACGCGTCCGCCCAGCATCTCGGGACTTCCGGTCAGTGTCGCGACGTCGATCACATCGAGATCGGCCTGCCTCAAGGCCCGGGCCGTGCCACCCGAGGCGATCAGCTCCACGCCGATGCCGTGCAGACCGCGCGCGAATTCGACCAAGCCGGACTTGTCGGAAACCGAGAGCAGCGCCCGCCGGACGGGTCGCCGCCGAGCCTGGGGAGTCATCCGCTGTTCCTCGCGCGCAATGCCGTGAATGCGAGTGGAGTCGTCGGCAGGTTTACCGAGGCCAGACCGCGAAGTCAAACGGATGGAACGAGCTCAAACGGCGCACCGCGAAACAGCGTCTCGGCGCTCAGTCGTCGGTGAACACCCGTCGAACGCGCGAGCCCACGCGAACGAGCAGCTCGTAGGAAATCGTATCCGCGGCCGCAGCAGCCTCTTCCACCGGCAGGCGAGTGCCCTGACCTTCCCCAAAAAGGATCGCCTCGTCGCCGATCTCGACGGGGACATCACCAACATCGACGCCGATGAAGTCCATGGATACCCGGCCGACGATGGGCCGACGCTGGCCTCGAAGCAGGACCGACCCGCGGTTGCTCGACGCCACGGGCACGCCGTCGGCGTAGCCGATCGCCAGGGTCGCCACTCGCGTGGCGGCCGTGGCGCGAAACGTCCCGGAGTACCCAACGGAATCGCCCGCCTCGACCCGACGCACATGGGCCACCCGCGTACGCAGGGTCATGACCGGGCGCAGGTTGGCTTCCAGGTGCGGTGCCGGGCGGACGCCGTAGAGCATCAAGCCCGGCCGCACCGCCGCCGCCTCGGGCAGGGCATCGGCCACGGCCTTGCCCGCCAGCAGGCCCGCCGAGTGAGCCACGTGGATCAGCCCCAATTCGACACCGCGTTCCGCCGCGCTCTCGACGACGCGGCGAAACTCGCCAAGTTGTCCCAGAGTCGGTGCCAGGTCCGGCTCGTCGCCCCATGCCAGATGCGTGTAAACCCCTTCCAGAGCCAGGGCGGGCTCGCGGGATATCGACTCCAGCAGGGCCACCGCCTCGCCGCTGGGCACCCCCATCCTTCTCATGCCGGTATCGACCTCCACCTGAACGCCCAACACGCCGGGTCCTCGTCGTGCGGCATCGGCGAGCCATGCGACGTGATCCCCGTGGTGAACCACCGGCGTCAGCCCGAGCCCGACGACCGCGTCCGCCTCGTCGACATCCGAAACGCCCCCAAGGACGAGCAGTGCCTCACCCACGGCGGCATCGCGCAGCTCGGCACCCTCGGCGACGTTGGCCACGGCGAAGCGCCGGCAGCCGGCGTCGGCCAGCGCGCGCGCCGACGGGACGGCTCCGTGTCCGTAGGCATCGGCCTTCACCACGGCGATCAACTCGCGGCCCTCGGCATGTTCTTGGGCCACGGCGAAGTTGGCGCGTAGCGCACCCAGATGAATCGTGGCCACGGTCGACTGTCGGCGGCTCACGGCACCCCCGTTTCCTGCGGACTCACGAGCGGAAACTCCCGCCGAGTTTGACACCCCGGCAGCCGCTCCGGTAGCTTCGGTCCACTCGACCTCGGGTGCACCCGTGTCCGACGGAGAAATCGATCTGCTCGTCAACGGAGAAACCCGGGCCGTGGCGCCCGGCTGCACCGTGGAGCTTCTTTTGGGCAGCCTCGGCATCGATCGACGGCGCATCGCAGTGGCCGTGAATCGCGACGTGATCCCGCGGTCGGACTTTCGGTCTCACCGGCTCGCCGCGGGAGATCGGATCGAGATTCTCGAGGCGGTGGGAGGAGGCTGACGAATGGTCACCGGCTACACACTCGGCTCCCGGACTTTCACTTCGCGACTCATCATCGGAAGCGGCAAATACGCGTCCTTCGAACAGAATCGAATCTGCGCCGAGGAGAGCGGAGCCGAGATGGTGACCGTCGCCCTCCGACGGACCCGCTTCGATGCGCCCGCGGGCGAACGATTGCTCGACTTCATTTCCCCGGAACGCTTCGTCATCCTTCCGAACACGGCCGGGTGCTTCACAGCGGAAGAAGCGATCACCACGGCGCGAATGGGCCGCGAGTTGCTGAACACGGATCTGGTGAAGCTCGAGGTGATCGGCGACGAACGCACCCTCTTCCCCGACGTCGTGGCCACCCTGGATGCCGCTCGTGTCCTGGTCGACGACGGATTCACCGTATTGCCCTACGTCACCGACGACCCGGTCGCCTGTCAGCGACTCGCCGGCATGGGCTGCGCGGCGGTCATGCCGCTGGCGGCGCCGATCGGCTCGGGCATGGGGATTCGAAACCCAGCGAATCTGCGCATCATCCTCGAAACGGTGGAAGTACCTGTGATCGTCGACGCCGGCGTGGGAACCGCCAGCGATGCGGCGTTTGCAATGGAGCTCGGCTGCACCGCGATTCTCATGAATACCGGGATCGCGGCGGCCAAAGATCCCGTCTGCATGGCGCGGGCCATGCGCCTGGCGATCGAGGCGGGCCGGTTGGCCTACGAGGCCGGGCGCATGCCCCGCCGCCTCTACGCGTCGGCATCGAGCCCGACGGACGGCCTGGCGGGCTTCTGATCGCGCCTCCCCGACCCATCCTTTGCCTGGTGACCGATCGTCGGATCTCGCGAGGCCCCTTGGCGGCGACGATCGCCGCCGCCGTTGCGGCCGGAGTGGACTGGGTTCAGCTTCGAGAACGCGAACTCGAGGCGAACGCGCTGATCGAACTCGGAGACGCCGTGACGCGGGCTGTCCGGCAGACTGCGACACATAGCGTGCGCATCATCGTGAACCGACGCTGCGACGTCGCTCTAGCGATCGGCGCCGACGGCGTACATCTCGGCTTCGACGCGGTCGACCCGGGAACCGCGCGAGGCCTGCTCGGGGCCGACGCCTGGATCGGGGTTTCCTCCCACTCGGCCCAAGACGTACGGGAAGCCGAGAAGCGGGGCGCGAGCTACGCCCATCTCGCCCCGATCTTCCCCCCCCTTTCCAAGGCCTCTTCGCGTCCTGCTCTTGGGATCGAGGGGCTCGTCGGCGCGACCGCCGGTGGCATCCCCGTACTGGCGCAGGGGGGAATCGATGCGTCGAACGCGAGCGAGGTGGTCGCCGCAGGAGCTGCCGGAGTGGCCGTAACCGGGTCCATCTTGCAAGCCGACGATCCGGGCGCAGCCGCCGCCGCCCTGCGCAACGCGTTGGATCGGGGGCGGCCCTGACACGGGATCGAGGCCCGCCACGAGGGCACAGATTCCGCGCTAACTTCGTCGGCGAGCGCCGCGCTGCCGTGAGCGCATTCTTCCGGGGGGAGCTCGTCATGGGCAGACGCGCACTCGCGCTGGCCACCCTCGCACTGACGGCTGGGATCGCAGCCGCAGCGCGAGCCGACGACCCGTTTCTGCGGCGAACGGCCACGGTCAATGTCGTGGAAACCGTGGGCCCTGCGGTGGTGAATATCACCACCGAACGCACGAGTACCCGGCGGCGCTTCGGAGTCTTCGCGCCGAATCGGGTCTTCGACCAATTCTTTCGCGACTTCTTCGAGCCCCGGTTACCTCAAACCAGCCAGAGCCTCGGATCCGGCGTCGTCATCGACGACCTTGGGCACATTCTCACCAACCAGCACGTGGTGGCCGGAGCCAGTCGGATCCGGGTCAGCACCGCGGATGGCCGCGAGTTCGAGGCCTCACTGATCGGTGCCGACCCCAACAACGACATCGCCGTGCTCAAGGTGCAATCCGAGGAAGAGCTGCCGTGGATCACACCCGGCAATTCGGACGACCTTCTGGTGGGGGAGCCGGTCATCGCCATCGGAAACCCCTTCGGGCTCTCGAGTACAGTGACGACGGGTGTGATTTCGGCGCTCAACCGCTCGGTTCGAACCGACGCGCGGGTATTTCACGGATTCCTGCAGACCGACGCTTCGATCAACCCCGGCAACTCCGGCGGCCCCCTGCTCAGCGCCGAGGGCCAGCTCATCGCCATCAATACGGCCGTGTACCAGGGCGGCCAGGGGATCGGGTTCGCGATCCCCATCGACACCGCCAAGCGGGTGATCCGGGAGCTGATCGCCCACGGCGAGGTAATCCCGGCCTGGCTGGGGCTCGACTTCCAGGATCTGGCTCCGGCCCTCCGTCAGGGCCTGGGACTGCCCGCAGACCTGCGCGGTGCGCTCGTCAACCGCGTGCGCGAACGAGGCCCGGCGGCACAGGCTGGAATTCGGCGCGGAGACGTGCTGACACGGGTCGACGGGCGACCGCTCTACACAGCCCGCGAATTCTTCGAGATGCTCGAGACCGTCACCGTGGGACAGCAGCTGGGACTCGACGTCTGGCGCGAAGGCCGGGTCCGGACCCTGTCCCTGCGCGCTTCGGAGATCCCCGCCGACCTGGTCGCGCAACTCGTGAATGACCTGCTGGGTCTCAGGCTGACGCGGCCTCCGCAAGGCGGCAACTTCGTCGTCCAGGCGGTCCGGGCCGGCAGCGGCGCCGACCGCATCGGCATTCAACCCGGGGATCTCGTGCTGGGCATCAACGGTCGCAACCTCGATACCGACGAAGCCCTGCGCAGATCTGCTCTGGAGCTCCGCGGCCACCT
Source organism: Myxococcota bacterium (assembly GCA_036447375.1). Taxonomy (GTDB): domain Bacteria; phylum Myxococcota_A; class UBA9160; order UBA9160; family SMWR01; genus JACZXC01. The sequence continues at coordinate 28,955 of JAZFUU010000013.1, forward strand.
GCGCGCGCTCATCGTGGTTCAGCGTGGCTCGGGTCGGTACCATGTGACGATCCCGCTGGTCTGAGAATCCCGACGCTGGGCTTCGAACCGGTCTCGGAATTCTGCGGCGGGTGGGAACCCAGGGCGCGGGACCGGCGTCGAACCCAGCCAGGGGTCTGAAGGCGGTTTCATGGCCGCGGCGGACCACACGGCAACCAACCACCGGAGTCTGTTATGTCTCGGAGTCGCTCAAAAACTCTCTGGATGTCCGCGTCTGCTGCGTTCGTCTTTCTGCTGGCCTGGACAGCACTCGACGTGCGGATCGCCTGGCGCGACGGGGCCGCGCACGGACTCGGCCTGTTCGGCAGCGAAGAGAGCGAGGCCGCGGATGACACCGAGGGACGTTTCTGGCGCGAGTCCGCCCAGGCCGAACCGATCGTTCCGCAAGGAGTTCCCAGCGGGTTTGCCGACCTGGCCGAACGGACCTCGGCTGGGGTCGTCAACATCAAGACCTCGCGAACCGTTCGGAGGCGGGGAACTCCGCCGCAGCTGGAGGAGTTCTTCTTCGGGAGCCCCTTCGAGGAGCTCTTCCGCCACCGTGGCCAGCGCGCCCCGGACGAGCAGAAGCGTTCGAGTCTGGGAACCGGCTTCATCATCTCGACCGATGGTTACATCGTCACCAACAACCACGTCATCGATGGGGTGGACAGCATCACCGTTGCCCTCAAGGACGGTACGGAGTTCGAAGCCACGCTGGTGGGTAGAGATCCCACCACCGACATTGCCCTGCTCCGGGTCGAGACCGATCAAGAATTGTTCGCGCTCCCCCTCGGCAACTCCAACACCGTGCGACCCGGCGAGTGGGTGGTCGCGATCGGCAACCCGTTCGGTCTGGGTCATACCGTGACCGCGGGGATCGTGAGCGCCAAACACCGGTTCATCGGACAGGGAAGATACGACGACTTCATCCAGACCGACGCCGCGATCAACTTCGGAAACTCGGGTGGACCGCTTCTCAACCTGTCCGGCCAGGTGATCGGAATCAATACCGCGATCAATCCCCGGGCGAACACGATCGGTTTTGCCGTTCCGATCAACATGGCCAAAGACATCCTGCCGCAACTGCGAGCCAGCGGACACGTGACGCGCGGCTGGCTCGGCGTCGTCATCCAGCACATCACGCCGGATCTCTCGAAATCCTTCGATCTGGATGGGGAAAAGGGCGCCCTCGTCTCCAGGGTCGTGCCCGGGGGGCCGGCGGAGGACGCGGGGCTCGAGCTAGGCGACGTAATCGTCGAGTTTGACGGTCACGAGATCGAGGATTGGAACGATCTGCCGCGGGTGGTGGCCTCTACACGAATCGGCAAAAAGGTCGATGTCCTCTTGATGCGAGACGGGAAGCGCAAGAAAGTCGAGGTTTCGGTCGGTGTGCTGGAGGAAACCCAGCCGCCGGTCCAGCTGGCAAAGGAGGGCGGCGCCACCGAGTTCGGGCTGCGAGTACAGAACCTCACTCCGGACCTCGCGAAGGAGCTGGGCATGAGCGACCGAAACGGAGTGGTGGTTACGTCCGTCTCTCCCGGCAGTCCGGCTTCCGAAGCCGGCATCCGATCGGGGGACGTGATCCTCGAAGTCAATCGGTCCACGGTGAGCGACGTCGATGGCCTGCGCGAAAAACTCGCGCGCGCCGACGACAGCGCTCTGCTCTTGATCCGACGCGGCGAAGCCACCATTTTCGTTCCCGTCAAACGCGCGGGCTAGGGCCGACTCGAGAGTCGGCCTCGGGGGCATCAGCGACGCCGGCATCCGACCGGCAACCGCGGGCCCCTTGCCACCGCCCCGGTCCTGCTTAGGTTTCTCGCCATGCGAATGGACAAGCTCACGATCAAGAGCCAGGAGGCCCTCGCCGAGGCGCAATCCCTGGCTTCCTCCCGGGGTCACAGCGAGATCCTGCCCGCCCACCTGCTCCGGGCGCTGCTGGCTCAGCCCGAGGGCAGTACGGCGCCGGTGCTCCAGAAGCTCGGGGCCCCCATCGACGTCTTGCGAAGCGAGCTCGAAAAGCTTCTCGAGAACACGCCAAAGGTGACCGGCGGCATCCAGACTCAGATCGGCCAGGCCACCTCCCGGGTGCTCGAGAGGGGCCTCACGGAAGCCGAGGCTCTGAAGGATGAGTACGTATCCACCGAGCATCTGCTCCTGGCCATCGCCGCAAACAGCGACGAGCCGGCGGGCCGCATGCTGCGTGAAGTCGGGGCCACCCGCGAGTCCCTGCTCAAAGCGCTGGTCTCGGTCCGCGGCGGGGCGCGGGTGACAGACCCCGATCCCGAGTCGAAGTACCAGGCCCTGAGCAAATTCGGCCACGACCTGACGGAAGCAGCCCGACGCGGCAAGGTCGACCCGGTGGTGGGACGCGACGAGGAGATCCGCCGGCTGATCCAGGTACTCTCGCGGCGGACCAAGAACAATCCGATCCTGATCGGCGAGCCGGGGGTCGGCAAGACCGCCATCGTAGAGGGTTTGGCCCAACGGATTGTCGCCGGCGACGTTCCCGCTTCCCTCGAGGACCGACGCCTGGTGGCCCTCGATATCGGCGCCCTGATCGCCGGTTCGAAGTACCGGGGCGAGTTCGAAGACCGTCTCAAGGCGGTCCTGCGAGAGGTCGCCGAGGGCGACGGCGACATCATCATGTTCATCGACGAACTCCACACGATCGTCGGAGCCGGAGCAGCCGAAGGGGCCGCCGATGCGGCGAATCTCTTGAAGCCCGCCCTGGCCCGCGGCGAATTGCGTTGCATCGGTGCCACCACACTCGACGAGTATCGCAAGCACGTGGAGAAGGACGCGGCCCTCGAGCGCCGGTTCCAGCCGGTCTTCGTCGGCGAGCCCAGCGTCGAGGACACCATCTCGATTCTCCGTGGACTCAAGGAGCGCTACGAAGTGCACCACGGGGTCCGCATCCAGGATGCGGCCCTGGTGTCGGCGGCGTCGCTTTCGAACCGATACATCGCGGGCCGCTTCCTCCCGGACAAGGCGATCGACCTGGTCGACGAAGCGGCGGCGCGGGTCCGGGTCCAGATCGACTCGATGCCCGAGGAGTTGGATCAGCTCGAGCGCCGGCTCGTTCAGCTCGAGGTCGAGCGCGAGGCTCTGAAGAAGGAGACCGACCCGGCGAGCGCTGAGCGCAACCATCGAGTGCAGAAGGAGATCGCCGATCTTCGTGATGAACGCGGCGGGATGAAGACGCGATGGGAGAACGAGAAGAACGGAATTGCCCGGGTACGCGAACTCAAGGAGCGCCGGGAGAATCTCAACACCGAACTCAAGCGCGCGGAGCGGGCCACGAACCTGGAACGCGCGGCCGAAATCCGCTACGGCGAGTTGGTTCAGCTGGGCAAAGACCTCGAGCACGATCAGAACCAACTCGCCGAGCTACAGAAGGAAGGCTCATTGCTATCCGAAGAGGTCACGGCCGCTGAGATCGCGGAGATCGTGGCCAAGTGGACCGGAATCCCCGTCAGCAAGATGGTCGAGGGAGAGCAGGAGAAACTGCTCTCGATGGAGGAGAAGCTGCGCACGCGGGTTGTCGGACAGGACGATGCACTCCGGGCGGTCTCCGCGGCGGTGCGCCGGGCACGGGCCGGTCTTCAGGACCCGGACCGGCCGATCGGATCGTTCATCTTTCTCGGTCCCACAGGTGTGGGAAAGACGGAAACAGCGCGTGCACTGGCCGAATTTCTGTTCGACGATGACCGCGCCATGGTGCGAATCGACA
>JAZFUU010000014.1:0-3604 GCA_036447375.1 Myxococcota bacterium
GCGGGCGCGTCCTCGCTGACTCGCGAAGACCCGAGCTCCGGCGTCTCGGGCAAGGCGACAGGTTTCATCTCGACTGCCGCCATCGACCACGATGACTTCGATCCCCGGCGCGACCACACTCTCGACGCTTCGAACGATGCAAGAGGCTTCGTCGAGTGTCGGGATCACGACCGAGATCGTCACGGGACGAGCCTAGCCGATCGACGCCGACCTGCCCGGAGACCTGCGCCCGAGCCCGTCCGGCCGCACGGACCGTGCCCCGGGGCATCGAAGATCGAGGGCCCTGCGAATTGACGGCCAGAGGGCCTTTGCCTATCACTGGCGCGTGACCCGACCCTCCGATCCGGACCAGAAGCCTTTTTCGACCACGATGGCACCCGCTTACGCGGCCGCCGGTGTCGACCTCGATCACGACGAATCCTTCATCGAAGAAGTCAAGGAGATCGCGAAAAGCACCTTTCGTCCCGAGGTACTCAGTTCGATCGGCGGCTTCGCCGCGATGTTCAAGGCGCCCGAGCGATACAAGAATCCGGTCTTCGTGGCCGCCACCGACGGCGTCGGAACCAAGCTCAAGCTGGCCGCCCAGATCGGACGCTACGACACGATCGGCATCGATTGTGTGGCGATGGTCGTAAACGATCTCGTGGTCCAGGGCGCCGAGCCGATCATCTTCCTCGACTACATCGCGATGGCCGATCTGAACAAAGAGATCGCGAGCGAAGCGCTGCGAGGCGTTGCCGAAGGCTGCCGCCGGGCTGGCGCTGCGCTGATCGGCGGAGAGACCGCGACGATGCCGGGCGTCTATCCCAAGGGAGAACTCGAGATCGTCGGATTCAGCGTCGGCGTCGTGGAGCGCGATCAGGTCATCGACGGATCGACGATTGCGGAGGGCGATGTGCTCATCGGTCTCGCTTCGAGCGGTTTCCACAGTAATGGCTACTCGCTCGTCCGATCGGTGCTCGACGCCGGGGTCAAAGCGGGCAAATTCGATCTCTTCGATCAGCCGCCGGGGCTCCGCACGAGCCTGGCCAGTGCGCTGATCACGCCGACCCGAATCTATGTGAAGCCACTGCTGAACCTGATTCGAGACTTCGATGTCCATGGGTTGATTCACGTCACCGGGGGCGGCTTCGAGGGCAACATTCCGCGCATCTTGCCGGCCGGCGTCCGTGCCCGCGTCGACACCGACGCCTGGCCGCGCCCCGAGGTTTTCGAATGGATTGCTCGGGAGGGCGAACTGCCCGAAACCGAGCTCCTGCGCGTGTTCAACTGCGGCATCGGCATGATCGCCATCGTCTCCGCGGACATTGTCGACGAGATCCTCCAGCGTCTGCAGGGACTGGGCGAACGGGGTTACCCGATTGGTATCGTCGAACGCAAGGACGAAGACGAACCCGCCATTCTCTTCGATCCGGGATTCCTGGCCGGCAAGTAGCGATCCGATGATCGAAATTCCGCGGCTGGATTCGAGCGAAGCACCCCGCGCACGGCGTTGGGACGCGCTCATTCTAGGCAGCGGAATCCCAGCGCTCGTCGCCGCAGCGCGCATCGGAAAGGCTGGCCAGCGCGTTCTCGTGGTCGAAGAAGAGGCGCGTACCAAGCTGCCTGCTGCGCTCCGGGAACCCTTCTTTCTTGCCGGACTTCGAGATAAGGGCGTACTCGACGCCTGTCTGCGGGCGTTGACGCTGCCGCTGATCGACCGGCGTCGGTTCGCCGCCGAGCGCCTGGCCTACCAGATTGCGGCCGATCCCTACCGCCTCGAAATCGGGCAGCCCGTCGTCACAGCCGAAGAGCTCGTCACCTGGGGGCTTGCAAAACCCGACGCGGCACAGACCCTGGTCCGTCGCCTCATCGAATGCTCCGAGATCGAGCGCGAACTGCTTCTAAAGGCGCCCTTCGTGCGGATAGGCCGCCGCGCCGCTGGCAGCCGCGCCGGCCCTGGGATCGGTCATCACAAGCGCGGGCTCCCGGGAGACGCCGCCGTCGCGACGGGTCCGCTCGGACGGGTGATCGCAGCCCAGATCCGCAGCCTTTCGAACCTCGGCCAGACCATCCCCTCGCCCGAGGCCCGGGCACGACTTCTGGGTCTTGGCTTGGCAGGAGGAGTGGGATTCGCAGACGCACCCCCCTGGCTCACCGACCTGTTGCGGAAGCGGGTCACGGCGCTCTACGGCGACTTCAGAACACTGACCGGCGATTTCGAGTTGGTTTCGGTGTCGGGACAGCCGGGCATCCGCGTGGTCCGCACGGGTGAGATCTGGTTGGGGCGCAGCCTTGTCGTGGCCGCGCCACTGTCTGCGTTGCGCGACACGGTCGACTACGAACCCATGCGCCCAGCCCCGAGCCTGCTCGAGCGCCCCGTCAGTCGCGGCTACCGGGCCGTGTTTCTCTATCGAATCCCGATGGCGATCCTACCCGAGGGCATGATCGCGCGCGTCATCCTGCCCGGCACGCGAACCGACAGCGGCGCTGAACCAGAAACCGAAGACGACGACCCGACCGTGGCGATCACGGCTTTCCCGAGCCAGACCCAACCCGGCTGGGTCGATCTGGTCGCACGCGCGATGGTCCCGGCGGTGGTCCCGGCGAACCTCCCGCAACGGCTCTCGAGTCTCGGCCAGTCGATCGCCAGCCGTCTCCAAGCGTTGATGCCGTTCTGCGGAGATAAACTGCACCATGTTGAGGTCCCACCACCCCGGTGGGATAGCGACGACGGCTGGCTCGAGGATCCCCGGCCCGGCATCGGTTGGCCCGCGGAGATCGACCTGCGACTCTCTACGCGCCCGCCCATCTATCACCTCGATCGCGCCGCGGTCGCCGGACTCGGACTCGAGGGAGACCTCCTGCTGGGCTGGCGTGGCGGCGACGCGATCGCGAGTGAGCTGGCGTAAGAAAGCTGAACCGATTGGATCCGGAAGCGTTGTCGATCGAAGACACTGAGGAAGCGCTGCTCCCCCTCGAGTTCCCATCGAAGGAGAAGCGGGTCTCCGCCTGGCCTTTGCTGCGCCGAATGGTCGAGATGTCACTCTCCCACTGGCGGGCGCTGGTGGCCGTCGTCTTCTTCGCAGGCCTCTTCAGTGCGAGTCGCTTCATTCGCACCTGGCTCGCCAAGCCACTCTTCGACGAGATCCTGGTTCCGGCAGCCAACAATGTTTTCGACCTCGAGGCCGTCGCACCCCGCCTATGGCAGCTCGGCCTGATCGTCGGAATCGCGTTGGCCGTGACCCCAGTGGCGATGTTCTATCGGGCGTATCTCGCCAACTGGATCGTCGCGCGTGTACGCAAGGAAATCGACCTCGCAGTCGCGCGCAAATTTCTCGAGGCGCCGCTTCGAATTCACCGTGGCGGGTCGAGCGGTGACCTTCTCTCCCGCGCCTTGACAGACGTTCAGCTCGCCTGCCAGTCATTGAATATTCTCTACAAAGACGGCATCAGCAGCGTTCTGATGCTCCTGGGTGGCGTCATCACGATGTTTGTCACGAGCTGGCAACTTGCGCTCATCAGCATGACGACCGTGCCGCCACTGCTCGTCGTACTCCAGTATTTCGGGCGTCGTATTCAGCGCCAGACGCGCCGCCGGCAAGAGACTCAGGGAGACCTGTCC
>JAZFUU010000015.1:0-2874 GCA_036447375.1 Myxococcota bacterium
CGCGGTGTTCCGTTTCGCTCGGCTCCCCGACTGCGGTGCTTCGCAGGCGCACCTCGTCCGCGTCCTGATCGATCGCCACCACTTCCCTGCCGAGCCGCACGTCGATGCGATCGCTCTGGGCCACGAAGCGCCGCAGCAGGGCCTCGAGTTCCGGTTGGTCGAAGAACGCGACGTCGCGCCATCCGTTCGCGCCGATCCGGGGAATTTCGGTTCCGAAGATCGGCTCGAGACGGGAGTTGGTGAAGATCACCTCGTCCTTCTCTCGCGGCGGTTGGCACAGCCCCGCGACCGGGTCCCCAAAGCCGATGCGTTGGAAAGCGCGGACCGATTCGCCGTCCAAGCCCACGGCTCGCGGTAGCTCCACCGGGTCGCTCGAGCGTTCGAGAATCAACACACGCAGTCCGGCGTGGGCAAGTTCCAGCGCGGTCAGCGCTCCCACCGGGCCGAAGCCGACGATGGCAACATCGTGGGACATGCGCTTTACGATCCCTCCAGCGCCAGTCGCAGTGCGGGGTCGGCGGCCTTCGCGGACCGCAGCCGCTTCGTCCCGTACTCGACCGTCGGGTGCGAGTGTCCCTCGATCGCGTCGCCGTAGCTGTCGCGGGTGCGAAGGCGCTCGAAGTAGCTCGCGCAGGCAGGTCGCAGGTCGCCACCGGCAAAGAGTTGTAGACAGTCCGCCTGCACCAGCCGTTCGAAGATCACGAGCCAGCTCACGTCCGCCAGGCTGAAGCTTCCACCGAGAATCCAGGGCCCCCCTCTCTCCACGAGCTGCTTCTCGAGGGTGTCCAGATGAGCGGCCATCTGGCGGCGGCTGCGGGCCAGAATTTTCATCAGCGGCCCGATCGTATCGAGCTTCTCGAGGCCGCGGATCTTCAGCACCAGGAACAGGAAGGGCCGCTTCTTGTCAAAGTGGAAGAGCGCCCCTTCGAGGATTTTCCAATAGGGGATCCGGTGGATCATCGCGGCAAAGAGAGGAACGGTGAGCCCTGGCACCGCGTTGCCCGCGCTCTCGTCACCGTGCTCGATGGGATCGTGAGTGAGCGATGAGCGGTCGATCCAGCGATTCATTTCCTCGGCAAGATCCGGGTCGTCGGGGGTGAGAGGCGGGCATCCCGCCGGCGCGTGTTCGGCCGCGTACCGTATCTGCATGTGGGACTCGTAGATCGGGTGGCCCTCATGGACGAGCACAGGCACCGTACCGCCCGGATTCACCGAGAGCAGCCGGGGACGGATGTTTTCATAGGCACCGGTTTCGATCAGATCGATGTGGTGACTCTTGTATGAGATGCCGAGCTCGGACATACACACACGAGACTTCATCGAGCAGAGCGAGAGGGCATTGTGATACAGCTCGAACTCCTGTTCATGGGGGAGTTCGATGTCGGGCTGATGGCCCTCCGGCACGGGGTGGGTCTTTCGCTTGCCTTTTTCGAATAGCCACCAGGCGGCGGCCGCGAGCGCAACCACCAGGACGACCGCGCCCAACTCAAATCTCCAGGAGTTGCTTGCCGAAGTTGGCGCCGCTGTAGAGGCGAAGCAAAGTCTTCGGCGCGCTTTCGAATCCGCGTTGTAGGTCGGCCTTCCAGACGATGCTGCCCTTGGCAACCCACGTGGTGAGCTCGGCCACCGCCTCAGCGGCACGCGGCAGAAAATCCATCACGATGAACCCCTCCATGCGCGCCCGCTTCTGCACGATGTTGTAGTAGTTTTTGGGTCCCGGCTGCTTCTTCTCGGTGTTGTAGCCCGAGATCGAACCGCAGATCACGATCCGTGCGCCACGAGCGATCCGCGCGAGGGATTCGTCGAGGATCTCACCACCGATGTTGTCGAAGAAGACATCGATTCCGTCCCGGCACAGCTCATCGAGCCGCCCGCCGACGTCCTCGGACTTGTAGTCGATGGCTGCGTCGAAGTGCGCCTTGTTGGTGAGCCACGTGCATTTCTCGGCGCCGCCCGCAATGCCGACCACTCGGCATCCCTTGAGCTTGGCGATCTGTCCGACAACGGAGCCCGTTGCACCGGCCGCGCCCGAGACGACGACCGTGTCGCCTTCCTTCGGACGTCCGATCTCGAGCAGACCGAAGTAGGCGGTGATGCCCGTTATCCCGAGGACTGAGAGGGCGAGCGCGGGATCCACGCCGAGCGGCACCTTTCGCGCACCGCGGTCCCCGATCGCAAACTCCTGCCAACCCATCATTCCGGTCACGACGTCGCCCGGATCCGTGCCCGGGAGATTCGATTCGACCACCTCCCCGACCGCCATACCTCGCATCACCTCGCCGATGGGAACCGGAGGCATGTAGCTGGGCTTGTCGTCGATCCAGCCGCGCATGGCCGGCTCGAAGGCGAGCATTCGATTGCGAATCAGCAACTGGCCCTCGCCGGGGATCGGCAAGGGAGTGGTGGTGAGCTCGAAGTCGCTCTCCTCCACCATACCCACGGGACGTCTGGCGAGCAGCCACTGTCGGTTGACTTCGCTCATGAATTTGTCTCCTGATGCTCTTTCCTACACACGGGATCGAGGGACGTCCGCAGGATCGGCGGCGAAGCGGCCCCACAGGGTTCCGAGAGCCACGCTCGGGGCGTGGAGCCCGGGTTCAGGTTGTGCGTTGAGCAGGTCGCCGTCGGTGAAATGCTCGACGACGTGTCCCCACGGATCGCGCCAGTAGTCGAAGATCTGGCTGCCCAGTACGTGACGGCCGATGCCTGCGTGATGGCCATCGCCCGCCTGCACCAGGTGATCGTGTCCGGCCATGACGGCATCGATATCCTCGACCTCGAAGGCGGCGTGGTCGAGCCCGGGTTCCCCGATTCCGAGGCAAACGAACGTGTGATGGTCGGTGTACTCCGCGCCGCGGTCGCAGCGCATGAAGG
>JAZFUU010000016.1:0-7092 GCA_036447375.1 Myxococcota bacterium
TCCCTTGTAGTCGAAGGTCCACAGGCAATGTTCGTCGAAGCCGGCCCGGGTCGCGTGATCCGGGTGCTGATCGAAGTAGGCCATCTGCCACTTCCCGGCGACCGCCGTCGCGTAGCCCGCGCGCTTGAACAGGATTGCCAGATCGATGAGCGACGGATCCACATAGCGCTCGCGTCTGGGAAGCTCGCCCAGATTGCCCGTCCATCCGGTTCGGTGGGGATACTGGCCGCTCATGAGCTGCACCCGAGACGGCGTGCACAGGGGCGTGCAGTAGGCGTTCGTGAAGCGGATCCCGGTTGCGGCGAGCTCATCGAGAAAAGGAGTTCGATAGGACGTGCCGCCGTTGCAGCCCAGGCACTCGTAGCCGAGATCGTCCGCCACGATCAGGACCACGTTCGGCCGATCGAGCGACTTGCGCCGACACCCCTGAAGCACCCCGCCGATCGTTGTGGCAGCGGTAGCTCCGGCCGCGCACGCCCGCAGAAAGCTCCGGCGCGATAGACGTCGAGCTCGGCTGTGATGAATATGGGAGGTCACGCTCGAATTCTACGCAAGATCCAGCCCGGTGACCGCGCGCCGCCCGTTCGACGCCTTCGCGCGGTTTCGATCAGTTCCAATCGGCGTTCTCGCAGGCTCGAATCTCCTCATCGCTCAGCGGCGACTCGCGCTTTTCCAGACTCACGACTCCGTCGCGGATCTCGAGGTTTGGGCGGAAGCACTCGACATAGCCCGCAGGCGGAATCCTGTCGTGGGCCATGCGGCGGGTGCGGTAACGAGGCCGTGGGTTGCGGGCGACGACCCAATCGTTCAATCCGAACTCATCGATCACGGCCACCTCGGGAAACACCCAGCCCGGAACCCCGACCGCTCCGCGCACCAATACGGCGCGCCGTTCCCAGCGGATCGCCGACCCCTCGCTGCGGGTGGGAAGCTCGCGCACCTGATGCTGCCAGAAAACCTTGTGCTCCTGATGGCGGACACACACGCGCCGGCGAGCGAGCCACGCCTGCCAGCCGTCCCAGGCTCCCACCACCGGGCGCAACGGAGCGGGAAAATGCATTGCGATCGGTTGGACGCTGCGCAGGGTCTGGGCCCGTGTCGTGAGGTCTCGCGTCTCGTGCCAATGCACCCAGGGGATGGGGGACGCCACGACCAGCCAGACGACGAGCAGCGCGATCACACCCCGAGACCGCGCAACGACCCGGGCCGCCAACCACGCGCCCGAAATCCACAACAGCGGAACCAGATGGCTGTAGACGCGATACTCGAAGTGATCGCCACCGACGATGAAGGTGTAGTAGCCCGCATGGGCGGCCAGGGTCGCCAGGGCGACGGCCTCGATGGAATGACGGCGAAGAGAGGCCCACGCGAGTCGGCGCGAGGGTCGCAATACCCGAATCAGCCACGTCCCGAGCAGCAGCAGCCAGACCCAGATGCCGTACTCGAGTACGAAGGAGGCGAGGTAGCGAAATCCGCTCTCGGCCCACGCCTCGACCTGCTTGGCGTAGTAGGTATTGGGAAGCCAGCTTCCATACGTCCAGCGCCTCCACCCGAGATGAATCGACACGACGAGCAGAGGCCACAGGGCCAGCCACCGAACCTCGGATGATTCCCGTTTGCGCAGCCACCAGATGAGCGCGAACGCCCCGCAGAAGAGCAGCCCGTCGGGTCGGCTCAATGCGAGAAGCGCGGTGACGAGAGCAAGCCACAGCAGCCAGGCATCTCGCGGACCGGTTCTTGGAAGTGGAGTCCGACGCGCCGCCAGGGCGAGACCAATCCAGGCACTGACGAAGAAATTGAACATGGCCGTCTCGAGGCCAGAGCTCAACCAGGTGAGAAACGTCCGGTTGCTCAAGATTCCCGCCAGCACCAGCACCAGCAATACGCGGCGGGTAGGCGCGATTGCCGGGGAGAGCCGCATACGCAGCAGCGTGCGGGCCACCAGCGCGAGGGTCGCGTAGCCGAACGCCAGCGAAAGCCAGTTCGCCGTCCGGGTCGGGTCGACCCCGGTGAGCCGCCAGACCCCTTCGAGAAGCCGCACCCACAGAAAGCTCGTGTAGCCTTCGACGGGGCGGAAGGGCGGCGGGTTCCAGACCAGGCCGTAGCCCAACACGGAGTTGCTCGCGTAGCGGAAGGCGATGAAGGCGTCGTCGGTGAGAAACCAGAACAGGCGCCAGCCGGCGTAGGTGACGAGCACCACGGCGAGTCCCAGGGCGACGTCGCCGACTCCCCGGAATGCACTTCTCTCGCCGCTCATGAAGCCCCCCGGCGACCTCGCGGCGCATGATAGCGGCGCTCGGCCCGAGACCGGCGCCTATCCTTTTCGTCGCTTCAAACCTTGGCATTCGCCCCCTCCCGATTCCAAAACCGCGCCATGTGCTTCTCTCCGAAGACCCGGCGAGCCTCGTACTGGTTGTGTGCGCGACACCGGAGGGCGATGCCAGCCACCGAGTGCGTCCCGCTTCGGGCCCAGGGGTCGACGTGGTGGAACTCCAGGAACTCGGCCGCACCGCAGCGCACGCCACGGGGAGAGACGTAGCGGCAGCGCCCGGCGTCGCGGCGCGCGACCGCCCGCCGGATCGCGGCCGGGATGTGTCGAGACGAGCCTCGGATGGGAGGGACGTCGGAATGGGCAGGGGAATCGGGATGGACAGGGGAATCGGGTCGGGGCGCCGAGACTTCCCCGAACTTTCGCTTTCGAACCTGATCGAGCAGCAGCGCGACCGCCCGCCCCAAGAGGCTCCCAAGGTCCCCATCCGGGACCTGATGGCGCATCAGCGCCCGAAGCTCCTGCAGTTGCGCGTGGAGCTCTGCGTCTGCGGTGAAGCACACGCGATATCGCTCGCCGCCGAGCGGCGAGGTTCGGGCATCCGATGGTTCCGGAGGCGCCGCGCCCGCGGGCGCGCCCACCGCTCGGTCGGAGACCCTTTCGGGCTTGCCTCCAGCGTTGTCCGCCTTCGGGCCCGGAGTCTCGGCGCGCTTCGACGCCGTCTCTGGCGCCGCGTTCCCCGAACTCACAGACGCCGGAACCCGCCGAACGCAGTCCGCGACGTCGGGCTTCGGCTGCCGATCGGCCAGCAGCCCCTTGATCTCTTCCGCGGTCTTGTGCCTCGCCACCCGAATCCACTCATCGCAGCTCTCGTCGCTGAGCTGCGTCGCCAGCAGGCTCACGGCCGTGACGTGCAGCTCCCCCCGGCGAAGTGCCCGCAATAGGTCCGGGTGTCTCCGCGCCGCCCGGGCCGCGCGGATCCGCTTGTACGCAGCCGCCTCCGAGAAGTGCAGCACACGCACGCAGTAGACGAACATGGAGGCACAGGCTTCTCCGAGGTAGAGCTGCCGCGCATCGACTTCGCCGAGGTGGCGAAGCAGCTCGGCCTCGACCGCGCGGCCGCGCCGAACCAGCCCATGCGTACGTTCCAGAAGCTCCGAGTCGGGAACAGTCTTGAGAGAGCGGTTCACGCTGTGACCTCACGGGACCGATGGGGTGAGGTCGCATACGAACATACCATGGGCTCGAACGGCTTCCGCCGTGGCACAGAGAGCGGTGATCTCCCGTGCGAATCGTGAAAGTTGGCGGCCGAGGAAAAGTGCACCCAGGCGCACCTCTCGCGTATGAGAGAACAGAAAGTTCGGACGACCGCAGCCATGGGAAAATTGCTGCGAAAACCTGTCAAGCCCGAGGTACGGGTTTTTCAAGGAATTCGATCGAAATTCACATAGGCCCGAGGCAACTGGCTTTAAAGCCAGTTCGTATTATCAACCTGGCTCGGGGCCCTGCGGTGCCGAACCTCCGGAATGCCCCTCTCCAAACCCGGAAGAGCCCATTTTTCGCTATGAGTGTCCGCGGCATGAGCGTCGACGGGGTGCGTATCGGCGGCACGTGGTTCCGCGGCGTTCTGGGGTGCGCGGTCGTGGTGCCGGTGGTCGTCCTGTTGTGGGGCACCTCCTGGTCCTGGGGCGACCACAGGATCGATCACCGCTGGCTCGTCCCGGGAATCTGGGGTGTCTTGGCGGTCGCTCGAATCGCCGCCCTCCGCTTCGACCTGGCGAGATTGGCCAAACGCGCCCTCACCGGATGGGAACGGATCGACCTCGGACTCGCGGCGGTGCTCGTTCACGGAATCGTGTTCCAGCTTCCCACGGGCCTGGGCTTCGCGCTGGTGAGCTTCGCGCCGATCGTGGGACTGGTCTGGATCGCGCGGAGGGCTCCCCTGGCAACGGCGCTCTACGCCGCCGTCATCGGCGGCATGCTCTTCTACGTGTTTCCGAAGCTGATCTCGGCGCGAATGTTCTCGAGGATCGCCCAGGTTCACGATCTGAGCGTCGACCACCGGCTCGAGCCCGACGGAGATGAGATCAACGCCGATGGAATTCGCTTCCGAGGGGAGCCCGCGGACCTGCACGACGACGACTTCGTGGTGCTGTTTCTCGGCGACTCCTTCACGTATGGGCACAAGCTGGATTACGCCGACAGCTACCCGTATGTCTTTGAGGACTATCTCGACCGCCGCCAATGCGCCGCCCGGGTGCGCGCGGTGAACTTCGGCTGGGTCTCGTCGTCCCCGCTGTTGAGCCTGCGGCTCCTGCGCGAGGTCGGCTACAAGTATCGCCCGGACCTCCTCGTCTACAGCCTGGACGTGACCGACTTCCACGACGACCTGCGCTACCAGCGCGAGCTGCACCGAGCGGGCCAGTTCGAGTTCGATTGGACCGAGGTCATGAACGTATTCGCGAGTGCCTACCTCCCGTGGGATCCCATCGACGTGCGCGGAGTCTTTCGCTTCAAGGCGAAACCGCCCGGCGAGGAAGAGACGTCGCTCCCAAAGGATCGCTTCTTCGTCACGGCGCTGCCCCTGGAACAGACACGCCCGGACATCGAACGCGGGGTCATGAAAAACCTGGCTGCGATGAATGCGTTCACGCGGGGCGTCCTCGACGTTCCCTTCGCGTTGGTCGTGTACCCGCGCGCCTATCAGTACTCACGGCGGGAAGCTCCCCGGAACTGGGAGGACGATCGATACCAGAGGCTCGGTCCCTTCGTCCGGGAGCCCTGGCGCTACATCGACGAGGTGGCGAACGAGCTTCCGTTTCCGGTCATCGACCTCTGGCCCGCCTTCGAGAATTCGACCCGATTCCCGCTCTTCTTTCGCAACGATCCCCACTGGAATCGTTTCGGTTCGGCCCTGGCCGCCGAAACGGTGATCCATGAGCTGATCGAACGGCGACTCGTTCCCTGTGCCGCTCAGGAATCGAGGTAGCCGAGGCTTCGCAGCTGCTCGACTTCTTCCTCCGAGAGCTTGCGAACGCCGCCCTCGACAGCCCCCTTCGCCGTGTGCTCCAGCGTGGACCGCAACACCGAGAGCAATCGCTCCACCAGTTGGGGTCGGGTTGCGGAGAGATCTTCACGCTCGGCGGGATCGTCCTCGAGATCGTAGACCTCGACGCTGCCCGTCTCGTCGTCGCGAATCAGCTTGTAACGATCGACGATGACCGCCTTCTTGTGGGTCAACTTGATCGGAAGTTCCCGGTCACCCGGGCGGTAGTCGACCTCAGCAAAAATCACCGCGGGCTCGGGGTCGGCTTCGCCGAGAATCGGTTGCGCCAGGGAACGCCCCTGAAACCCGAAGCCCTCGGGGTCGATTCCGAGCAGCTCCAGAACCGTGGGTGTCAGCGAGACCAGGGAGACCGGCTCGCTCAGGCTGCGACCCCCCGCCGAGAGCCCCGGCAGGCGGAAGATCCAGGGCACCCGCAGCAGCTCGTCGTAGAGCGACCGCGTGTGCCCCAGCCAACCGCGTTCCCGAAACTCCTCACCGTGATCCGAGGTCAGAACGATCAGCGTGTTCGATTCGAGGCCGAGCTTCCGCGCGTGTGAGAGCAACTGTTCGATCCCACCGTCGGTGAAACGAATTTCCTCGTCGTAGCGGTCGCGGAGAAAGCCGAGTTCGTCCTCACTCAGATCCGCCAGCATGGAGCGCAGCTCCCCAATGCTCTCGTCTCCGCTGAGGCGGCCGCCCCCCGCAGCGGCGAAGCCGATCTCGGAGTGGCCGGTGTACGCGTAGTGCGGGTCGAAGTAGTGAACGAACAGGAAGAAGGGCCGCTCGCCCGCAGAGAAGCGATCGAGGAGATCGGTGGCCTTCCGGGTGACCCCCGGCGTGGAGACGTGCTTGACTCCCCGGGCGTTCCCCTCCCGATAGATCTCGAATCCCTGGGCGAATCCGCGCCGGGCCGTGAGCAGCTTGGCGCTCACGACGCCTCCCGTCGCGTAGCCGCGATCGCGGAGGATCTCTGCGAGGGTCAGTAGAGACTCCCCCGCAATACTCTCGAGCTCATTGGCTCGGTGGGCGCTCGGGTAGAGGCCCGTGATCATCGAGGCCACCGAAGGCTTCGTCCACGGCGCGGTGGCATAGGCGCGTTCGAAACGCACGCCCTCGGCCGCCAGGCGGTCGATCGCGGGCGACGTGTCGCGACGGTGGCCGTAGCAGCCGACATGATCGACGCGCAGGGTATCGACCACGATCAGTAGAACGTTCGGCGGGGCCGCTTCGCCGCATCCTACCGCGGTGACAAGAATCGTGGAGACAAGGATCACGGAGACAAGCATCGCGGAGAGAAGCATCGGCGTGATCAGGCTGCTCCGTCGCATGAACGAGGGTCCGCTACTCGACGTATCCCAGTGCCCGGAGACCCTGGAGCGTGCGCTCGTGCACTTCGAGCTTGTCCTCTTCGGTTCGGTGCGCGAAGTTGCGCCGCCGGCGTTCGTCCTTCTCGCCGCGGATCCGGCCGAGTTCGGCGCGCATTCTGGAAACGACCTCCGTGCGCTGGTCGGCAACGTCGCGCAGCTCGCCGGGATCGTCCGATCGATCGAAGAGCGCGACCCGACCGTTCAGCATCGCGATCAGCTTGTAGTTCTCATCGACCACCGCGTCGATTCCCCGAATCAGCTTGTCCGCGCTCGCCAGGTAGTGGGCATGGTCGCTCTCCCCGGTCGCGGCGCCCGCCTCGCCGCCCAGCAGCGGCCGCAGGCTCCTGCCCTGAGGCTCGTTCAGGCAATCCGCCGCCAGCAAGTCGGAAAGCGTGGGCATCAGGTCGACC
>JAZFUU010000017.1:0-5205 GCA_036447375.1 Myxococcota bacterium
ATCGATCCCTCCAACGCTACACCTGAGCAGATTCAGAAGTTTCAGCAGGCTCAGGGCGGGCTGAGTCAGGCGCTGGGTCGCCTGATGGTGATTGCGGAGCGCTACCCCGAGCTGAAGGCGGACCGGAACTTCCGCGAGCTCCAGGCTCAGCTGGAGGGGACCGAGAATCGCATCACGATTGCGCGGCAACGGCACATCGAAGCCATCAAGGAGTTCAACGATCTCGTCACCGTTCCGCCCTCGAGTTGGACCAACAGCCTCCTCTACCACCATGAAAAGATGGCCCAGTGGGCACTCGACGACGCGGAGCAGGAGGCGGTCGAGAAGGCGCCCGAGGTCGACTTCTAAATGAGGATCCGGGGGACGTCTGTTCGAGCGCTCGCGCTTGCTTGGCTGATTGCGTGTCAAGCAAACGCCGCCGAATTTGAGGTCCCTGCGCTGCGCTCAGCCGTGACAGACCAGGCAGGGATTCTCTCTCCAGCGACCCGTCAGCAGCTCGAGTCGGCGCTTCGGCAGATCCAGCGGGTCGGCGGAACTCAGCTGGCCGTGTTGACGGTTCCCGATCTCGCGGGGCTCCCGATCGAGCAAGCGGCGATTCGCGTCGTGGACGCGTGGAAGCTCGGCAGCAAGAAGGCCGACAACGGTGTGCTGCTGCTGGTGGCTCGGGACGAGCGCAAGGTTCGCATCGAGGTGGGACAGGGCCTCGAAGGAGTTCTGACGGACGCCTATTCCAAGCGCATCATCGACGAGGCCATCACACCGCTGTTTCAGCAGGGCGACATGAACGGGGGCGTGATCATGGGGGTCTATCAGATCGCTCGCATCACCAATCCGGACGTCGACCTGCGGCCCTATCTCGAGGGACAGCTGCGCCAACGAAGATCGGGGCGTGCGAGGAGCCCTTGGCAAATACTCTTCGGGGCACTGTTGCTGGTTGCCGTCTTCTCGACGCGGCGAGGATTCCTCCCGCTGATGTTCCTGGGTGGCATGGGGATGGGGGGATATGCCGCTCGGCGGGGCCTGGGCGGCTTCGGGGGTGGCGGGGGAGGTTTTGGCGGCTTTGGCGGAGGCGGGGGCGGGTTTAGCGGCGGTGGCGCCTCGGGAGGATGGTGATGGGCGAACTTCCTAGTCCCAGTCCAGATTGGGCGCGTCAAGTACTTGGCGATGACGGTGCCGAGCGTATCGAAACAGCGATCGCGGACGCAGAGTCACGCACCTCGGGGGAGATCGTTCCCATTCTGGTGCGACGCTCCTCGACCGTCGGACACGTTCCCCTGGCGAGCTTCACATTGCTTCTGCTGTGCGTGTTTCTCTCCGATCTTCCCGCGCATCTGGCCGAGCTGGGTGGGCCGTACGGGGTTTGGCTCGGCGCGTGCTGGTTGCTCGCCGGCGGACTGGCACTGGGCGTCTCGCGCGTCGATGCGGTTCAGCGCCTGCTGACACCCCAGATCGATCAAGGGCGACAGGTGGATCTGCGCGCACAGATCGAGTTCTACGAACTCGAGATGAGTCAGACATCAGGCCGAACCGGAATTTTGCTGTTCGTATCGCTTCTCGAGCACCGCGCAGTCGTGCTTGCGGATCACTCGATCGCCGAGAAGCTCAGTGCGGAGATCTGGCAAGAACCGGTCGACCTGATGATTCAGGGCGTGAAGCGCGGCGATCTCGCCGCGGGGATGACGCAGGCGATCCAGCGCTGCGGCGAACTTCTCTCGCCTCACTTCCCCGTCGCAGACGACGACGTCAATGAGCTCCGAAATCACCTCGTGGTGAAGGAATAGCCCTGCTGCGTCTCAGGACATTCTGGAGTTCGGGCGTTGGAACTGCAACGCCCTGAAACCAAAGGCCATTCTCGCCGCGCCCAGGACACCGCCCGCGGCCTGCCGATACGTCCAGGATTCAGACGGCACAATCGCGGGGGACCTACGATCACCGGATCCGGGAGGCGGTTCTCGAGTCTGGAAATCGCGATCTCTTTCCTGAACTCGAGATTCCGCAGTCGACGATCCGCAGTTGGATCCATCGCGGCCTACCGGACGTCGTCACCTCCGAATGGGTCACCTCCGATCGCGCGGCTCTCCTCTCCGAGATTCACGCCCTACGTCAGCGAACGGCTCTGCTGGCTGGAGTCGTCGGCCTGCTGGCCGCGATGCTGCGTGCCTCAAGGAGTCGCATCGACTACGCGCGACACGCCGACGGTGAATCCAAAGCGGCGCTACTCAGGGCGATCGAGCGTGCAAGCACGGTGTTGCCGCTCAGATCGGCGCTTCGAATCGCGCGCCTCTCCCCTTCGAGATACCACAGCTGGCGCCAACTCGAGGCTGGCTGTGAGCTCGAGGACCAGCCCAGCTGTCCGCGAGTGAGGCCGACACGACTGACTGCTGCGGAAATCGAGAGCATGCGGACGTTGGTTGAGAGCGGGGAGCATCGCCACATGTCACTCCGTGCTCTTGCCCTTCACGCTCAGCGGATCGGAAAGGTCGTCGCGTCGCCATCGACTTGGTACCGCTTCGCGAGGAAGTTGGCGTGGGGGCGGCCTCGACGACGTCTATACCCTGCCAAGCCAAAGGTCGGAATCCGAGCCAGCGCTCCAGGCGAGCTGCTGCACCTGGACGTCACCATCATCCGACTCTTCGATGGAACGAGAGCCTACCTGCATGCCGCGATCGACAACTACTCGAGACGGATCCTTTCATGGAGTCTTGAGGATCGCCTCGGCAGTGGAGGAACGTGTCGGCTACTGCGCGACGCTGCATGTCAGCTCCGAAGCGGGTCTCAGCGGACAACGGTCGTTACAGACGCCGGCTGCGAGAACGTCAACTCGGACGTCGACGGCCTGCTCGAGGACGAGGGCCTGAGACGCACTCTGGCCCAAGTGGACGTCACGTTCTCCAACTCGATGATCGAGGCGTTCTGGCGGTCTCTCAAGCACTCCTGGCTCTATCTGCACTCCCTGGAGAGCGTCGAGTCTCTGCGTCGTCTCGTGGACTTCTACGTGCGGCAGCACAACGAGGTGATGCCCCACGCGGCATTCGAGGGGCAGACTCCCGACGAGATGTACTTCGGGGTTGGCGATACCGTTGTCGCGGAGCTCTACGCGGCGCGGATGAGAGCGAGGGAGGAGCGGATCAGGGCGAACCGGGCCGCTGTGTGCGGAGTGTGCAGCTCGGACCTCGGTTCGGCGGCGTTGCAGTTGCAACGGCCTCGGTCCAGAATGTCATGAGACGCAGCTGGGCAGAAAGGCCACGTCGTGGCCCGCGTTGCGCAGAGCGCGTTCCGCCGGGCCGAAGAACCCCGAGAGGAGATGCACGCCCGACGTCGCGAAAATCGGATAGAGCTGGAGCAGGAGCCCTCCGAATACCGTGAGATCCTCCCAGTCGTCGCGCTTGCCCATCTCCTCGAGAAGTACGCCGGGCTGCGCGGGACCAAACCCGAGAATCATCGTCTCTCTCGGCCGCAGCAGCGCAGCCGCCTCCTCGGCGGAGCAGCCTCGCACCTCGCTCGTGCTTCGAACTACTGGTCCAGAAACCGCAGATTCCCCGCCGCAATGCGCTCGGCGATTCGGGTCTTCGCGGCGATCGTTGCGATCGGCATGAACGTGGCGAGAGTATCGATCGTGCGGAACGCCGCCAGCATCTCATCGCCTTCCAGCTCGTTGGCCACCAGGCGACGGGCCCCGTCGGCGATCCGTTCGTTCGCGGAGGCGACGAAGATCCGCGTCAGATCCAGTTCGTTGTCCATCTCGGCGTCTGGGTGCGTACGCGCGAACTTGCGGGTGCGGGCCACCACGGAGGCCGCCGCGAACGTGTCGATGATCATGTTCGCGAGTACCTCCAGGTGTTGCTGCTTGGTAACGAGATCCTGTAGGTTTCTCGAAACCAACAGGTCTACCGAGAAAGCCACGAGGCGCTTCGCCTGTTCACATGCGGCGGCGTCGGCAGACAGCGGGCCCTCTCCGAGTGGCGCGACGATACTTCCCGCTTCGATTTCGAGTTTTACCTTCTCGATGAACGCGAAGTAGTCGAGCCGACCCTTGGCGGCGCGTTTCAAGACTGTCGATGGAATGATGAGACGATTGATCTCGTTGGTTCCTTCGAAGATCCGATTGATTCGCGAATCGCGGTAGTGGCGCTCGATGGGGTAGTCGGCCAGGAATCCGTACCCGCCGAGGATTTGCAGCGCCTCGTCGGCGACGAAATCCAAGCACTCGGTTCCGAAGACCTTCACGATCGAACACTCGACCGTGTACTCCTCGAGCACTTCCCGCAGCGCCTCGTCTCGCTCGGGCCCTCTTTCCGGAATTCTCGCTTTGGCTTCGGCGGTGGCGGCGTCCATCAATCCCGCCGTGCGGTAGCCAATCGATTCGGCGGCGTACAGGCGTGCGGCCATGTCGGCGATCTTGCGCTGGATCATGCCGAACTCGATGATCGGCCGTTTGAACTGCACGCGATCTCGCGCATAGGCGACGCTGTAGCGCAAACACTCGCGCGCGGCACCGACAGATCCGCAGCCCAGTTTGAAGCGGCCGACATTCAAGATGCTGAAGGCGATCTTGTGACCGCGACCGATTTCGCCCAACAATCGGTCCCCTGGGATCCGGGCCGATTCCAGGATCAACTGGCGGGTCGAGGAGCCTTTGATCCCGAGTTTCTGTTCTTCGGGCCCTGTCGAAACCCCAGGGTCGGTTCGCTCGACAATGAACGCGCTGAAGTTGTCACCGTCTACCTGGGCGAACACGACGAACACGTCGGCGAAGCCAGCGTTGGTGATGAACTGCTTGGTGCCGTCGAGCACCCAATCGTCGCCGTCGCGAACCGCCGAAGCCCGGGCGGCCAGTGCGTCCGAACCCGATTCGGCCTCGGTCAGCGCGTAGGCGGCCAGCCACTCGCCGGTGCCGAGCTTGGGGAGGTACTTCTCGCGCTGGTCTTCGCTGCCGAAGTAGACGATGGGCAGCGATCCAATCCCGGTGTGAGCGCCCCAGGAAATGCTGAACGAAGCCTCTTTGGCGGCGGTTTCCGAAACCAGCATCGCGGAGGCTTTGTCTAGCCCCAGGCCGCCGTACTCCTCCGGGATCTCGATGGCGAGCATGCCGATTTCGCCGGCTTTCTTCAGAAGCCCGGGGATGATCTCGGGCCCTTTCGCCTGGATATCGTCGAGACGCGACATCACCTCGCCATCGACGAAGTCCGCCGCCGCGCGCGCCAT
>JAZFUU010000018.1:0-5861 GCA_036447375.1 Myxococcota bacterium
GGACCCCGTCCTCCACCTCGGCGCCCTCGGAACCAATGGCCTCACCGCCTACTTTGGTCTACTCGAGGTCGGCCGGGCGAAGGCAGGCGAGACCGTAGTGGTTTCGGCGGCAGCCGGCTCGGTGGGTCACATGGTGGGCCAGATCGCCAAGCTCAAGGGCTGCCGGGTGGTCGGCGTCGCCGGTTCGGATCCAAAGTGCAAAATTCTCGTCGAGGAACTGGGGTTCGATGTTGCGGTCAACTACAAGTCGGCCGACTTCCGCGCCGAATTCAAGGCGGCGACCCCAGACCGCATCGACGTATACTTCGACAACACCGGCGGCGACATCCTCGGCAGCGCCCTGTTTCGCATGAACACACACGGCCGCATCGCTTGTTGTGGCGCCGTGAGTCAGTACGACACGTCGACTCCCGCAGCGGGACCGCGCGGTGTTCCCGGCCTACTCGTCAACAATCGGATCCGAATGGAGGGTTTCCTCCTCTTCGACTACGCCGACCGCTACGCCGAAGCCCGAGCCGAGCTAACGAGCTGGATCCAGAGCGGGCAGCTCGTGCCCCGCGCCACCGAGTTCGAGGGTCTCGAGCGAGCCCCCACCGCCTTCATCGAGCTGCTGGCGGGCGGCACCGTAGGGACGACGATCGTTCGCGTCTCCGACTGAGCAGGCAACCGCCCCGCTTACCGCGGGCCGATCATCTCTTTCCAGCCGTAGCGGGAATGCGGGCCGATGTGAACCTGCTCGAGCACGCCAATTCCCTTTTGGTCCCCGCTTCGGGCCATCATCACCTGTTGTATGTGAATGTTCTCGAGTGCGTTTTCGTCCAGCTCGTCGCATCGCCATCTTTCTCCGCCGATCGCAAGCTCTCCCTTCCAGCGTCCATGGCCCCATTCGGGATGCAAATAGCCAAGGCCCTTCATGCGAAAGCACAGGACCGGGTCGAGCTGAATTTCTTCGCGCTTGCCATCGAGGGTCAGCAGGGTGATCTCTGCGGCACTGGCCCGGCGCGTTCCAGGTAGAAAAGTCAGGTTGTGCTCCGCTCCCGCCAGAAACTCGGTCGCCGGATCTTCGACGCCGGGAAGGTCATCGGGGTCGTCGTAGACCGGGCAGATCATCCCATCGAAGTGCCACTGCACGGCGTGCTCATTCTCGAACACGCATATGTGGGTGCAACGGTCTTTCCAGTGCAGCGGTGCCCATATGAAGAAGATGCCACCGCGCTTGTTGGGCGGTGCACCGGGCGGTGCGGGCTCGCCCACCGGACGAATTCCCCAGCTGCGATCCTTGGTTCCGTACACCCGGGCCGGGTCGATCGTCAGCGACTTTCCCTGATAGCGGATCTCTCCCTCCCAGTGACCGAATTGATTGAAGCGCGTGGCTTCCATGCGCCCGATCCGGTTGCGCGCGAGTTGGTGCCCTTCCTCGATACTCGCGGTCCGCGGAATCCACTGCAATTCGCCCGAGATTCCCGTTTCGTTGTCGTCGAGGGTCACTCGAAGGCGTTTCATCGGCTCCTGGATATCGAGTTCGAACGGCCCCACGGAAAGGTCAGTGGGTTCCTTTGGCGCGCGACGCGAAGCGTGAAACGAGTGCTGTTCGCCATCGATCACGATCGAGAGCGCGCAGTCCATGATCTCCAGATTGGGATAGAGCGCCGCTGCGATGCCAAAGTAGAAGGCGCCATCGTCCTGATATCCATTGAACCAATAGCGATCGTAGACGTGTCGATCGCTCGAGGCCGGATGCGCCAGCGGCTCCGAGGTTTGATGGACCGGATAGTCGTCGAGTTTTGAGAGCATGATCTTCTCTGGGTTTGTAATGAATGTATAGTCAGACTACAGTACATACTGTAGCTGCGATCTCGTGACGAACCACTCGGAGACCGGCTCACAATGACCCAACCCCGCCGTCCTGGCCAACCCGGCAAGATCGAGCGCGCGGCGGACATCGACCCGCGCTGGATGTCGGCGGCTCTCGGCGACTTCGGCTTCGGAGGCGACCTTGTCGAGCTCTCGTTCGCACCCATCGGCACGGGCCAGATGGCCGACAGTTTTCGCTTCGAACTCTCCTACGATGCGGCGGGTTCAGCCAAAGGCGCACCGAGCAGCGTCGTCGTCAAGATGCAGGCGGCAGATGAGCTCAGCCGAAACGCCGGCGCCAGCGGTGCCTACGAGAGCGAGGTGCGCTTCTACACCGAGCTCGACCCGACGCTCGCCATCCGCACACCGGAATGCTACTACGCCGCGCTTCCGGACGACGACGGCCGCTTCGTCCTCGTGCTCGAAGACCTCGCGCCCGCCGAGCAGGGCGACCAGATCAAGGGCTGCGGCGTCGGCCAGGCGCGCAGCGCCGTGGTCAACCTGGCGGGGCTCCACGGACCGCGATGGTGCGACCCCACCCTCCACGACCTGCCTTGGATTCGGCGCGTCACGGAAGAGGCGGCCAAAGGGATGCAGGCGTGGCTCGTGAGCATCACCGAGAGCTTCATCGAGCACTACGGCAGCCGCGTATCCGAGCGCCATGCCCCGGTGCTAAGAGCGTTCGCCGCAAAGTCCGGTTCCTGGCTGCTCGGTCGCGACGAGCGCTTCTCCCCCATCCACGGCGACTACCGCCTCGACAATCTTCTCTTCGCGACGCCCGCAGGTGGAAGTCCGGTCGCCACCGTCGACTGGCAGACCCTCGAGATCGGCCTCCCGGGACGCGACCTCGGCTACTTCCTCGGCAACAGCCTATCGCCCAAAGACCGCCGGGAGAGTGAGCGAGAACTCGTCGGCGCCTACCATGAGGCGCTGATCGCGAAAGGTGTAACGGAACATTCGCTGGAGGAGTGTTTTGACGACTATCGCTACGGCCAGTTTCAAGGCCTGCTGGTGACGGTCGTGGCTTCCGTGATCTTGACGCACACCGATCGTGGCGACGAGATGTTCATGGCGATGTCGTCTCGTGCCTGCGAAGCGATTCGCGACCTCCAGAGCCTCGATCTGCTCTGAAAGGCAACCTCGACGGGAGAGCGAAGAATGGCAGCGTCCGACGAACCGCAGCGAGCGACCGGTCCGCAACAGACATCGGCTGAGCGGAAAGAATCGACCCTCGATGAGCTGGGCTTCTACGGCCTGGCCGGAGCCGTTGAATCGGCTCGACCCCTCTTCGACGAGCTCGAACAGGCCGAGCAGCTGGGCTTCGGCACCGCATTCATCTCGGAACGGCCCAACAAAGAGACCATGGCGCTATCCGGCGCCGCCCTTGCGATGACCACGAAGATTCGAGTCGCGACGGGCGTGACCAATCCGAACACCCGGCATCCGCAGATCATCGCGTCTGCTGCCGCCACGCTCTGCGACATCTCGGGGGGACGTTTCGTACTCGGAATCGGGCGTGGGATCGAGATCGCGATGAAGGCACAGGGACTCTCGGTCCAGACCACGGCGCAACTGGAGGACTTCGCCCAGGTGATGCGAAAACTGTGGAGTGGCGAGATGATTTCGGGCCACGACGGCCCCATTGGAAAATACCCCCTGCTGCGGCTGGGATCGAAGGTGCGGGCGCGGGTTCCGCTCATGCTGGCCGCATTCGGTCCCAATTCTTTGGCGCTCGCGGGTCGATGCTTCGACGAGGTGCTCCTGCACACCTACTTCACCGACGAGACGACCGAGCGGGTCGTAAGGACGGCGAAGCAGGCCGCCGAAGCCGCCGGGCGCGACCCGGCCGACGTGAAGGTGTGGTCCTGCTTCGCGACGATCGGCGACCACGTCCCCGAAGAGCTTCGTCTCAAGAAGACCGTCGGGCGCCTGGGCACCTATCTCCAGGTCCCGGGCTACGGCGAACTGCTCGTCAAGACGAATCGGTGGGATCTCGCCGTACTCGAGAAGTTTCGAGCCGACCCGGTGGTGGCGGGGATGAGAGGGGCCATCGATGAGGTCGCAACGCCCGACCAGATCGAGCAGATCGCAGGCCTCCTGCCCGAGGCGTGGTTCGAGGGCTCGGCCACGGGTTCGCCGGAGGCGTGTGCGTCCGCGGTGCGCGGTCAGTTCGACCTGGGCGTCGACGCTGTCATCCTGCACGGCGGGAGCCCCGACATCCTCCGCCCGGTCGTCGAGGCCTACCGCGCGGGACTCTCCTGACAGCCCGGCATCAGGAAATGGCGTCCCGCCACTCGCTGGCGGCCTTCAGGTGATCCTCGGGGCGCGACAGGTTGGCGCCCATGGTCACGATGGAGATGTGTGTCGCGCCGAGTTCGCTCCAGCCCGCGGCGTGCTTGCGCCAGCGCTCGGGATTGCCGCCGGCTATCCGCGCCTGGGGCTCGATCCCGAAGCTCTCTGGATCGCGCCCTGCCCCGTCGAGGTGGCGAAGGATCTTTTCGACGGCGGCTTTGCCGCGATCGTCGGGCGGGATCAGCGGTAGCCAGCCGTCGCCAATGCGTGCCGCGCGCTCGAGCAAGGCGTCGGCGCCGCCGCCGAACCAGATCGGGATCTTGCTCTCCGGCCGCGGGTTGATGCCGGCGTTGGCCACTCGGTGCCAACGCCCCTCGAAGTCGACGGTCTCGTTCTCCCACAGCGACCGGATGACCTCCACCTGCTCTTCCTCGCGCTGGCCCCGATTCGAAAAGCTTTCGCCCAGGGCCTCGTATTCCACGGCGTTCCAGCCGACACCGATCCCCAGGCGGAGGCGTCCGCCCGAAAGCACCGCGACCTCCGCGCTCTGCTTCGCGACCAGGGCGGCCTGGCGCTGGGGCAGGATGATCACGCCCGTCACGAGTTCGATCGTCTGCGTCAGTGCCGCCAGGTAGCCGAACAACACGAACGGCTCGTGGAAGGCTGTATCCTTGTCATACGGTCCCGCGAAGCCCCCCGGCCGATTTCGATCGGCTCCCAGCACGTGGTCGTAGGCCAGCAGGTGGTTGAAGCCCATGCCCTCTACCGCCTGGGCGAAATCGCGAATGATCGCCGGATCGTTGCCGATCTCGGTCTGGGGAAAGACGACGCCGATCTTCACTGGAGGTGCCTCCGAGTTCACTCCGAGTTCAGCGAGCGGCGGGCAGCTCGACGCCGAAGAAGCGCGCGGCGTTGCCGCCGAGGATCTTTTCGCGCTGCGCGTCGCTAAGGCCGCCCATCGTCCGCTCGATTGCCGCGGCGGAGTGGGGCCAGGTACCTTCGTGGTGCGGGTAGTCGTTGGCCCACATGAAATTCTCGACGAGGTCGTGTTCCACCGCGAGTGCCAGGCCCGATCGGTCCTCACCGAACGAGGAGAGGCCCTGGCGGCGGTAGTAGAAGCTCGGCGGCTCCTTCAAGTCCGGCGACACCCACATCCGGTGCTTGTAGAACGCCTCGTCCATCGCTTCGAGCAGCCACGGGACCCAGCCGATGCCCGCCTCGATCGTGGCGAACCGCAGCTTCGGATGGCGCTCCAGCACCCCCGATGCGCACAAGTTCGCGACCGGCTCCTGGCTGGCAGCACAGCAATGGACCGCGTAGTTGACGATCGCCCCACCCGGACCCGAAGCGGCTCGCGGGTCCCGCCCGGTCGAGACGTGAATCGTGACCGGGAGGTCGACGTCCTCGATCGCCGACCACAGTGGCTCGAACTCGGGTTGGTTGTAGTTGCGGTGGTCCATGCCCGTGGGCCCGTACTCTGGCTTGCACGGGATCGTGATTCCGCGGAAACCCCGTTCGGCGACGCGCTGCAACTCTCCGATCGCCGCCTCGACATCAAGGGTGGGGACCATGGCCATGGGTAGGATGCGGTCGCGGTGGTCCCAGTAAGCCTCGTGCGCCCAGTCGTTCCAGGCCCGGCACATGGCCATCGCGAATCCCGGGTCGTTGGTGCCAAAGCTGTGGATCCCCTTGTTCGGGAACACGATCTCCACGTC
>JAZFUU010000019.1:0-4562 GCA_036447375.1 Myxococcota bacterium
GGTTTCGACACGAGTGACCAGCGCTCCGATCCGGGTTGCCACCTCGCACATTCGCTCGCCGAAGACTCCCGCGACTCCGATGACGACGCGGTCACCGACCTCGAGCAGGTTGACGAAACATGCCTCCATGCCCGCGCTGCCGGTGCCGGAGATCGGGAGCGTCATCGGGTTCTGGGTGCCGAAGAGCCGGCGCAGACTCGCCTGGACCTCGTCGAGGAGCTCCAGAAAGCACGGGTCGAGGTGTCCCACCAGCGGCTGGGCCATTGCGGTGCGCACGCGCGGATGCACGTTCGAAGGGCCCGGGCCCAGCAGGAGCCGGCGCGGCAGAGGAGATTTCGTCATATCTCCAGTGTACGGCGTTTGACACCCCTTGGGGGCGCTCCTACTCTGGATGCACCCCCATCGGGGAGCCCCGCAGCGGTGTGCCGCTCCCTCTGAGCCAACAGAACCGGTCCGCCGAAAATGCGCCAAATGGCTGTCGGGACCGGGCGGCGGAGCCGAGTGACGCGCTGGTTCATCTTAGTCTTGGGACTGTCGATCATCGCCGGAACCCTGTATCTGGTCGTACCCGAGGAGACGCCCCAAGTCTCTGCCGGGCCGCCGAGTGAGTTCGACGCTCCCTCGCGCGCGCGCCTGGATCAGGTTCTGGAGGAAGCCGACGGCGAGTCCGCGCCGCGATGAGTCTGATTCGCACCCGCGAGGCCTTCGAGGCCGAGGAGTCCGAGCGGCTCGCGGGCTACGCCGTGAAGAGCGCAGAGTCCCGGGGACGGACCGTCGCTGAACCCGAGCACCCCTATCGCACGGCCTTCGCGCGCGACCGCGATCGCATCGTTCATTCTCGCGCGTTTCGTCGTCTCGAGTACAAGACCCAGGTGTTCGTCTACCACGAGGGAGACCACTACCGGAACCGTCTCACCCATACCCTGGAAGGCGGACAGATCTCTCGGACCATCGCGCGGGTATTGCGACTGAACGAAGAACTCGCCGAGGCCGTGGTCTTGGCCCACGACCTTGGACACACGCCCTTTGGCCACGCCGGTGAGCGGGCGCTGGCCGAGCGGATGAAGGACGATGGAGGCTTTGACCACAACCGCCAGAGTCTGCGCACGGTGGACCTGCTCGAGGAGCGATACCCCGGGTTTCGCGGCTTGAATCTCACCTGGGAAACCCGCGAGGGCATTCTGAAGCACGGCTGTCAGTGGGAGCACCCGCTGCCGGTGCCTGCGACCGCGGCTCAGCCGAGCCTCGAGGCGCAGGTCGCCGATGCCGCCGACGAGATTGCCTACACGAACCACGACCTCGACGACGGATTGCGGGCCGCGGTGCTCGATCTCGAAGCGTTGGATGATGTGTTGCTCTGGAGCGAAAGCCGCCGCCAGGTCACCGAGACCTTCGGCGGCGTTTCCGAGCGGGTGAGTCGGGCACAGACGATCATCACTCTGATGAACCGACTCGTGACGGATCTGGTCGAAGTCTCGGCGTCGCGCCTGGCGGAGGCGGGGGTGGAGAGCGTGGAACAGGTGCGTGCCACGCCCGATCCTCTGATCGGCTATTCCCCGGAGATCGAAAAACAAAAGCGGGAACTGAAGAGCTTTCTCGACCGCGATTTCTATCACCATCCCCGGGTGCTCGAGATGAGTGAGAACGGGGCGCGCATCTTGGCTCGACTCTTCGACTGCTTCGGTGAACACCCGGGACGGCTTCCAGAGCAGGTGCGAGCGCGGTTCTCCAGCGATGGCGAGGCTCGTGCGATCGCGGACTACGTCGCTGGCATGACCGACCGATTCGCGATCGCGGAGCACGAGCGGCTCGTGGGGGAAGGGATTTGAGCCGGTCCGAATCCGACGTGTGCGTGGTCCTGATTACGGCACCGGACGGCGACACCGCCGCCGGGATCGGGCGCACCCTGGTCGAGGAGCGCTTGGCCGCCTGCGTCAACGTCGTACCGGGTGTGCGATCGTTGTACCGCTGGCAGGGGAGCGTGCGGGAGGACGTCGAGCTACTGCTGTTCGTCAAGACCCGCGTCGATCGCATGCCAGCGCTGGCGGCGAGAGTACGGGAACTCCATCCTTACGATGTCCCCGAAGTCCTGGCCCTGCCGGCGGTCGGTGGAAGCGAGGAATATTTGGACTGGGTTCGTTCGGAGTCATCATCGTGAGCAACCCCGGTGTGGGTCTGCCTGAGGCTCTCGAGCGAGCCGCCTCGGCGCTCTCGGCCCTGGCCGATGGAATTCGCCCGGCCAACGGCGACCCTGTGCAGTTGCTCGAAATGTTGGACACGGAGGCTGCAGCGGTCGTTCTGGAATGGCTGCTCCGCCACGAGCCGGAAGCGGGAGACGAGCTCGCGAGTGCCTGGGCCGAGGATCCCGAGAGCGGCCTCGCGCCGCTGGGTCGCGTCGCCCCGGAGGGACTGCCGAAATCCTCACGCAAGGCTCTGCGCCGTGCGCTACACCGTTTGCGCTCGCGCGGGTTCGAGCTGGACCGGGATCGTCCTGCGCAGATCGTCGCCAAGCTGCCGACCTTGGCGGATGATCTGAGTGCCGCCGTGGTCTCGGCGCTGGACCCGCGCGGTACTCGCTTCGCGTACCTTGTGGAAAGTCACCCATCGGGGGGAGCCCGTCTGTTCAACGTGGCCCTCGATGACGTCCGTGGTGTGATGGAGTTCGACGTCTACTCGACCGGACGCAGCCGGGCGCGGAAGTTCCTGCGCGAGCTGAGCGAAGGGGCGCGCATTCCCGCGGTCGAGGTGCCCCTGGAGTCGGTTCGCGCGCTGATCGATCGAATCGCCGGCGGGCAGCCCGCGGATCGCCCGCTGCCCCGGGGCTACAGTGAGTGGAGGTCGCGGGTCGCGGCGGCGCCCGAGGGCGCTGCGACTCCGGGTGAGTTGGTGCGAATGGCATTGGGGGACGATGGAGGAGACCTGGACGGCGCGGTCGCGTTGATCCGGGGCCGCGTGATTGGACCGTGGCCGCCGGACATACGCCTGCTCAACGAAGTGGTGGAGCAGCTGGACGCAATGGACCAGAGCCGGATCGTCGTATCGGGAACGAGTCGGAAGGGTCGGATCCAAGCCGTGCTAAACGAGGGATTGAAGCGGATATTCAGCGATGATTTCTCGATGACCACGAGCCGGCGCCTCGAGGAGACTGCCTATGTGATCTGGAAGCACGGGAAGTATGGGAGAACCGGGAATGCGGATGCCGACGGGTCGGCGCGCGCTTGTCTGGCGGCCGCTCGGGCCTTCGCCGAAAAAGCGCCCACCGACAATCCGGTGGCCCGGGCGATGTTGGAAGTGTTGCTCGAACCCGCGCTCCGGAAGCTCGATGAGGAAACGAAGCCAGTGGACGAACCGTCCGTTCTGGTTAAACCTTGAATTCGTGAGGCGGGAGAACCGCCGACGATGGAGAACTGGATGAGACGCCGATTCGGGCGAAGTCGTAAGAAGACAACCGACGACGGGAGTGCTGTCGACGTCGTGCGCGGACTCGAGCGCATCGTGGAGGCGGGCCTCGTGTCGGTCGAAGCGCTGGAACCGGTGAGCGCTGATGACATTCCCCCGAGCCTCGCGATTCTCGGGCGCGGACATTCCGAGGACCAGCCCACTGTGGTGGCCTTCTCGGTTTTCGGTGGCGATGCGGCCGTGGCGGTACTCGCGTTTGCCCAGCAGCTCGCAGACCAGCACGGTTTCGAGGGCCTCGCCCTCGCTGTCGCACCCCAGTGGTCGATCGCCGCCCGACGCCGACTGACCCTGATTGGCGACGTTCCGTTTCAGTTCCGTGCCGTGGCCGCCTCGGCGATGGCCGACGGCGACAACGTCGTGGAACCGGACACGGGCGCCGAACCCCCGGTGGTGGTGGCGGAGCAGATCGCGCTCGGATCGACGGGAGACACCGCGCTGTATCGGCGCGCGCTCGCCGCATTCGAAGGTCTCGCCGCGAAGCACGGCGGCGCCGTCCGAGGTTTCGGAGATGGGGTCGAGCTGGTTCTTCTCGCGCGCTGTGTAGCGGTGCTGCGCGACGAGGAGGGGGGTGTCGGCATGGAGATCCGACTGCCCGAGCGATCGCGCGAGCGACTCTCGAGCTCTGGACTGGCCACGGTCATGGACCGTCTCGAGGGCTCGCTCCGAAAGCGTCTGAACGATCGGCGTGTGCGCAGCTCGGAAGAGGGTCTGCGTGCGCAGCTGGCGCTCAAGCTCGCGGAGGCCGAAGGGCTGGGAGCGGTGCGCCTGTGGCCGCTCGGTGGCTTGGACGTCGAGGTCATCGACGTGGTGGGCATCGACTCGGAAGGCCGACCCGTTGTGGGCGCCGTTCGATCGCGGCTGACCCTTTCCGCGCTCGGGTCGATTCTGGACGCCGCGCTGGCGTTGCGACCGGCCCTGGCCGGACTCCTGGGCCCCGCGGCTGCGCTCCGGATCGGTCCGCCGCGCCTGTTGCTGGCGGCCCGCGACTTCGACGACTCTGCGCTTCGCGCTTTGGCGACGCTCAGCGTAGAGCGGTCGCTCTACGATGTTCAGGCGCGGCGAGGTCGCGAACCGGATCTCGCACTTCGGGAGGGAGTTTCGGC
>JAZFUU010000020.1:0-11747 GCA_036447375.1 Myxococcota bacterium
CTCTCGAAGGGCAGCCTCTACTGGCACTTCGACAGCAAGGAAGAGGTCTTCCTGGCGCTTTTCGACGCCTTCGCGCTCGAACTCTACGGGCAGTGGGACGTCGTCGAGAAGGATTTGGAGGACCCGCTCGACGTCCTCCGCCGCGAAGTCGAGGTCGCCATCGAGACCCTCTCGCGGGACCGCGAGCTGCTTCTCGCCTGGGCCGAGTTTCTCACCCACCCGGTCGCTCGCGAGCGCATGGCCGAGCTCTACGTGCTGGGCCGTCAAAGGCTGGGGGCGATCGCGCAGCGCGGCCTGGACATGGGCCGGCTCGCGCCCGGGCCCGATCCGGAAGCCGTGGCTGCGACCCTCGTCGCCAGCGTCGAAGGCCTGTTGCTTCAATTCATGATGGATCCTTCATTCGAGCTCCGGCGGCACTTCGAGGCGAGCTGGACATTGCTATCGAGAGGGCTGCGACCATGATTCGGAGCTGGAAAATTGACCTGAAACCGTTGCGGGTCGCGATCCTGGCGGCGCTGATCAGCACGCTCCCAGTCCCAGCACTCGCGGCACCTGCAGAACTCGCACTCGAGCCCGCACCCGATGGTGTCGACGCCCGCAGCGTGGCGCTGCTGGCCGAAAACAGCATGCGCAGCGATCGCACCTACTTCTCAGGGCGGATGACCGTGACTTCTCCCCGCCTTTCGCGCCCGCGCGTGGTCGCCTTCAAGTCCTGGGAGGATCGCACCGCGAAGCGCTCCCTGATTCGGATCCTGGCGCCCAAGAAGGACATCGGAACCGGCTTTCTCAAGCTTCATCCGAATCTCTGGATGTACGTCCCCCGCGTCGAGCGAACGGTGCGGATTCCGCCATCGATGATGCTCCAATCCTGGATGGGGAGTGACTTCACCAACGACGATTTGTCGCGGGAGTCGAGCGAGATCGAGGACTACGATCACGAGCTTCTGGGCATCGATCCCGGCGGACCGGACACCGTCGCGCATCGCTCGTACGTGGTCGAATACCGGCCTCACGAGGACACGGCCGTGGTGTGGGGCAGGATCGTGGCCTGGCTGGATGTCGAT
The DNA here is from genome assembly GCA_036447375.1 of Myxococcota bacterium. Classification (GTDB taxonomy): domain Bacteria; phylum Myxococcota_A; class UBA9160; order UBA9160; family SMWR01; genus JACZXC01. The sequence continues at coordinate 1,065 of JAZFUU010000020.1, forward strand.
CGCGGCACTCCCCTGCGTCAGGACTTCTACGACGAAGACGGGGAGAAGATCCGAGTCATGCGGTTCAGCGAAATTCGGAAAGTCGGCGGAAGACACGTCCCCCATCGCTGGAGCCTCACACCTCTCGACAAGCCCGGACACTTCACAGAGATCGACGTGCAGGAGATCGCCTTCGACCTCGAGATCTCCGACGACGTCTTCACCACCCGCAACCTGAAAAGGGGGAACTAGCCATGTCCCTCGAGACCCGACTCGCCTGGCGAAACGTGTGGCGCAATCCGCGCCGGACGGCGCTCTCCGTCGCTGCCACGGTCTTCGCGGTCGTCCTCGTGGTCCTTTCTGTCGGCATGGCCGCGGGTGTGCACGAGAAGATGATCGAAGACGCCGTGCGGTTGCACTCGGGTCACGTCGCGATCTCTGGCGAAGGCTACCGAGACAACATGACGCTCGAGGAGTTCGTTCCGTGGACCGACGAAGTCGTCCGAGCCATCGACTCCACCCCCGGCGTGAGGGCCTGGGCGCCCCGAATCACGAGCTTCGCACTTCTCTCGCAGAGGGACGCGAGCAAGGGCGTCATGGTGCTCGGCGTGGACCCGGCCCGGGAGGCCGCTGTCACCACACTCGCGGAGCGCGTGCGGACCGGGCAGTTCCTCGCAACCGAGCGAGTGGCCGGGCGCAGGGAGATCGTCCTGGGCCAGAGGCTCGCCGATGACCTGGGCGCCAGCTTGGGCGAGGAAATCCTCATGTACGGCGTCGCCTACTCACTCGAGACCGCCTACGAGCTGTTCACCGTCGTCGGCACCGTGAAGCTCCCCGAGCCGAAGCTGGAGCGCTCGTTGGCGATCATTCATTTCGAGGACGCGCGGGACTTCTACGTCTACGGTGAACGCGTAACCGAGATCGCACTCCTCGCAGCGGATGCCGACCACGCCTTTCCGCTCGCCGAACAGCTTCGGACGACGCTCGCCGCCGCGAGTTCGGCACGACTCGAGGTTCTGAACTACGAGCAGCTGATGCCCGAGCTGGTCCAGCTGATTTTGTTGGACGATGCCGGCATGTACATCACCTTGCTGATTCTGGTCGTTGTCGTCGGCTTCGGGATCCTCAACACGATCCTGATGGCCATCCTCGAACGGACCCGCGAACTCGGCGTCGTACTCGCCCTCGGTCTGCGCCCCAGTGCCCTGTTTCGAATGGTGTACCTCGAATCCATGATCCTCGCGGGGGTCGGACTCGTCGTTGGACTCGCACTCGCCGTCCCCGCTCTGGCCTATCTGCACGGAATGGAATTCCCCCTGTCCGGTGACATCGCCGCTTCCACCGAGTTGATCGGCATGGAGCCTGTAGTGACGTTCAAGCTGAAACCACTCAACCCCCTGGGCTCGACGCTGACGATCATCGGCGTGGCTGCATTGGCTGCCCTCTACCCCGCCATCAAGGCCAGCCGGGGTCGGCCGGTCGACGCCCTGCGGAGTCTGTGAGCCGTGGTCCTTCGATTGGCCTGGAGAAACGTGTGGCGCAATCCTCGACGCACCCTCGTCGTCGTCACCGCCATCGCCGTGGGGATCTCCGGCTGTCTGGTCGCGATGGCCGTCAACTTCGGGATGGTCGCCGGGATGATCGATACCGCCATCGCCAGCGGACTGGGTCACATCCAGATCCACGCGAGCGGCTGGGACGAGAAGCCCGAACTCAAGGTTCGCCTCGACGACGGTGGTGCTTCTCTTCGCAGCGTCCTTGACGAAGCCCCGGACGTTCGCGCCTGGGCTCCTCGACTGCGATCCGAGGGGTTGGTCGCATCGCCGCGGGGCAGTGTGGGCGTGACCATCATCGGGGTGGATCCCGCGCGCGAGCCGAAGATCTCGGAATCCGCCGACTCGATCACGGAGGGCGAGTGGCTCGGAGAACGCAGGCGGGTCGTTATCGGCGAAGCCCTCGCGCGCAGGCTGAAGGTCGGGGTCGGGAGCAAGGTCGTCTTGACCGTCCAGGACCTCACGGCGGAACTCACCGGGCAGGCGTTCCGGGTTTCGGGCCTGATGAACACCCGGTCACGCGATCTCGACGATGGCACCGTTCTGATGCGAATCGAAGAGGCCCAGGCGTTGCTGGGAATGGGAACCGCGATTTCGGAGGTCGTCATCATCGCGATCGACCGAGGGAAAATCGCCGCGATTCACGCCCGACTGGAAGCGACCCTGGGTGCAGCGTCCGAAGTGAGGACGTGGGAGCAGCTGGTACCGCTCCTGGTGTACATGGTCGATACCTTCGATTCGATGGGGTTGGTGCTCTACGCCGCGATCTTCATCGCCATGTCGTTCGGCATCGCCAACGTCCTGATGATGGCGGTCTACGAGCGCACCCGAGAGATCGGAATGATGCGCGCGATGGGAATGGGCCGAGGGCGCGTCGTCGCGATGGTCATCGTCGAGTCGTGCTTCGTAACGGCGCTGGGCCTCGCCGTCGGGATCGGCCTGGCCCTCCTCGGCGTGGCCGCCCTCAGCGATGGAATCGACATTTCGAGATTTGCCGACTCGATGGACGCCTATGGGATGGGCACGCTGCTGACACCGGTGGTTCGCGCGCAGGACTTCGCCCGCCCGATCCTGGTGGGTTCGGTGACCGCGGTGCTGGCGGGTCTCTGGCCGGCCTATCGAGCCTCGCGCGCAAATCCCGCGGACGCGCTCCGACACTATTGACCGATGCTTCACGGTGGAAAATCGCGACCATGCTGATCATCGACGCCGTAGACGTGACCAAGGTGTACGAGACACGCGGGATCAGCACACGCGCACTCGACGGGGTCCAACTCGCCGTCGAAACCGGAGAGTTCTCCGCGATCGCCGGCCCGAGCGGTTCGGGCAAGACCACCCTGCTCAACCTGCTCGGCGCACTCGACGTGCCTACGTCGGGAAAGATTCGCCTCGATGGGGACGAACTCAGCGAACTGAGCCCCGCCGCTCTCTCGGAGCTGCGCCTGCGCAAGCTCGGCTTCGTCTTTCAAGCCTACAACCTGATTCCCGTGCTGTCGGCACGCGAGAACGTCGAGTTCGTCATGGAGCTCCAGGGCACGGATGCGCGGGTGCGAGCGGATCGCGCCAGCGAAGTGCTCGACCGCGTGGGTCTCGCCGGGCTCGAAAACAAGCGCCCACTCGAAATGAGCGGGGGCCAACAGCAACGCGTCGCGGTGGCACGCGCGATCGCGAGCCGCCCGAAGCTCGTCCTGGCAGACGAGCCGACCGCCAATCTCGACTCCGACACCGCCCGCCGTCTCATCGACCTGATGTCCTCTCTCAACCGAGACGACGGCATCACGTTCCTGTTCTCCACCCACGACCCTCTCGTAATGGAAGCGGCGCGCCGGGTCGTTCGCCTGCGCGACGGCCGCATCTCGGGCGACGAAGCGAAAGCGGGCGCGTGACATCGAGGTTCTCCACACTTCTCTCGCTGGTCGCCGCGGTCGCACTTGCGGGTCCCGCGCGATCGGTGGAGGTGTGGTCGGAGGGCGCCGCCTCCCTCTCGTTTTCCGGCTCCCTGAGCCAGCTCGGTTTGTACACCCATCAAACCCGTGCCGACGACTTTACCGATGCCATCGCCGCCGACGTCCTTGCGGGCAGCACCGCGTGTGTTTTCGCGGACGAGTTCGCCGACTGCCCCGCCTTCGATACGGTGGGCGACCTCGACGTAGCGCAGGGGCTGACCCGTATTCGGCTGCGCGCAGACCTTCGGGCGACGGACTGGCTGTCTGCCGTCGTCGTGTACGACAACGAAGTGTCGGCTGGCCGCATCGACACTTTGCAGCGAGGTCTCTCTGGGAACCTCGGCGCCGATACTTTTATGGGTGCTGAGGGAACGATCGTCAGCGGAAAACACGTTGAGTGGCGGCACCGACTCTACCGTGGCTACGTATTCGCCGAGAAGGGCCCACTCGAACTGTCCATCGGACGCCAGCGGATTGCCTGGGGGGTGGGCCGCCTCTGGACCCCGATCGACCGCTTTAGCGCCCTTCCGCCACTGACCCTCGAGTCGGACGTCGTTTCGGGAATCGACAGCGTCGACGCGCGCTGGAACTTCAACGGCTTCAACTACCTGCAGTGGGTCTACTCTCCCGGGGCCAACAGGCGAGACTCCCGCTTCGCCGCGCGCCTCCACGGCGTCTTCCGGGACGCCGACCTCTCTCTCATGGGCGGGATATTCGAGGAGGCTCCGACGGTCGGCTTCGACTTCGCGCGCAATATCGGCGATGCGGCCCTGCGAATCGAAGCGGTGTGGACCGACCCGGAGCGGGACGTCTGGAAGATCGGCGATGCCGCGCCCCGAGAACTCGGGCAGTTCTGGCAGGTCGTCGTCTCGTACGACATCAACCTTGACATGGGAACGGGCCTCTACCTGCTCGCCGAGTATCTGTACAACGGCAACGCGCTGGGTTTTGGAAGCGGTCGGGCCGGGACGCTGCTTCCCTTTTTTCAGGCCTCTGCGAATCCCGTTGGCGGCGCCCCCGACCTTGTCGAACCGGCGACGGCAGACATCTTTGGCACGAGCCGGGTCATCACATCCGCCGAGCACCAGTTGGGCATTCAGACGGGTTACGACATCTCGCCGGAAGTCCGGGGCGACTTCATCATGCTTGTCGATCTCGACGGCGGCAGCGCCGCGTTCTTTCCGAACATCAGCTACGCCCCGTTCGACGCGGTCGAACTCAACCTCGGCGTTCAGCTGTTCGTCGGCCCCCGACTCTCCCAGTACGGTCGGCAGGAGCATCTGGCGTACATCCGCGGCGAATTCTTCTTCTGATCCGGCCCGCCCACCCCGAGTCGGATACGCTTCGCAAGTGGCCCCCGACGATCCCACGCCCAGGAACCGCCGCTGGTGGAATCGCACGAGCGACGCCTATCAGTTGGAACACGGCGAACAACTCGCCCGCGAGCCGATGGCGTGGGGGGTGTGGAGCGTTCCCGAGTCCGAGCTGCGGGTGCTCGGGGACGTTTCGAATCGCGACGTGCTGGAGTACGGCTGCGGCGGCGCGGGCTGGTCGATCGCGCTCGCCGAAATCGGCGCCCGCGTCGTGGGTCTCGACCTCTCCGAGCGCCAGCTCTCGCATGCGCGCCGCCACGCGGCGGAAGCGGGCGTCGGCCTGCGACTGGTCCAGGCCAACGGCGAGGTCGCGCCCTTTGCGGACGCGAGCTTCGACGTCGTCTTCTGCGACCACGGCGTCACCAGCTGGGCACGGCCCGCCCGGACCGTCGCCGAAGCGGCGCGCCTGCTGCGACCGGGCGGGCGCTTCGCCTTCAACATCACGAGCACGCTGCACAGTCTGTGCTGGAATGCAGACGGGGACAGCGTGACTACGCAGCTCGTGAACGACTCGTTCGGTCTCCACGAAGTCGACGAAGGCGACTGCGTCGGATTCCAACTCGCGTACGGCGAGTGGATCCGGCTGTTCCGGCGCCACGGACTGAGGGTCGAGGACCTGATCGAGATCCGCCCACCGGAGGACGCGCACACGACCTATGCGGACTTCGTACCGCTCGACTGGGCGCGCCGCTGGCCGGCGGAGAACATCTGGAAGCTCACGCGCGAAGCGCCGGGTTCTCGATGAAACGAGACGGGTGGTTCAGGTCCAACCCTCGCCGGGTGGCCATTCCTCGAACTGCGGTAGATCGTCCACGATCTCGTGCCAGCTGGCCTTCGAGCCGACGAAGATGTGCGAACGCGGGCGGACACCGGGATCGCCGTCGACGGTTCCGAGGGTGATCGAGCTGACCCGGCCCTTCGACATGCCACCCAACGTGGAGCCACAGATGCGACAGAAAATGCGATCTTCCTGCGCCGACGATTCGAAACGCGACACCTCGTCGCCACCGGACACCCAACGAAATCGGTCCGGGTCTACGCTGGCATAGGATCCGAAGGCCGCGCCGTGCTCCTTGCGACACATCGAGCAGTGGCAGTGCCCCGCATCGGCCAGCGTTCCCTCGATCTCGTATCGAACCGCACCGCACAGGCAGCTTCCCGATATGGGCATTTCCGGCCTCCTTTCCTGGAGTCAGCCGAGCGAAAATCAGTGGCCCAGGTTGTATCCCAGGCGCCGCGGCAGCCGGGCCAGCATCTGGAGCAAGCGGTTGCCGGATTTTCCGGCCTCCCACGCGTCGTCCGTGCGAAGAATCGCCTCGAGGGTGAGCCTCGCTCCCAAAGTGAGGAGTGGCTCGGGTGGGAACCGCTTCGACCGCAACCCCACGAGGGGTAGGGAAGAGAACTCGTCCTTCCGACCCAGAACCAGCGAGGCCAGAATCTGGCCGCCGAGGACACAGGGGCCCACGCCGCCCCCGGTGAAGCCCATGCCGAAGTGAACGTTCCCTCCCCAGAGGGATCCGAAGAAGGGAACGTGGTGCGCACTGACGTCGATCGGCCCGCCCCAACTCGAGTCGATTCCAACCCCGCGAAATTCTGGAAACCACCTGTGAAGCCTTTCCTCGAGACGTCGGTACCAGGTCGCGTCGTTGGACATGCGGCCATCGGCGCCTCGACCGGGAGTCGCCGTGGCGGCCCCAAACGCGATCCGGCCATCGGGAGTGGTGCGAAGGTAATTGAGCGTCGCCCGCAGATCGCCGACCCCCTCCCCGCCCGTCCAGCCCATCTCGTGAAGTCGGTCGGGAGCGGGCTCGGTCAGCACGATGTGGCTCGCACGCGGAATGATGCTTCGCCGGAATTCGGGGATCTGGTTCGACCAGGCGTTGAGGCCAAGCACGGCCTGGTCGGCTGTGACGGCGCCGCCACGGGTGACGAGCTCCACCGCCGCGCCGCTCCGGATGCGATCGACCGGCGTTCCCTCGTAAATGCGCACTCCCGCGTCGAGAAGCAGGGCGCGCAGTCCTCGCGCCAGGCGCGCCGGTTGCACGGTAGCCCCTCGCGTCTGCAGGGCTCCGGCACGAAACTGCGGCGACCGGCATCGGTCGGCAACCTCGGAAGCCGAGAGCATCTTGTAGAGGTCGCCCGGAAATCCCTTGCGCGACTGAAGCCGACGATATTCGTCGAGGGCGTCATCGAAGGCAGGCGACGTGGAAACGATCAGATGACCGGCGCGCTGGAACCAGATGTCGATGTCGGCTTTGCGGAAGAGATCTACCGCGAGCTCGACGGCGGTTTCGGAAGCGTGACCTACTCGGGCGGCTTGCTCCGTCCCGAAAAGACTCTCCAAGGCATCGAAATCCTCCCAGAGCCCGTACATGAAGCCGCCGTTTCTGCCGCTGGGACCGCTACCGCAGATGTCGGCCTCCAACAGCACGACATCCACGCCGGGGTCGGCCTGCTTCAGGTGGAAGGCTGTCCACATGCCGGTGTAGCCGCCACCGACAATGGCAACGTCGGCGCGCACCCGACCCTCCAGGGGCGGGCACGGTGCCCCGGCATCCGCGGCCAGGGCCTCACGAAGCCACCACGATCTGGATTCGTTCGGGGTGGCCTCGGGCCCCCGCAACCGAGCGCGATCGACCGTCACGGCTGTCTCCTCGTTGTTCCGGGACGCTGACACTACCACGCTGCCAGCGGTAGACTGGCGGCCCCCCGGTCGGCATGATCAGGAGTCGGCATGATCAGGAGTGGGCATGGACCGGGAGTGCCATGAAGCCGCGTCCGATCGAAGAAATCCGGAATAGCTACGACGAAGAGCGCCCGTTACCGGGTGTCGCCTATCGAGATGAAGGCGTCTTCGCAGCCGAAGCCGAGACGCTCCTCCGGGACTCTTGGGTCAGCGTGGCGTGCGGCCAGAACGTGGCCGAGCCCGGGGACCTCTTCCCGGTACGCATCGCCGGGCAATCCCTGCTGGTCCTGCGCGATAGCGACGGCCGGATTCGGGTGTTCTACAACCTGTGCCGCCACCGCGGAGCGCCGCTCGCCAATGAAAAGTGCCGCGCGCGGGCGGGACACATCGTCTGTCCCTACCACGCCTGGAGCTACGGGCTCGACGGAAGCCTCGTCGCGGCGCCGTACTTCCACCGCGATCGAGACTCCGTTCACCCCTCCGCGCAGGAGCGCGAAGGTCTTGGCCTGCTTCCGGTACGGACCGCGGTCTGGCGCGACATCGTGTTCGTGAACCTTTCCTCGGATGCGCAGAACTTCGAGGACTTCATTCGCCCACTGGACGAGCGGCTCGCCCGCTGGACCGCCGCCGAACTCCGGCCGCTCTCCTCGGACGAGTACGAGATTCGGGCGAACTGGAAGCTCGCGGCGGAGAATTTCATCGACGCCTACCACCTGCCCGTCATGCACTCGCAAATCGGCCTCGGCTTCCGCGAGGCCCTGGGAACCGAGGACGTCGAGCTGTCCGACGACATCATCGGCCTCGTCCTGCCCACAGGCTACGGAGAAGGCTCGAGCCCGGCGGAGCCTCCGCTACCCCGCTTTTCCGGGCTGGGAGCTGACCAGGCGCTGCGCATCGAAGTGTTTTCGGTGTTCCCCAACACCCTGATCCTGGTCGAGCCCGACAATCAGCAGGTCATCGTGTTGCGCCCCCAGTCCCCCGGCGTCACCCAGGAGACGTTCGCCAACTACCTGGTTTCCGATGCGTTGGAGAGGGAGGATCTCGCGAAGGTGCGCGACGACTACTACCGGTGGTCGATCGAAGTCAACGACCAGGACGCCGCACTGCTCGCCCGCTTGCAATTGACGCGTAGCATGGACGTCGGCGGCAAGACCCAGCTCAACCCCTCCTGGGACCAGGCCATCCGACGCTTCCAGCGCCTCTGGGCGCGGAAGCTACTCAGTTACTGAAACGTCGAGGTGTTAAGTCTACCCGGCCAGAATTCTGGCCGGCCCGACGCCGCTGGTGCACAATGAGCGCCCGCTCCAAACAAGAGGCCCCGACCGCATGTCCACGAATCTCGAGATCGAAAGATCCCACCCGAAGCGACCCATCCAGGAGGTCGCCGCGGAGCTGGGGATCGACCCCGCGGTCATCCTGCCCCACGGGCACCACATCGCAAAGATTCCCCTGAGCGAGCTCACGAATCGCACCGGCGACGACGGCGCGCTCGTGCTGGTAACAGCGATGTCGCCCACACTTTCCGGGGAGGGAAAGACGACCACGACCATCGGCCTGGGCGATGCCCTGCGGAAAGCGGGCCGCAAAACCGCGATCTGCCTGCGGGAGCCCTCGCTCGGGCCCTACTTTGGCATCAAGGGTGGTGGCACAGGGACCGGCCAGGCACAGATCGTGCCCGCCGAGGACATCAATCTTCACTTCGTGGGCGACATGTACTCGGTCGAGAAGGCCAACAACCTGCTTGCGGCGCTGCTGGACAACCATCTCCAGCACGGCAACGACCTCGACATCGACCCCCGTCGCATCACCTGGCGGCGCGTCATCGATCTCAACGACCGGGCCCTGCGCGAGATCTTCGTTGGCCTGGGCGGTGTCACCCACGGCATTCCTCGCAAGGACGGATGGAACATCACTCCAGCCTCCGAGGTCATGGCCATCCTCTGCCTGGCCCAGAACTTTCGGGATCTCCGCGACCGGCTGGAGCGGATCGTCGTGGGATACACGGGACGCAAGGAGCCGATCACGGCGGGGATGCTGCGAGCTCACGGCGCGATGACCGTGCTGCTCCGCGATGCGATCCACCCGAATCTCGTCCAGACGCTGCACGGCACACCGACACTGGTGCACGGAGGCCCCTTCGCCAACATCGCTCACGGCTGCAACACGATCGTCGCGACGAAGCTCGCTCTGAAACTCTGCGAGCGAGTCGTGACCGAGGCCGGCTTCGCCAGCGACCTCGGCGCCGAGAAGTTCTTCGATATCAAGTGCCGAATCGGAAACCTCACGCCGGCTGCCGTTGTGGTCGTCGCGACCCAGCAGGCGATCGAGTACCACGGCGGATTCAAGGAGGACGGGGGCAGCGGCAACCTCCTCAAGCACATCGAGAATGTGCGCGCCTTCGGCATCGAGCCCGTCGTGGCGGTAAATCGCTTCCCCACGGACGATGCCGACACGTTGCGCAAGATCATCGACTTCTGCGGCGAGCACGGCGTCCGGGCTGCACTCTACGAGTCGTACGAGAAGGGGCCCGAGGGTGCCGCCGAACTGGCACGACTCGTCGAGGAGGCGATCGAGCAGAACCAGCGGTCGGCCTCATTCCGATTCCTGTATCCCGACTCCGCGCCGCTTCGAAAGAAGATCGACACTGTCGCACGCGTGATCTACGGAGCCGACGGAGTCGACTACGACCGCAAGGCAGAGGTCGCGCTCGATCTCATCGAAAAAACCGGCCACAGCCAGGTGCCCGTTTGCATGGCGAAGACACAGAAAAGCCTCTCGGACACCGCATCGCTGCGCGGTCGCCCCAAGGGCTTCCGCATCCGCGTCAACGAGGTAACGCTCTCGGCCGGCGCCGGATTCGTCGTAGCCATGTGCGGCAAGATCATGACGATGCCGGGGCTGCCGAGGGAGCCGACCGCCGTCCGCATCGAAGTGGACGACGAGGGCAACGCGACCGGCCTCTCCTAGTTGACCCCTCTCTTAGTCGACCCAACTTGACCGAACTGGCCGCGGAATCCTAACGCAGGGCTCCCAGAGCGACGGCCTGTTGTATCTCCCAGGGCTTCAGGGAGCCACTGTCATCGATATCGAGGGTCGCAAACTCGTCCTCTGTGAGCCCAGACTCGTTGCGGCTGATCTGCCGGTCA
>JAZFUU010000021.1:0-10699 GCA_036447375.1 Myxococcota bacterium
GCCGGCGGCGAGCGCCACCAGCAGCACGCGAGCGCTCCAGTCGGAACGATTCACCGTGCGCGTTGCAATCGCCTGGGCCACGCCGAGTCCCATCAGCAGCACCGGCACGTAGTAGGCCGCCTTGACCAGGATCTCGATGGCGAACACCAGTGGGATGGATGTGAAGTCGAGTGTGCCGTGCCAGCCGAGGCTGAAGATCGGCGCCGGAAAGTACAGGTACGCGTTCATCCCGGGGCCGCTTGGGAACGCCCACGGTGCCAGGCTCGGTAGCGGGGTCCAGTAACTGGCGCGCTGGATCACGACGCGCACGATGCTCTGATCGAGAAAGGCGCCGGCTGCACCGTGGGTCGCGTAGAAGCCGACGGCCAGCGCGACCGGGGCCAGCGCACCGGCTCCGAGGGTGCACCCTCGGCGCACGAGAGCGCCGGACCGACGCGCGGGCTCTCGCAGCCAATCGGCGCCGACAGCGATTCCGAGCGCGAGCCCGAGGGCTCCCCCGAAGTTCAACTTCGAGAGCAGGGTCGCACCGGCGAACACGCCCGCGGCGAACAAGACGCCGAGCCGCCGGCGCTCGAAGAAGCGCACACCAAGCAGCACCGCCACCAGGGCCAGGGCGACCGCGACCTGCGAGTAGTTGAGCATGGTCCCGACGTGGAATGCGATGGGCTTGAGCGCGAGCAGGGCGAGCGCTCCCGTCAGCGCTGCCCGACGCGAGGCGACGCGTCGCAGCACCGAATAGCCCAGCACCACACAGGCACTGAAGATCCCCATCATCAGGATGCGGGCCAGGAGGAAGCTTGGACCGAAGACGTCGAAGAGTGCCCCCAGCAGCTCGTACGTGAGCGGTGCGATCGTGGTCAGGCGGTCGCGGTACAGCACCTCGCCGCGACTCAGCGCCTCGGCGATGGCAAGGATCGAACCCTCATCGTGGATCGACAGACCGCGGCGCAGGAAGGGAAGCTGGATTGCGAGGCTGACCAAGCCGAGGGCCCCGAGTGCGGGCCACCCGTCACGATGGCGTCTCGGGTCGGCTGACGAGGGCATCTGGGGCTCCACGGGTTCGACGCGCATCGAGACCTTTGGTTGCGGCATGAATCTGCGTGTGAGAAGGTGCGCGCGTGAGCTGGTCTCGGCAACCCATGCGGCGGTTGGGAGTGTGGTGCGTCCTCGTCGTCGCCGCGGTCCTGGGGACGGGGTGCGATCGGGGCGATGGCATTCTCGACTCGGGCGAGAAGCTCTACTCCCAGTTTGACGAAGAGATCATCATCCGACACTTCTTCGAAGACCGCCGAAACGGCTTCTTCGTGGACATCGGATGCGGCCCCCCGATCAAGGGAAGCACGACCTACTACCTGGAGAAGCATCTGGGCTGGTCTGGCATCGCCGTGGATGCACTTGCCGACTACGCGCCTTCCTGGCAGAAGGAGCGCCCGAGGAGCCGCTTCTTCAGCCACCTGGTGACGGATCACGCGGACTCGGATGACCCGTTCTATCGCGCCAAGATCGCGGGACTCTCTTCGACGCAGCCGGAACGGTCGATTCATTTACCCGGTGGTCGAGAGGTGACGATCACGGGCGAGGAGATTCGGGTTCTCAGCACGACGCTCGACAAGCTCCTCGACGAGAACGACGTAGGCGAGATCGACTTCCTGTCGATGGACATCGAGGGGTCGGAGCCTGCCGCCCTGGAGGGCTTCGACATCGAGCGCTTCCGACCCAAGCTCGTCTGCATCGAGGCGGGGAGATCGACGCGCGAGCGGATTCGCCGGTACTTCGAGAGTCACGCCTATCGCAGGATCGAAGAGTACCTGCAGCGCGATTCGGTGAACTGGTACTTCGAACCGCGATAGGCTGGGGCAATTCGCACTGGGACAGCGGGCGAGCGGCGCTCTTCTCACTGGGTCCGAAGCAGCGCTTCGCGCTCGAGCAGCTGATCTGCCAGGATTCCGGCGAGCAGCATCGAGCCGTGTTCCGTGAAGTGCGCGTCGTCGTAGAAGACCCGGGCGGTTTGCGGTATTCGAGAGGCTGCATCCACACATTCGATCCCGCGGGTTCGACACACGTTCCTGAGGGCTTCGTTGTACCGCTTCATTCCCGCGGCCAGAGCTTCCACGGAATAGTAGGGGGCCCCGTAGCGCATCTGATGCCACGGCGGCCCTCCCCCCCAGAGAAGTTCTCTCGCTGCAGGCGACAACCCGGCCCGCCATAGTGTGGGTTGTGTGAGGAAGAGGAGTCGGACCTCTTCCGCTCGAGCCGCATCGATAATCTGCTCGAGGTTCGTCACGTACCGTTCCACGCCGACCGTCAGACCCGGAAGCTTCGGAATCAGTTCGGACGCTCGCGCCCGGTGGCGGCGCTGAGATGCGACCCACTCCCCCTTCTTGTCCATCGGGCGGACGTTTCCCTCGCCGCGTATTGGAAGCGGGCGCCAGCTGACGATTCGCCAGATCCGCGCAACAAAGTTACGCAGGTACCACGGCGTGTCCTCGTCCCATCCGGGAAAGAAGCTGAATGAGCGGGCCAAGATCATCTGCGGATCGAGCGCATTCCGCGACAGCGGCTTTCCGGCATTGGGCAGATATCGGAGCAGGTCGTTGATGCCCACCAGGAGTACGACCGCGTCGATCTCCGAGTCCTGCGCCAGCAGCTTCTGGACCTGGGGCACGTGTTCGGCGGTCGAGTGCCCGGGCCTTCCGACGTTTCCCACCCAGACGATTTCTTCGCCGAGAGCGTCGTTCAGCCGCTCCTGCAGCAGACGGGTCCACACCTTGGAGTCGTCGAGGTAGACACAGATCGTGGTGCTACCGCCGACTGCAAGGATTCGATACGTCTGCAGATCGGCGGGAATTTCGCCCCGGATTCCGTCGGAGTTGATCGTGAGCTTTCCGGGAAAATCGACGCCGCTGCGGATGACCTCGCCCGCGTCGAACGTCGCCCGAAAACCGGGCGGCCAGACGAAGTAACGATCGGGCAGCAACCACCCGCTGGCCAGTTCCAGGAGTCCGAGCGAGACGACGAGGCTGACGAGGAAGACCGCCAGCTTGACGCTTCTGCGAACCTTGGGGGCGGAGCCGCTGTTCCCGGGAGTTCGCGGCATACGGTTCAGGAACTCGATTCCGTTCTCCTCGAACGGGCCCAGCATAGCTTATCCTGCGGCATGGCCTCCGGTCACGGCGACGGGCTCCGGGATGCGCGCGCATTCTCCCTACGCTTGCGGCTCCACCGCGGAGCCCCGGTCTTCTGCGCTGCGGCGCCATCGCTGTTGTTGCTTCTGTCGCTGCCGCTGAGCACCGCGTTGGCGTGTCGCGAAGCGTCGCAGCGGCCCACCGACGTGATCCTCGTGACGCTCGACACCACGCGCGCCGATCACCTCGGGGTCTACGGCTACGAACGCGACATCACCCCGTTTCTCGATCGGTTTGCCCGCGACGCCGTGACGTTTCAGCGGGCCTGGGCGGCCGGAGCCTGGACCCTCCCCACCCACGCATCAATGCTCACGGGCAAGTACCCCTCGAGCCACGGTGCGCGTTTCAATCAGGGGGCGTCGAACGTCGCCCTCTCCGAGGTTCTGGAGGGCGACTTCTTCGCCCGGCACAAGGCCAGCCGGTTGCCCGAAGACGAGGTGACCCTGGCCGAGCTGCTGTCGGAGCGCGGTTACGCGACGGCCGCGTTCGCCGGCGGCCCGTGGCTGGCGCCGCCCTTCGGCCTGATGCAGGGCTACGAGCTTCAGGATTCGTTGGCCACGGACGTGGGAGGGCGCTCGGCCGAGGAGCTGACGAATCGCTTGATCGCGTGGCTCGCAGCGCTGCCCGCCGATCGACCTGCCCACGCTTTGATCAACTACTTCGATCCCCACTCGCCCTACGAGCCCCCGCCCGGTTTCGACGACCTGCCCGGTGTGGCGATTCCGATCGATCCCGAACAGAACGAGATCTTCGTCAATGGCGGTCGCCGGCTCAGCGCGCGCCAGCGCCGGGCCGTAGTCGATCGATACGACGGCGAGATCCGCTACATGGACCACCACTTCGGCCGGCTGATCGACGCCCTACGCGAAATGGGGCGCTTCGACGACGCCCTGATCATCGTCCTCGCGGACCACGGCGAGCTGCTCGGCGAACATGGCTTTCTGGGTCACGGCCGCTGGCTCTACGAGGGGGTCTTGCGGATTCCGCTGCTGGTCCACTTTCCGGGCGGGGAGGGCGCGGGGAAAACCGAGGCAGCGCTGATCTCCCAGGTAGACTTGCTGCCGATGATCGCTTCTCGGCTCGGGTTCGAGCTGGCCGCACCCGTAGACGGCGTCGCGATCGGCGCGCGCACCCATGTATTCGCCGAGGTCTACCGCGACCCGTTCTCGGTAAGTACCTACAAAAATCGTTACGATCGCGACCTGAGTGCATTGGTGCGGTGGCCCTGGAAGCTGATCGCGAGCGACACCGGGATCCGCGAGATCTACGAGCTGCAGCACGATCCCAGCGAGCGCCGCGATCGAAAGCATGCGGCGATGGGCGATGCGCTCGAGCGCGCGCTCGCCGACGCTCGCGCCGCCATCGAGCCGCGGCACGAGGCCGTGGCTCCCAGCGACGTGCCCCCCGAGCTTCAGGAGAACCTCCGCGATCTGGGCTACATCGAGTAGTCGTCCCTCAAGTCGGAACGCGCGTAGATGTGGACCTTGTTCCAGAAGGTGTAGATCGGTCCGACCGGCACGATCACGGTCGTCAGGTGCCGATAGTGGCCGCGCATGACGCCCAGCACGGGAGGCTGGTGCTTCGGGGAAGTCGTGCCGGTGATCTGCTCCACAGCACGAGGGGTGAGGGCGACGTACTCGGGCAGATCTCGGCCCAGTCTGTCGAGCAGCATCCGCCGATTCAGCACGCCGCGCGCGCGGGCTTCGGCGGGCGGGAGATCCGGGAAGAACGAGAAGTACGAGTACTCCAGGCCCCGCATCACGTGGCAGCCGGTCTCGACCGCCAGGTGGGTCTCAAAGGTCATCATGGTGCAGCCGCCGGGTGTGAGGCGCTGGAGTTCGCCTCGCAGTGCGGCCAGCCGACCGATGGTGGGCCGCTTTGGATCCACCCAGGTATCGATCGTGCGCAGACTGGTGATCGCGGCGAACACCCAGGCAGCCGAAACCGCGCCAATCACCCACGCCCGCCGTCGGGGCGACTCGCGTGCGACGATCGGCACCGCGATCGCGATCGCTGCGGTCAGCAGCAGCGAAGCGTTCACGAAGTATTGGAAGAACCCGACCTTGAAGAAAAGCAGCGGCAGATAGGTCAGCCCGGCCATCGCGAACAGCACAAGCAGCGTCGTTGCGGGGTCGTCGCTGCGGGAGAGGCGTGGCCGCCAACCACGGCGCCAGCGGCCCACGACCAGCGCCACCGGAACGACACTCGCCATCCCGATCGCCCAGAAGCCCGACTCGGGTCGGGCGAAAAACCAGAATCGTGCCGAGAAGGGCATGTGGCTCCACTGGAGACGCTCGGCCCGGCTGGCCTGGGCGACGAAAACGTGGAAGAAGCTCTCCTCGGGGTAGGCGAGCATCGGCAGCGCGGCGACCACGCCATTCACCGCAACGATCGCGGCCGCGCGCAGAAGCGTTCGCGGCTCGTGACGCAGCTCGAGGGCGATCAGCAAACAAACCACGGCGAGGGGAATGGCGTAGGTCAATCGGAAGCTGGTGGCCCAGACGAGCAGGCAGGGGGCAAGGGCCCACCGCAGCGCCGAGCCCTTGCGGTGGAACCACGCGATGCTGGCGATCAGGGCCAGAGAGACCGAGGGCGCCTCGGTGCGGATCTGTGTGAACTCCCAGAGAGCCGGGAAATTGACCAGCGTCCAGAGCAGCACCAGAGCTCCGCCCGCCATCCCGACGCGTCGGCTGGCGAACCACGCCAGCGCGCCCACCCCGGTGACGCTCACCAGAAGCGAAAGGCTGCGCCCCACCCCGAGCGAGGTGCCGAAGAGCGCACTGGCGGCGCCGTAGAAATAGGGACCGCCCGGTCCTTGAGAGAAGGGGAAATCGCGGTAGAGGTGCAGGCCCGCCTCGTAGATGAGGCGCCCCGCGTTCAGGTGCATCCCCTCATCGATGTTGAAGCGACCGTAGAGGAGAAAATAGACGGCCTCGGCGACGAAGATGGCGAACAGGAATGGCAGGCTGAAACGCGGGAGGCGTGTTCGGCGTACCGGATTCACCGGGGGCTTCAGCGGCTTTCGGGAAAGTCGAAGGGCAGCCTCGGGGGCTCGCTACTGCCTTCATCGCGCAGGCGCAGGGCGAGATCGAGTCGCGCCGCGGCCTGGATCAGTCCCAGGTGGCTGAAGGTCTGGGGAAAGTTTCCCAGCAGCCCTCCGCTCGCCGCATCGACCTCCTCGGCCAGGAGGCCCAGGTGGTTCGCCGCCGAGAGGTGATTGTTGAAGACCGCCAGTGCTTCGTCGAGATCGCCTGTCAGCGCGAGGGCTTCGGCGAGCCAGAACCCACACAAGACGAAGCAGCCCTCTTCGCCGTCCACCCCGTCGAATGTGCGATAGCGCTTCAGGAATCGACCCTCGCTGAGTTCTTCACGCACCCGTCGGACGGTGCGTCGCACGCGGGGGTCGTCGGGTGGAAGGAATCCGTGGACGGGTATGAGCAGCAGCGTCGCATCGACCCCGTCTCCACCGTATTCCCCCACGAAGGTTCCTGTGGACTCGTCGTAGCCCTGCCGAAGAATTTCTTTGTGGATGTGGTTTCGTGCCTGCGCCCAGGCGTCGTCGTTTCGGTCGCCGCCGAATCGTTGGGCCAGGTGCAGCGCCCGATCGAGGGCCACCCAGATCATGAGCTTCGAATGAACGTGGTGGACCGGTTGGGAGCGCGGTTCCCAGATTCCGTGATCGGGCTCCGAGGCGGTTTCGATGGAAAGGTTCATGAGCCGCCGCAGCTGCCTCCACAGGCGCAGGCTCACGGTTCCCCCCGACTTCTCGTGGAGAGCCGCGGCGTCGAGGAGCGGGCCGACGATGTCGTGCTGTCTCTGGTCCCGGGCCGCATTGCCGATGCGCACCGGGGCACTGCCCAGATAGCCCGACAGATGCTCGAGCACGGATTCATCAGGCACCGCGTCGCCGTCGATGCTGACCATCAGGTCGAGCCGATCGCGTTTCTCTACGCTGTCGCGGACGAATTGGAAGAAGCCCAACGCCTCGTTGGGGTAGCCGATCAGATTCATGGCTCGGATCGCCATGGCGCTGTCGCGGGTCCACGAGTACCGATAGTCCCAGTTTCGTGCGCCACTCGCGACCACAGGAAGACTGGTCGTGGGCGCGGCGACGACGGCGCCGGTCGGCGCGTACTGCAACATCTTGAGTGTGAGCGCCGAGCGCATCACGTCGTGTCGCCAGGGGCCGTCGTATCCGAGCTGGCCCGACCACGAACGCCAGAAGTGGCGTGTGGCGCGGAGGTGCTCGAAGGGACGGTAGGCCGCGATTTTCTCCGGACGCTTCGCTCGCCAGCTCAAGATCGTCCACAGCCGCTGCCCACTGCGCAGCGAAAACCGCGCCACGACGCCGCCCTGGGGACGAGACTCGAACCGCACCCCGTTGCCGACCGAGATCGACAGGCGTTCGCCCGAAGGTCCTTCCGCGACGGCGCCCTCATCGGCGATCTCGACCCGGGTTTCGCCCCGACCGTAGTCGAAGCGGGGATCGAAGATCAGCTCCATTTCCATCTCGCCCTCGCGAGCCTCCAGGAGCCGGTGCAATTCGTGGATCGCTTCCCGCGGGTCGCCATTCCACGGCATCAGGTCGGTGAGACAGACGACGCCCGCGTTCGGCCTGCGGAAGAGGGTCTGGAGCACGTTGGTACCGGTGTCGTAGGCCTGAACGCTGGTGGATTCGGTGCCCGCGGGCGCGATGCGACAGAAGCCGCCCCGATCGCGGTCGAGAAGGGCGCCGAATACGCTGGGCGAATCGAAACGCGGCAGGCACAGCCAGTTGATCGATCCGTCGACCCCCACCAGGGCGCAGCTGAAACCGTCGCCCACTACCCCGTGTTGGCCGGCGGGCACCGGCTCGCCGTTGAGCTGGAAGACCTTGCCGACGCGACGTGATGCCGTGTAGACGTCCACCGGCGCAGCCCTTCAGCCCGTGGACGCCGCGGTGGCGTCGGGGGACACAGCGCTCGGGTCGAGACGGGATCCGTTGGGATCGAAGATCCGGAACTTCGCGAGATGGTTGCGCTGGAGAAACGCCTGGAGGGAGACCACGAGCACACCGAGGCCGTAGCGAATCGAACGCCGCAGATTGATCGACGAGGCTTCCTCGAAATAGGCCGCGGGGCAGCTGACCTCGCCGATCTCGAAGCCGCTGAGAAGAATCTGGGCCAGCATCTGGTTGTCGAAGACGAAATCGTCGGAGTTTTCCAGGAGCGGCAGCGACTCGAGCACCTCGCGGGAAAATGCGCGGTAGCCGGTGTGATACTCGGAGAGCTTCGCACCGCACATCAGATTTTCGATCGCGGTGAGCCCGCGATTTGCGATGTACTTGTACAGCGGCATGCCACCGGTGATGGCGCGACCCCCCAGCACCCGCGAGCCGAGAACGGTGTCGAAAGGACCGTCGGTGATGAGTCCGATGATCGCCGGAAGCAAGCGCGGCGTGTACTGGTAGTCGGGGTGGAGCATGACGACCACGTCGGCACCGAGTCGCAGTGCCTCGGTGTAGCAGGTCTTCTGATTGCCGCCATAGCCGCGGTTGGTCTCGTGCACCAGCGTTCGCAATCCCAGCTTGCGGGCGATTTCGACGGTCTCATCGTTGCTGGCGTCGTCGGTGACGACAACCTCGTCCACCAGGTCGAGGGGGATCTCGCGGTAGGTACGCTCGATGGTCTTGGCGGCGTTGTACGCCGGCATCACGACCACCACCTTCTTTCCGTGAAACACGCGGCCGTTCTCCCTATTCCATTGCGCGGAGGCTACGCTGGGGCCGAACTCGGCGCCCGGGTGGCGGAACGGGTAGACGCGGGCGACTTAAAATCGCCTGGCCCTTGGCCATGCAGGTTCGAATCCTGCCCCGGGCACCCCTTCCGCCTCCTCCGTTCCGCGCGTTTCCTGGGGGTCGCGGGCATGGCTGGGGGTCGATCCGTCAGTCGTCGAACGTCGACGCGCGAACGAGAGCTCGAACGCCGTCCGCTTCCAACAACTCCTCCAATGCCTCTCGGTCGAGCAACGTGGTCCGTTGGTAGCCCAGCTCGGGGAGTTCCAGCTCGAGGCGGTAGACCTCGCGAGGGCTTCGAAAGATCCGCCGGATTCGAAGGCTGTGTCCGCCGCCTTCGAGGATCTCGTTGCGAAGAGACTCGAGAATGCGTTGAAAGCGAATTTCGCTGCGCAGGAGCGGGTCCAGATGTCCTTGGTATCCGTTGTTGCGATTGCTGATCTTGTACGCGCCGCGCGGCTTCATCGGGGACAGCATACCTGGAAGTTCGAGGCAGCATCAAGCGAATCGTGGGCGTTGCTTGTCCTGTTTCCGTCAGATCAATCCGATTTCGCCGGGCTCGCAGATTCCCCGTTCTCGTCGATGGTGGATTCTGCGTTCTCCTCGATATAATGCGACAGGGCGGCGAATTCACTCGCATCGCCTCCGAGAAATTCGATCCCGATTCCTCCACCGGCATCTCGTGCCTGCGACGACATCACCGTCTTCGTCCACGCCACCTTGGCGATCGCCTCGAGGTGGGTGCCGTTCGGAAGATGAATCTCGACCAGAAGTCGCCGCCCCGGAGCCAGGGGCTCGGTGGTCCGAACGAAAGCGCCTCCCCGAGACAGATTCAGGCAACGCTCCTGGGACGCGCGGAAGAAAGGCCGCCCCGTCCACGGGTCGCGTTCGGGCTCGATCGTGGAGATGCGCGCCGGGATCTCCGACGAGATGCGTTCGTGACGGCGGCGATGCGCCTGGATTTCGTTCATGGCCGATTCCCCCATTCATACGGATCGGCCCACCCCCTTGTCCAGCTTGAGCGGGATTCGACGATTCGAGGTCTCCCGGGCCGCTGATTCGGACGGTTCGGCCTCTCAAGGGGAACCCGCCGTGGGTCGAATAGGTGTTTCGGCGCGTATTCCTGGGGGTGAATCCGTTGGCGGGATTCTCGGGCGGTCAGAATTTTTCGCTGGAGCAGCGGGCCTGGCTGGGGATCGGCGAGGACGAATCCGTCCGGGTGCTCGCCACGGGCGTTCGGACCGTCCTCCTCGAGCGCTTGGGGGGGGAAGCGAGCGCGGCCCTGCCCTGGGATCGCGAACTGGTGATGATCGCCGATGTTCGGGCCTTCGCCCTCGCCGACCTCCTCCAGATGATTCATGATTCAGCCAAGACGGGCTTCCTGTTCTTCGAGACCGGGGACCACTCCAAGTCGATCTACCTCAATCGCGGCGAGGTCGTCTTCGCTTCCTCGAACCAGATGGTGGACCGCCTGGCACAATCGCTGCTACGGGCGGGCGAGATCAGCGTCGACCAGTTTCGAGAGGCTCGACGCTCTTATCGGCGGCCGGAACGCTTCGGGAAGACGCTGGTGCAGCGTGGCTACCTCACCCCCCGCCAACTGTGGGTCGGCGTGAGGCGGCAGGTCGAGGAGATCGTCCGGTCTCTTTTCTCGTACGGCGCCGGCATGGTTCTCTTCTGGGAGGGCGAGGTGGTCCCGGACAACGCGGTCCGCCTGGCGCTGCCCACGCGTCGGCTGGTT
>JAZFUU010000022.1:0-17832 GCA_036447375.1 Myxococcota bacterium
AACAGTTTGGCGGCCCGTGGGCCGTCGCCCTCTTCGGCGGCCTTGTGGGCCATCACCGCGAAAAGACTGGAGGTCAGCAACACCAGCGTGTTGAAGGCGCCGATCCACATGTTCGTGTGCGCCGCCTGGGCCGTCCAGGAGTCGTGGGCGAGTCGGTGCATGATGTAGGAGGCGATGAGGCCGCCAAAGATCACGATCTCCGAGGCGATGACCCACCAGACGGCGAGGCGGCCGGTGGGCATCCCCGCCGCGCTGCGCGTCGTTGCAATCGGTCTCGCGTAAGCCATCGAATTCCCCGACTCCTCGAGCGATCAGCCCGGAACGTTCTGCGGCCAGTAGTCTTCTTCGCGGTCCGGCACGCTGTACTCATAGGGCCCGCGGTACACCGTCGGCAACTCCGGCCAGTTGCCATGGGGCGGCGGCGATGCGGCGGACCACTCGAGGGTGTTGGCCTTCCACGGGTTCCTCGGCGCCTTCTCACCTCGAGCCAGGCTTCGGATGAGGTTGTAGATGAAAATCGCCTGGAAGCTGAACATCACGAGTACCGCCACCGTCACCAGAACGCGGAGGTCCTGGAACCGAGCGAGGTCGGGAAACTGCGTGTAGTCGTAGATCCGGCGGTGCTGGCCGCCGAGTCCCACCACGAAGAGGGTCAGGAACGCGATGTTGAAGGGGATGATCGTCCCCCAGAAATGAATCTTCCCGAGCCTATCGTCCAGCATCCGGCCGTACATCTTGGGAAACCAATAGGTGAAGCCCGCGAAGAACCCGATGATCGTGATCGGGAAGAATGTGTAGTGGAAGTGGGCCAGCACGAAGAAGGTGTCGTGCAGATAGATGTCGTTCCCACTCGAGCCCAGAAAGATGCCCGTGACACCGCCGATCAGGAAGGTGGCGATGAACGAGAGCGCCCACAGCATCGGCGTTTTGAACGTGATCGACCCGCCGTAGAGCGTCGCGATGTAGACGAACATCATCTCCGCGATGGGAATCGAAATCAGCAGTGTCGTGACGGTGAAGATGTGGGCCATGCGCGGATCGATGCCGGCGATGAACTGGTGGTGGGCCCAGACGGTGAAGCTCAGGACGCCGGTTCCGAAGACCGTGTAGAGAACGGTCTTGTAGGCGAAGAGCTTCTTGCGCGCGAATACCGTGATGATCTCGACCACGAGGCCCAGAGTCGGCAGCAATACAACATACACTTCTGGGTGTCCGAAGAACCAGAACAGGTGTTGCCAGAGGACTGGATCTCCTCCCCGATTCGGGTCGTAAAAGGCCGTCCCCAGGTTCTGATCCATCAACAACATGATCGCACCGGCGATCAGCGGCCCAACGGATGCCATGAAGAGGATGCTCGCTATGACGATCATCCAGACCACCATGGGGATGTCGTACATCTTCATCCCGGGCGCCCGTGAGTTCATCGCGGTGGTGACAAAATTTATTCCACCTAACAGGAAGGCAATGAACTCGAGGGCCACGGCGACGACCCAGAAAGTCGAGCCCATGGGTGTGAGGTTGTATTCCGCTTTGGCCGAAAGAGGTGGGTACGCGGTCCAGGCACCTCCGAACCCGCCCCCCGGTACGAAGAACGAAATGATCAGAACAACCGCGCTCAAGAGGAAGAGCTGATACGAGAGCCGGTTGATCCGGGGGAACACCATGTCGTCGCAGCCGATCATCAACGGGATCAGGAAGTTCCCGAAGGCTGCGAGCAACACGGGCATGGCCACCCAGAAGATCATGATCGTGCCGTGATTCGTGACCAGCGCGTTGTATTCCGCCGGCGAGACGATCCCAAAGCCGGGAACCGCGGCGCCCGGAAAGGCGAGCTGCATTCGAAAGACGTAGGCAAAGAACCCGCCGATCAGCCCCATGAACAGGCCCGTCCACAGGTACTGCTGGGCGATCACCTTGTGATCGGTGGAGAAGACGTACTTGCTCCAGAAGCTTCCCTCGTGATGGGAGTGGTCTTCGTGGGTCGCGGAAGCCGGGACGGTTTCGGCCATGCCTATTCCTCCGCGGGTCGCGAACCCGTGACCGTTGCGATGGCGGCGTACGAAATCGGCGACTCCTGCATCAGCCACGCCGCATGCTGTTCGGGTGTCTCGATGTAGATCCGGGCCGCCATCAGCCCGTGGCCGATGCCGCAGATCTCGGCGCACTGAATGTCCCACTCTCCCGCCAGGATGGGTTTGAACCAGCCCGTGATCACACGACCCGGAATCGCGTCCTGCTTGAGCCGAAAGACCGGCACCGAGAAGCTGTGCAGGACATCCGTCGACTCGAGCTTGTAGTGGTAGGTCTTGTCGACCTCGACGTGGAGCTCGTTCACCTTGGTGATGTCATCGGTCGTTCCGAGTACCCCGTCCGGTCCGGCGTGGACGAAGGTCCAGGCCCACTGCTGGCTGACGATGCGCACCGTTTCATCGGCCGGGGGGAGATACTGCTTCACGTCGTACCAGACCTTCACCGCACCGGCGACGATGAACAAGTCACAGACCAACACCAGCAAGTGGGGGTAGGTGATCCAGCGCTTCTCGGATTTGAGCTCGCCGGTGACGTATTGACCCCGCACACCTTCCTTCTTGCGAAAGCGCCAGATCAGCCAGAAGAACAGGCCCTCGCACAAGATGAACCAGAAGGCCACGATCACGAAGATCAGCGTGAACAGGTTGTCCATATCCGCTGCGTAGCTGGAAGCCGCCGGTACCAGTGACTCGATCATGACGGACCCACCCTCACAGGATGAAGAGGAAAACCGCGGCGATAAACGTCAGGATTGTGGCCATGCTCATGATGAAGATCCCGCGGGCCAGGGCTTCCGGGGAACGTGTTTTCGCCATTGTCGCTTCGGGCTCCCTGCGGCTACTTCGAGTCGGCGAAAGTCATGATGTACGCGACGACGTCTTTCATGGCCTGCTCGTCCGCCAATTGCATTGCCATTCCGCGCATCAGTATCGCGTTCGCGTTGCGGGGATTGCTGCCCCGCACACCGGCCTTGAACTTCTCGAGAGCTTCGAGCAAGTACCAGTCGCTGGTCGTGCGCAGAGCCGGTGAGTTGAGGGCCTGATTGCCCTCACCGTCGGGCCCGTGGCAGGTCCCGCAGAGAGTGTACAGCTGGGCCCCGCGGGCGGAATCGCCACCCACGACGACCGGTTCGGGACGACGGGCTGCGAGGCTGGCGACGTAGGCCGCCACCGCCTGCGCGTCTTCCTCACTCCGGATCACGCGCGACATCGGATGCATGCGAAGACCGCCGACATCATCGGGATGGGTGCCACGATCGCCGCTCTGGAACTTCTGGAACTGGCTCAGAATGTACCACTCACTCAGCCCGGCGATGGCCGGAGCCAGGGCCAGTTGGCTCCCGCCCCCGGCGTCGCCGTGGCACTGGGTGCAGTAGTTGAAGAGCGCTTCCCCTCTCGCAAGGTCCTGGGCGAAAGCCGCGCTTCCCGTCCAGGCTGTCGAGAGGACGAGCCACGTGCACGCGATGACGAGACGTCGAATCATTCCCATCCTTGTGATCTCGACCCTCGTCCGTGCGCCAGCGGGGCCGACGTGCATCTCGAAATCGCGTTTCACGAGGGCGCGCGCTGGAATGGCGCCACGGGATTAGCCCACTTCATGCCCGTTCTCAAGGCGAAAACCATTCCCTTTCTCGAGGCAAAAACGGGTCTCCGCCGTAATTTCACGGCTCCGCCCTCTCGGCCCGGGCTGGGGAATGCTGGTGCGCGACCGGGTCACGAGATCGCGCGGTCGACGAGCATCGCGAAAAACAGGGCAAACAGATAGACGAGGGAGACGTGGAACAAGCGTCGAGCCGCGGCATCGGTGCGCTCTCGAAGCACGCGGACCACGTGCCATACGAACCAGCCGTCGAGTACGAGCGCCACCCCGAGATAGAGCGGGCCCAGCAGGCCCACGGGAACCGGAGCCAGGGTCACCGGGACCAGCGCGAGCGAATACCACAGCATTCGCCACCGGGTCGGTTGGTCGCCGATCACGCTGGGAAGCATCGGGATGCCCGCATTCGCATAGTCGGACTTGCGAAACAGAGCGATTGCCCAGACATGAGGCGGTTGCCAGAAGAAGATGATGGCGAAGAGCAACCAGCCCGCGGCGCCGACGGTTCCGTTGACCGCGGCGTCGGCGATCAGCGGCGCGGCGGCCCCCGCGGCGCCGCCCACCACGGCGTTGAGCGAGGATCGGGGTTTGAGCCAGATCGTGTAGACGAACACGTAGAAGAGAATGCTCGCCACACCGAGGGCGGCGGCAACGGGCCCCGCCACGGCATAAAGCGTCGCCGATGCGACGACAGCGAGGCCCAGAGCAAAGAACAGGGCCGAACGGGCCGTGAGTTCCCCCGCGGGCAGGGGTCGATCTCGGGTGCGCTCCATTCTTGAATCGAGATCCCGTTCGACGTAGCAGTTGAGTGCGTTGGCAGCCCCCGCCGCAAGCGCGATACCGAGGAGCGTCGCCACGACAAAGCCCGCGCCGGGCCATCCCTCCGCAGCCATCACCATCGCCGGGAGGCCCGTAAAAATCACGAGCAGAAGGATGCGCGGCTTCGTCAGAGCCAGATACGGCGCGATGCCTTTCGGAACCCGGGGTAGGGCGAAGACAGCGAGACGAAGGCTCACGACGATGACCTCTGGCAGGCGGGAACCAAACCCAGAAGGGACTCGGCATCCGGCGTTTCCGCCCGACACGGCGAGAAACCGGCGTACGGGTAACACAGCCCGCCCGACGGGTCGACCGGCGGGGGGTCCCCAGCGCCTTCCCCCTGCCCGATCGAGACCGACGGGGCTGCGGGGCCTAGTGGACCGGATCGACCCGTTCGACGATGGGGCGGAGCCACGGGCCGAGATCGGGGTGCTCCAGCAGTCCGGCCTGGCGCAGCCGGGCCGCGCCGATGGCGTTCACCTCCTCGGCCGTTCCCGCTTCCCGAGCCCGACGAGCATCCGCCGCCGAATCGCTGTAGTCCAGCGCGTGGATGATCTCTTTCACGATGGGAACGGCACCCGGCGTGCCCGACAGATCCTGAAGGCCGAGTCCGACGAGCAAGGGCACCGCCAGGGGATTGCTCACCATTTCTCCACACAGCGAGACCGGAATCCCCGCACGCGACGCAGCGCGAACGCTGCGGTCGATGAGGGCGAGAACCGCGGGGTGTAGCGGGTCGTAGAGATGGGCCACGTGCTCATTGCCCCGATCCACCGCCAACGTGTACTGGGTGAGATCATTGGTACCGATGCTCAGAAAATCGCACTCACGGGCCAGAACGTCTGCCGTGAGGGCCGCCGCGGGCACCTCGATCATCACACCCACCGGGATGTCGGGGTCGAAGGCGATCCCCTCCCCGTCGAGCTCCTGTTTCATCTCTTCCAGATGGGCTCGCGCGCTGCGGAGCTCGTTGAGGGAGGAAATCATCGGCAGCAACAAGCGAACGTTGCCGTGAGCGCTGGCCCTCAGGATGGCTCGGATCTGGGCGCGGAAGGTCCCCGCGTGAACGAGGCTGAGTCGAATCGATCGGCAGCCGAGCTGGGGGTTCTCCTCGTGCCCCACGCCGAGGCTCTCGATCTCTTTGTCTCCGCCCAGGTCGAGGGTGCGAATCGTCACAGGACGCGGCGACATCGCCCGGGCGACCCGCTCGTAGAGCTGCTCCTGCTCCTCCTCCTCGGGAAAACCGCCGTGGGCAAAGGCGAGTAGCTCCGTCCGGAACAGGCCGATCCCCTCCGCCCCGTGCTGCTCCACCAGACGCAGGTCGCTGGCCAATCCCACGTTGGCGGTCAGGGCGATGCGGCGACCGTCGCGGGTCTCGCCGGGTCGGTCTCGGAGCGCGTCCAGGTGCTCGACGACGATCTCGTAGCGATGCTGCGCGCGTCGGTACTCCGAGATCAGTCCCTCGTCCGGGGAGAGGTAGATACGGCCTTCGCTTCCGTCGACGATGATGGTCTCGCCTGAACGCGCGGCGTGGAGGATGCCCGAGACGCCGGTCACAGCCGGAATCTCGAGAGTTCTCGCGAAAATCGCTCCGTGCGAGGTGGGACTGCCGTGCTCGGAAATGATGGCCGCGACATTGTCCATCTCGAAGCGCGCGAAGTGCCCGGGAAGAATCGTGTCCATCACGACGATCGAGCCCTGGGTGAGCCCGATCGTGTGCTGCCTCACCCCGAGGAGCTGTTCCATCACGCGCCGCCCGACGTCCTCCACGTCGTCGCCGCGCTCGCGGAAGTAGGCGTCCTGGATGCGATCGAAGGTCCTGCGGTAGGCGGCGACCACGTTGCGCAGCGCCTCGAGTGCGTTTCCCGTCGTCTGCACCTCGCTGCGCAACTTCGACACGAACCCCTTGTCTTCCAGGATCTGGATGTGGGTGTGGAACACCGCCGCCAGGTCGGGGCCGAACTGGTCGCCGAGATCCTCGCGCATGTCGTCCAACACCCGCCGTGCCCCCTGGAGTGCGTTCAGCAGATCGTTCTCTTCTTGCTCGGGATCATCGCTGGGCGTGTAATCGAGGCGTCGCAGGTCGAGGGGATCCCGCAGCCGAAATACGGGACCGATGGCGATGCCTCGCGCCGTGGGCATGCCGCGGAACTCGACATTGGTCTCCTCGCGTTCGGCCTCGACCTCGGGAACGGGGATTCCGGAGTCGGCGAGCGCGCCCATGGCGATCACCCGCTGCTCGTCGCTCTCCCCCACCATCGACAGCAGCTGCGCGTTCATCACCACCGGCGCAATCAGCTGGGCGCAGGTCTGGAACGCCCCGACGTCCTGTCCTTCGAACCTCCGCGGGACTCGAGTCTGAACCGCTAGAACCCCGATCGGCACACCCCGCACGATCAGCGGCACCGCCATCAGCGACTGAAAGCGCTCCTCCCCGGTCTCGGGGAAATAGCGGTAGTCGGGATGTTCGTGGGCGTGTTCGATGACGACGGGCTCGCGGCGCTGCGCTGCCAGCCCGACGAGTCCCTCCCCGAAGCGCAGTTCGACCCGGCCCACCGCTTCCCGGTGAAGTCCCACTGTGGCGCTGAGTCTCAGGCGTTTCAGATCCGCGCCGGCCAGCAGATAGATCGAACAGACGTCGGCATCGAGGCGCTTGGCCACGAGGTCGACGACATTGCTGAGCGTCTCATCCAAGTCGTGGGAGCGAGAAACGATCTCGGCAACATCGGCCAGAAGTGTGACGCGATCCGGAATGACCGTCCCCCTTCCGGCGGGCGTTCATGCCCCGTACAGGGCGCTAGGGTATCGAATTTTCTGGAGAATCAGGAATCGAAGGAAATCGCAGGCAGGTCGGGCGAGGCGGCGTCGCCTAGTACTGGGGAACGAAGCCGCCTCGATCGGTTCTTTCGACGGGAGGGAAGACCTGGTCTTTGTCTTCGAAACGAAGGCCCAGGGCCAGAAGGATCTTGCGCTTGGTATCCATCCGGCAATTCATTCCCTTCTCGACGCTGTGGATGGTCCGGAGCGCAACCTTCGCCTTGCGCGCGAGCTGGGCCTGGGTCATGAGCCGGTTTTCACGTAGCTCCCGCACCCGATTCCGGCGTCGCGGCGTTTCGTTATTCATGTCCATGCCGTCGCACTCCCTGACTGACTCGCTCGAGTTCTCGTGCACTTTTGGTGCTTCTTACAGGCAGATGTTTCGTCCGAACCGTGCATTTCTTTAGTCGGAATGCGGGCTTGGCCGCGTTTCCCTGTTTTGGCCCCGCCTCGGAACAACCGCTGGAGAAACCCGCAGATGCGCAGCTGGACGCACGCGAACGCAGCATCGTTTGGGTCTAGCGAGGGGCCGTGAACACGCAGGCGAGCCGCAGCTTGGGGGACGGATAATCTCTCCGAGGCGGGGCACGGAACTGCTCTCGACGAGAACCGCTAGCTTTTGAGCCCCCCTCGAGGGACCTGTGCGTCGATGGATTGCCAGCATCGGCCTGGGCTTGGCCGTCATCGCTCTGGCGCTGGCTTTCGCCTCCAACGTCTCATCGCAACTGGGGTCCGAGGGCCTCCGCGCCGAGGCCGAAGAGCGCCTCTCCGAATCGATCGGAAGCCCCGCCTCCATCGGCCACCTGCGCGTGAACTTCGGCTTCGGAATCGAGATCGAGGCCTTCGATGTCGAACTCTGGCGCCATGCGGGTGGGCCTCGGCTTCGGATCTCCCGGGCCGTGGCCCGGGTCAAGCTCGTGCCTCTGTTGTTCGGGCGCATCGAGCTGGGCCGCCTGCTCCTGGATGGACCGCGCCTGTCCATCGAGCGCCGCGTCGACGGCACCTGGTCACCCCCACTCCCGGCCTCCTTTTCCTCGCTCGGAAATCCGGCGCCCGGACCGACCTCGCAGGAGCCTCTGACCGCCCTCGAAGCGGCGTTCCGATCCCTGCTCGACGCACCGTTCGGGGCGGACCGCCTCGCGATTCGCAACGGTGGCATTCACTTCATTGACGCGCTGACCCACGCCCAGGACTCAAGCGGTGCCGACTTGCAGGGAGCGGATCGACACGGACGCGCCCAGGAGCCGGTTTCGCTGCTCTTCCAGGGCATCCATGGACGCCTCCGTCATGGGCGGATCCGCGGCGACGTTCAGCTGACCCTGGGGGCTCGGATCTTCGACGGGGCTGTCGATCGGGGAACACTCCAATGGGAGAGCCGGCTGTCTCGCAACGGAACCCTTCGCGCGACCCTAAAGGTGACTTCCCTGGCACTTCCGGCTGTGGCGCCCTATCTGCGCGCGCTGTCCCCCGACGTGCACCTCGAGGGCTTCGTGAGCGGCACGATCGACATGGAGACGCGGACGTCCCAGGGGACCGCGCCGACGTTTTTCCGCGGCTGGGCCGGAGAGGCCAAGTTCTCGGGGATGCGAATTCGATTCGGGGATGCGACCTGGCTCCAAGGGATGAGCGGGGGCATCGCCTGGAGTGAGGACCGCATCGAATTGCGCGAAGTCCGCGCCGACTTCCGGGGGCGCCAGCTTCCAAAACTCGACCTGACCTTCACCGGTGTCTCGAATATGCTCGCCGCCCACGCCCAGCTCGACCGGGTGCGATCCGACCCGATCCCGCTGCCGGGCTTTCGCAGCCTGTGGAAGATCCTCCACCGGATCTCGCTCGAAAGCCCGACCGGGAAGCCCTCGGGGAGCCCCATTCAGGGCCAACTGGAACTCGACCTCCTCGAACACCCGGTGCTGTTGTGGCCGATTGCGAACCTTCGCGCCCTCATCGAGCTTCGCGACTACGGTGTACACATCGTGGCCGAGGAGGGAACCTGGGGAGGCGTTCCGATTCGAGGAGACGCCGATTGGCGTGTCGAACCCGAGGTCGCGTTCTCGGTGCGCCTCGCCGCCAGTCCGTCGGTCTCTCCGAAGGCCGAATCCGGTTCACCCGTGCTCGATTCCGACCCCCCCCTGAGCCTCGACGGCGAACGCGCCTGGGCAAGGGGACGCTTTTCGATCGGTGCTGTGGAGGGGCCCACCTGGTTCCAGACCGCGGCCCAGGGTCGCGTGCGGGCGTTTGGCAGCGAGTTGCAGATCGTGGACCTGCAGATCGATCTGTCTCCAAGCGGGCGTCTGGGCGGTTGGGTTGGGCTCGACCTCCGGAATGCGAACAGGGTCGCGTGCCACGGAAGCCTCGAAGTGACCGGCGGCGACGTGGCGACACTCGGCCGGGCGGTGGGGATGCCTGAAGGTCTGGCCACCGGGCGCGTCGATCTCTCGGGCTCTTTTCGAGCATCGCTCCAGCCCGAGCAGTCCCTGCTTGCCAGCCCGGAGGGGACCTTTGCGGTTCGCATCACCCAGGGTGCGTTTCGCCAGTCGCTCCCCGCCATGGTCGCGATCGTCCGGGAGAGCAAAGCGTTCAATCCCGCGGCGAGTGATCCGCTGATCCGCTACGACCGCGTAGAGACCGTTCTCGAGTTTTCGGAGGGGCACTTGAAGACCCATGACTTCACCTTCGATGGCCCGGAGATGCGGGTGCTCGTGGAAGGCGAAGTCGATCTCGTGGACCCGTCCCACCCGCTGCACGCGCAGGTGACCTTGATCTTGTTCCGTCAGATGGGTCGAGCACTTGGGAAAATCCCTATTCTGGGCCTGTTGCTGCTGGGTTCCGACAACAGTCTGATGGCGGCTTACTTCGAGCTCACGGGAACCTGGGCCGAGCCGAAGGCAAAACTGGTGCCCCTGCGGTCGCTGGCCACGAGCCCCCCGGGCCTGGTGATCGAGGGCGGTAAGATGCTGGCTGAACTACCCCTCCGAATGGTGAAGGGCATCCAGGCCATGATCGAAAGGGTCGACCGCCGGCCCAAGCCGCCCCCCGCCGACCGCCCCAACTCCTCGGACGACCGGTCCGAGACGCCGCCGAGCGATTCGTGAGGAACGCGCCCCGGGTGGCTCGATCCAAGCTCGTCACGCGAGCATCCCTGACCCGAGCCGTTCGGGCCGCCCGCCGGCGGGGCGAACGCATCGTCTTCACCAACGGATGTTTCGACTGGCTGCACACGGGTCATGTCCGCTCGCTCGAGGCCGCCCGACGCTTGGGCGACCGCCTGATCGTCGCGGTGAACACCGACGCGAGTGTACGGCGGCTGAAGGGCCCGGGGCGGCCGATCGTTCCGGCACGCCAGCGCGCCGAGATCCTGGCCGCCCTCGAGTGCGTGGACTGGGTGGTGCGATTCCGAGAGGCCACCCCCTTGGGACTGATCCGGGTGCTGCGACCCGACGTCCTCGCCAAGGGAGGCGACTGGCCCCTGGACCGGATCGTCGGACGCAAAGAAGTAGAGAGCTGGGGGGGCCGAGTCGTGCGATTGCGCGAGGTTCCGGGCCTGAGTACGACGCGCCTGCTTCGACGGCTCCGCTAGGAAGCGGGGGAGCGGGTTACACTGGGCCCCATGGACGCCGAGCCCGTCGAAAAAGCCGAAGAAATCCTCGGGCGGCTCGCCGAAGAAATGGGCCGCGTCATCGTCGGCCAACGCGGTCTGATCGAGGGCCTGTTCGTGGCCCTGCTCTCCGGCGGTCACGTCCTGGTAGAAGGGGTTCCGGGTCTGGCGAAAACCACGGCGGTCCGCACGCTGGCGGAGGTCCTGGGTGTCGGCTTCGGGCGCATCCAGTTCACTCCCGACCTGCTTCCCGGCGACCTGATCGGCACCCCCGTCTACGTGCCGGACCAACGCCGCTTCGAGATCCGGCGTGGCCCGATCTTCACGCCCATTCTGCTGGCCGACGAGATCAACCGCGCGCCGGCCAAGGTCCAGTCGGCGCTTCTCGAGGCGATGGAAGAGCGGCAGGTGACCATCGGCGAAGAAACCCTGCCCCTTCCCGATCCCTTCTTCGTCATGGCCACCCAGAACCCCGTAGAACTCGAGGGAACCTACCCGCTTCCGGAGGCCCAGATCGATCGCTTCCTACTCAAACTGGTGGTGCCCTACCCCGCCGAGGAAGAAGAACGTGAGATCGTGCACCGCGACGCCCTGCCTCCGCCGTCGGTCCGCCCCATCGTGAACGCCGAAACCCTGCGAGCGCTGCGAAGCCGTGCGGCGGAGGTGCACGTGGCGGAGCCCCTGGTGGCGTACGCGGTGCGCCTGGCCCGGGCCACTCGCGACCCGGCTGCCGCCGGAGCGCAGATCGAAACGCGCTCGGACTCGACCCGATCCTGCGTCGCCCTGGGCGCATCGCCACGGGCGTCGATGTATCTGGTGCGGGCAGCGCGCGCCCGCGCGCTCCTCGACGGACGACACTTCGCGACGCCCCACGATGTGAAGCGCGTGGCCCGGGACGTTCTGCGCCACCGCGTCATCGTGACCTATGAAGCCGAAGCCGACGGCATCGGACCGGAGACGGTCGTCGAGGCCGTGTTAGCCGCCGTCCCGACACCCTGAGTTTTGAATCCGATGACGAACCCATTCCGATTCCCAGACTGATTCTGAATTCAAACCGAAGGAGGCCAATGTGTGGGAGACCGATGTCTCATCGGCGGATCTCTCCCGCGCCACCCGCCTCTTGCTCGTTCGGAGTCGCCGCGAGGCAACGGGACTGTTCGCGGGAAACTACACCAGCGCGTTTCGGGGAGGGGGACTCGAGTTCGAGGAATCGCGACCCTACGTCCCAGGAGACGACATCCGAAGCATCGACTGGAATGCCACCGCGCGCAGTGCCGAACCCTTCGTCAAGCAGTTTCGGGAGGAGCGCAACCAGACCTTGCTGTTCCTGCTCGACGTGTCCGCCTCCATGGACTTCGGAAGCACGGGACCCACAAAGGCCTCCACCGGCGCCCACGCGCTCGCGCTGATGGCCGCGGCCGCCGGGCGGGCCGGTGACCGCGTCGGGCTGGTCGTATTCGACAAGGCCGTGCGCCGACAGGTGCCGATCGGCCGCGGCGGCGCCCACAGTCTGCGTGTCATTCGAGCCGCCCTCGAGACCGACGGTGCGCTCCGCGGAGACACACGGATCGGAGCCGGACTCCGAGCGGTCTTTGCGGCCACGCGGCGGCGCGCGGTGGTGGTCGTGATCTCCGACTTTCGCGACCCCGAGATGTTCCCCGCATCAGAGTTCCCGGCGTCAAAGAACTCGGCGGTGGGGACAGAATTCGGCGAGCTGGCCCGCCGCCACGATGTCGTGGCAGCGGTGGTGGTCGACCCGCGCGAGGAAACTCTCCCGGACGCGGGACCCATCCGGGTCATGGATCCCGAGCGACCGGGCCGGGTCCTCGTCCTGAATTCCGGTTCGCGTCGGGTGCGCGATCGATACCGCGCGGCCTGCTCGGCGTGGCGAAGCCGGATCGAGGCAGACCTGCGCCGATGCGGTGCCGACACCCTGTGGATACGAACCGACCGCGACCCGCTGTTTGCGCTGGGGAGTTTCTTTCGGAACCGCGCCGCCCGGCGATCTGGAAGGCTCGGCTCCGGAGGCGTCCGATGAAGGCGGCGCCGAGTGATCGGGTTTCCAAACGGGCGGGATGGGTCCTCGCCGCCCTGCTGGCGACGGCTTGCAGCGAAGATCCGGTTCCGCCGCTGCTCGGCGCAGCGACGGCGCCGAGGGCCACACTCGTCCTCGAACCGCCGCGGGTGGGCGTGGGCGCCGTCGCGAACCTCGACCTGGCGGTCGTAACCCCGGCCGGTGCCGCAATGCGACCCTACGAGCCGCCGCGAACGGTCCCGGGGTTCTGGGTTCTCGGGACGGAGAAGCTCCCGATCGCGAAACAGGGATCGCGTTGGATCCATCGCACCCGAATTCGGATTCGGGCCCGTGAAGTCGGCAGCTTCCGCTGGCCCCGCGGCAGCGTCACCGTCGAGAGTCCCGAAGGCGAGACTCAGGTCGTCAGCGTCGGAGAAATTCCCCTGGAAGTGACGTCGGTACTCCCGGAGTACCCCTATCAGGTGACCCCGTTCGGGGCGAAGGGGATGGAAACCCTCCCGCGCCGAGGCGGGGGGTGGCCCTCCGCGGCCGCGGGTGCGGTTGCCGGCGCCGTCGCGGCGCTCACCGGCGTGGGCCTGGTTGCATGGGTGAGGCGACGACGCCATGACCGCACACAGGGTTCCGCCCTGAAACTCGCGCCCCTCCAATCGCCATGGATCCGCGCGCGATCGGAACTGAGCCGATCGCGAGCCAGCGACGACCCCCTGGACACGGCCCACGGGGTGGCGACTGCCATGCGTCGCTACATGGATGCTCGGTTCCATGCCGTCGCGATCGCGCGCACCACCGAAGAACTCCAGCAGGCGACGCCGCCGTTCGCGGCCACTTCCCGCTGGCCCGCCTTCCTGTCGATTCTCGCCGGGCTCGATGAATTCCGCTTTCGTCCCGAGAGTCCCGATACGAATCGTCCGGCGGTGGCCGAGCGCGTGGAGGATCTGGTCACCCGGGCCGAGACATTCGTCGAAGACACGATTCCCCCGGAGTCGCGGCAGTGATCGATTTTGTCGCGAATCTGCTGGAGAAATCCGGCCTCGACGCCCTCGAACATCCGGCCTGGCTGCTGCTGTCCGTCGTGGTGATGGCGGCTCTCGTGGTCGCGGCCCGGACACGACCGCCCGCGATCGCGTGGCCCGGAATTCGCGAGGCGCGGAGCGCTGGAGCCTATCGACAGGACCCGGTCCGGATCCTGTCGCTGGGACTGCGCGCCCTGTGCCTCGTGTGTCTGGCCGGGGTCCTGGCCGGACCCGTTGCGGTCCACCGCAGCCCGCCCGAGCCGGGAACCGGACTGGATCTGGTGCTGGCCATCGACGCGTCCGGGAGCATGCGCGCCCTCGACACCCAGGTGGGGGGCGAGTGGCGCACGCGCCTCGACCTGGCACGCCAGGTCGTCGCTCGCTTCGCCGAACACCGGGCCGAAGCAGGCGATCGCGTCGCCCTCATCGTATTCGGCGAGTCCGCCTTCACGCAGTGCCCGCTCACCAGCGACGGGGCCGTGCTGAGGGCGGCGCTGGAACGAGTCGACGCCGGGGTCGCCGGCGAAGCCACGGCCCTCGGCGACGCCCTGGTCCTGGCCGTGCGGCGGGCCCTGGGCAGCGGCTCGGGTGCCGGCGGTGCCGGTCGGGTCGCTGTGCTGCTCACCGACGGCCGCAGCAACGCGGGAGCTGTGTCGGTCGCGAGTGCCACGAGGCTGGCCGCGGCCGAGGGGATCCGCGTCCACACGGTGGGAATCGGCTCCTTCGGAGACGACGTAACGATGGCGGCGAAACGCGGTGCGTCGAACCGCGGGCCGGTGTTCGAGCGCCACGATGTCGATGTCGCCGCCCTGGAACAAATCGCCGCTGCCACCGGCGGCCGCTTTTTTTGGGCCCGCCGGCCGGGCGACCTCGAAGCGGTCTATGCAGACATCGACTCACTCGAGCGCGTCCGGCGCGTTCGGCCTCCACGTCTGCGTCACTCTCCGCGCCCCGAGCCCCTGACCGCCCTGGCGGGCTGCCTGCTGTTGGCCGAGATCGCCATAGGCCGGGTCGCCCGGAGGCGCCTACCGTGAGCGCGATCGAGCTCGTCCCCGCCGCGTGGCTCATCCAGCCGACCTGGCTCGTCCATCCGGAGTGGGTCACGGCAGTGATCGGAGTCATCGCTCTCGGCGCCCTGGCTCTGGGCTGGGCCGGGTGGTCCTCGAGACGTCGCCGGTGCGTGCTGTTGGGCCCGGTGGCGAAGCTGGAAGTGGGCAACCGCGCGCGAGACGTGGCTCTGCTGGTGGCCCTGATCGCGATCGGACTGGCCTTGCTGGGACCCCGGTTGGGAAAACGCGTGATCCTCGTGCCGGCCAGCGGAATCGACGTGGTTTTTCTGGTCGACGTGTCGCGCAGCATGGACGCGCGCGACGTGCCCCCGAGCCGCCTCGACCGGGCCCGGCGCGCGGCCCAGGAGCTACTCGCACGACTCGGCAGCGAAGATCGCGCGGGGCTCGCCGTTTTCGGATCGCGGGGCCTTCTGCTCGCACCCCTGACTCCCGATCGCGGCGCACTGGTCGAGTTTCTTTCATCGCTGGACACGGGACTGGTGACCCCCGCCGGTTCGAATCTGGGTGCCGGTATCGAAGCCGCGCTCACCGCGTTCGCTCCGGCGAGCGAACGGCCGGGAATCGTGTTCGTGCTGAGCGATGGGGAAGATCCCGAGCGCGGAAGGGATCTGGGAGTCGCCCGGGCCACCGCCGCCGGCGTGCGCGTATTGGCCGCGGCGCTGGGGTCGGACCTGGGAGCCGAGATTCCAGACCATGGGGTGCCGCTGCGCGACGGAACCGGGCAAACCATTCTGACTCGACGAGACCGGAGCCGCCTGGAGCGACTCGCCGACGCGACCGATGGGGAGGTATTCGCGGGCGATCGCTGGGGCGATTTCGATTTCGCCCGGGCCGCGGCATCGATTCGACGCGACGCCGCTGCGAGCCACGGGGCTCCCGTCCCCCGGCGGGTCGACGCCGTGCGCGTGGCCCCCCTCGTCGCCGTCGCGTTCTTGCTGTTGCTGGCCGAAATGCTCCCGCGACCGATGCTTTCGCGACCGAAATCTTGGCTGCGGCCCCGCCGTGCGGTCGCCGCCGCCAGTCTGATGGCCGTCACCCTGCTGACCGCGGCCGCTCCGGCTCCGCGGGCGAGCGGAGAGACCGCCACGTCAATTGAAATAGTGAATAGGAACGCTGAGGTGAAGCGTTCGAACCGGCTTGGCGCAAACCTCGACAATGCGTACCAGTGGCTGGCCCTCGGCCTGGCGCGCCTCGAAGAGCGCGAACCGGAGTCCGCGGCGCGCGCTTTCGTTGCCGCCGCCGTCTTCGCCCGCGAACCGGAACTGGCCGCCCTCGCCTACTACAACCTGGGCGTGGCGGCGCTCGAGCAGAGGGATCTGGAGACCGCGCGCGATGCCTTCTTTGACAGCCTCGCCCTCGCGCCCGGCGACTCACAGACGCGATTCAATCTGGAGTGGACGCTACTCGGTCTGGAGGTGCGGCCACCGCCTTCACCCCCCGAACCCCGCCCGGAGGAAGAGTCCGGCCGGAGCACGTCGCCGGCCGACGCATCGCCCCCGGAAACGACAGAGCCGGATCTCGTCCCCGCGACGTCCGATGTCGCCGGGCCGACACCCAGCGAAGCCGAGCGCGCGCGCCTGCTGGACCGGGTGATCGACGACCCGACCCGCGGATTCCGGTCCGGACGGGACCGAAACAAATACCGACGACCGTCCGGCCTGGCCTGGTGAGTCGACATCGGCCCCTGAGCTGGGGCCTGGCAGCCTTTGCCGCCATCACGGGGACAAGCACTTCGCACGCGGCGCGCGCCGAAGACCCGGTACCCTGCATGGCATCGGTCGTCGTCGAGCCCGACCGAGCCGTGCCGGGCCAGCAAATCCAGTACCGGGTGCGAATCCTGAGCCGTGAAGACGTCGTGTCGGTCGAGTGGATCGTTCCGCCGTCGTTTCCGGGCTTTCGCACCGAGAGCCTGCCCGGCAGGTTAGAGCCTGAGCCGGTGAAGCGCGCGGGCATTCGCTACCACGACCGCAGGGAACGGCGCGCCCTGTTCGCGGAACAAACCGGCTCGTTTTCGCTTCGCAGCGCGGGCCTGCGCTGCAACCTGCCCGGAGCCCCGGCGTACATCGCACCCGTCCCCGACGGTTCCGTCCAGATCGTTGCCGCACCACGACCGGGACGACCCCCGCATTTCTCCGGACTGATCGGCCCCATTGTCATGAACGCAATCGTCGAGCCCCGTGCGATAGCCCTGGGCCAGAGCGTCCGACTGGCCATCACACTGAGGGGCCCCGGGAATCTCTGGGATGCTCCCGATCCCATCGCGGGGTTCAAGACGCCGGCCAATACCGACTGGTTTCCGCGGGCCCCGGAGCTGCACCTGGATTCCGGAGCGAGCCTATCCGTGCGTCGTCATTTTTCTTACGACGTGGTGCCCCGAGAGACCGGGAAACTCTTGCTGCCAGAAATTCGAATCTGGTACTTCGACCCCGAAACGGGCCGCTACGCCACGGTCTCCGCACCCGCTGTGGAGGTCCGCGTGATGCCACCCGAACCCCAGCGAGCGCCAACGGAAGCCGACCTGGGCGAACCCCCTGTCCGGGTCTCACCGGCGGCCCCCCGCACTTGGACGAGTGATCGATCCCGAAGCACCTGGGCATTTGTTTTCGCGTTGGGAGCGGGCGCGATTTGGGCCGTCACACGACGTCGCCGATCCGGGGGCGCGCGTCCGGCCCTCGAGGAAGCCGAGGCCGCACGGGACCGAGGCGACCGCGAGGACGAGGCCGCGGCCCTGTCACGAGCCCTGCGCGAAGCCCTGGCACGTCGACTTCCCGAGGCGCGAACCGGATCGCCCGAAGAGATCCTGGCGCTTC
Source organism: Myxococcota bacterium (assembly GCA_036447375.1). GTDB lineage: Bacteria > Myxococcota_A > UBA9160 > UBA9160 > SMWR01 > JACZXC01. Next base: position 17,787 of record JAZFUU010000022.1, read on the forward strand.
CATCGCTGGCACCCGCAGAGAGGGAAAGCGCGCAACGGCTCGCCGA
>JAZFUU010000023.1:0-5115 GCA_036447375.1 Myxococcota bacterium
CGAGGCCGGCGGAAGCGTGTCACTGCCTTCGCCGATCATGGAGTACGAGAAGTGGAAGAAGGGCCGGCTGCGGCCCGATGGCCGGCCGGGATTCGACACGCCCACGGGCAAGTTCGAGCTCGAATCGACCCGGCTGGCGGATTACGGCTACGACCCGCTCCCCATCTACACCGAGCCGAGCGAGGGGCCGCTCGGCAACCCGGCGCTGTCGGAATCCTACCCGCTGGTCTTCAACTCGGGCGCTCGTCCCCACACGGACTTCCGCTCCCAGCACCACGGCATTCGTGGTCTCGTGGTGGACCACCCGGAGCCCACGATCGACCTCCACGTCGACGATGCCGAAGCCAGAGACATCCAGAACGGCGACCTGGTCGAGGTGCGCACGCTGCGGGGTGCCGTCTCCTTCCGAGCCCGGGTCACCACCGACATCGTCCGCGGTGCCGTGGAGTGCAGCATGGGCGGGGGCGGCCCGGTGGGCCCGGTGGCATGGCAAAAATCGAACGTCAATGAGCTGACCGACCTCGAGAACGCCGACGCGATCACCGGCTTCCCGGTCTACAAGGCTCTCCTGTGTGAGGTGACCAAGATCGAGGCGGGATCCGCCGATCAGGTCGCCCGCGCGACTGCCGCTGAGTCAGTCGACTCGCTCCGTGTCCGCGTTGTGAAGCCCAGAAAGCCGCAGCGGCGCATCTACCTCGACAACAACGCCACGACGCAGGTGCTGCCGGCGGTTCGCGAGGCGATGCTCCCCTATCTGGGCGAACACCACGGAAACCCGTCGAGCATCCACGGCGTCGGTCGCGATGCCCGCCAGGCGGTCGAGACGGCGCGCCGCCAGGTGGCCCGCCTGATTGGAGTGCGCCCGCGGCGGGTGTTCTTCGTCGGAAGCGGTTCCGAGTCCGACAATCTGGTGCTCAAGGGTGTCGCGGCCGCGTACCGCGAGAAAGGCGACCACGTCATCTGCTCGGTCGTGGAACACCCGGCGGTACTCGGGACCTGCCGTTTTCTGGAGAGCCAGGGCTTTCGGGTCGACTACCTGCCGGTGGACGAGGACGGCTGCGTGCACCCGGATGTGCTGCGGCGCGCCCTACGCGATGAGACCATTCTGGTTTCGATCATGCTGGCCAACAACGAGGTCGGTACGCTCCAGCCGATTGCCGAGCTCTGCTCGATTGCGCACGAGCGGGGCGCGTTCTTCCACACCGACGCGGTGCAGGCCGCCGGGAAGATCGCCGTGAACGCGCAGGACCTCGACGTCGATCTCCTGAGTCTCTCGGGACACAAGCTCCACGGGCCCAAAGGCGTGGGCGCTCTCTACGTCAAGAAGGGCATCGAGATCGAGCCCCTGATTCACGGCGGCAAGCAGGAGGCCGGACTGCGGGCCTCCACGGAGAACGTGCCGGGGATCGTGGGCTTCGGTCGGGCGGCCGAGTTGGCAATCTTGGCCGTCTCCCGAGGAGAGCGCGTGTGCGCCCTACGCGATCGCCTCGAGGACGGTGTACGTAAACTCGTGCCGGACGCGAAACTCAACGGCGCGCGCGAACGCCGGCTCCCCAACACGCTCAACCTGACCTTGCCCGGATTGCGCGGCGAATCGCTGGTCATGGCCCTCGATCGCTACGGCGTATCCTTGTCTTCGGGCTCGGCCTGCAAGTCCGGATCTCCGGAGCCGACCCACGTGCTCATGGCGATGGGAAGGTCCGAAGAGGAAGCCCACTGCGCCGTGCGATTTTCGCTCTCGGACGAGACCTCCGAGGCCGATGTCGACGACGCTGTGGCCGCGCTGAAAAGCGTGCTGAGAGATCTCGAGACAACGGTGCGCTTCCTGCCGTGTAAGTAGGCGGGAAGAGCGCGGTATCGTCTCTACCCCGACCCTTTCATCGGAAATCAGGAGAGCCCCGTGTCCTTCATCCAAATCAGCAAGCCCCGCCCGAAGATCACCCTCGTCACGATGAACCGTCCCGAGCGCATGAACGCGATGGCCTTTGACGTGATGATTCCGCTGCGCGACGCCCTGCGCGAGATCAGCTTCGACAACGAGACGCGGGTCGTGGTTCTCACCGGGGCGGGCAAGGGCTTCAGCTCCGGAGCGGATCATCAGGACGACGGCATCGTTCCGCACATCGCCGGTTTGACGGTGCCCACGATCGCCAGACGGGCTCTCCGGATTCTCGAGGAGGTGATTCTGTCGATTCGCGATATGCACCAGCCCGTGATTGGCGCGATCAACGGTGCCGCGATCGGCGGGGGGCTCTGCCTGGCGACGGCGTGCGACATCCGCATCGCCTCCAGCCAAGCCTATTTTCGCGCGGCCGGCATCAACAACGGCCTCACCGCTGCGGAACTCGGACTCTCGTATCTCCTGCCCCGTGCGATTGGCTCTTCGCGCGCATTCGAAATCATGCTTTCCGGGCGCGACGTCGACGCCGAGGAAGCGGATCGCATTGGCCTTGTTTCCGGCGTCGCCGAGCCCGAGGCGCTCCTCGATAACTGCTATGCGCTCGCCGAGCGGATCATCGGCTACAGCCGCATCGGCGTGGAGCTCACAAAGCAACTGTTGTGGGCGGGCCTCGATGCCGGGGGGCTCCATGCCCACATGAATCACGAGGGCCACGCGCAGCTCTACGTCCGACTCACGACCGAGAACTTCGAGGAATCCGTGCGTGCGCGCGCCGAGGGGCGGAAGCCGAACTTTCGCGATCACCGCGAGTACGGGCACGATCCGAAGTGAGACCTGCCCCGATGGACGGGTTCTTCGACTCGTCTCGCAGCCCCGTCGCGCGGTAGGATACGGAGATGGACTTCTCACTCGATCCCGAACTCGAGAATATCCGGCACGAGGCGCGCCGTCTCGCCGGGAAATTCGACGACGCCTACTGGCGCTCCCACGACGAGAAGCGCGAATTTCCCTGGGAGTTCTACAACGCGTTCGCCGAGCAGGGCTGGATCGGGATCATCGTCCCCGAACGCTACGGCGGCGCGGGGTTGGGAATCATGCACGCCTCGGTGCTGTTGGGAACCGTGGCGCACAGCGCGGGAGTCCAGAACGCGGCTTCGGCGCTGCATCTCTCGATCTTCGGAATGGGTCCGGTGATCCACCACGGATCCGAAGAGCTGAAACAGCGGACTCTTCCGCCCACCGCGAGCGGTGATCTCCACGTGTCTTTCGGTGTCACCGAAGATGACGCGGGCACCGACACCTCTCGTATTCGGACGTTCGCGAGGCGAGACGGGTCGCGCTGGATCATCAACGGCAAGAAGATCTGGAACACCAAGGCACAGGAATCTTCGAAGTGCCTGCTGCTTACGCGCACCACGCCGCGCGAGGAGTGCGCGAAGCCGCTGCACGGAATGACACTCTTCTTGGTCGACCTGGATCCCGACCACGTCGAAATTCGCCCGATCGACAAGTGCGGGCGCAATGCAGTCGACTCCAACGAGCTCTTCATCCACGATCTTTCCGTCGAAGACGCAGATGTCGTCGGCGAAGTCGGCCAGGGATTTCGATGTCTTCTCGACGGGCTCAATCCCGAGCGCATCGTGCTGGCCGCAGAGTCCGTGGGTATCGGGCGGCAAGCCCTCGACAAGGCGGTGCACTACGCGAAGAAGCGTGAGGTCTTCGATCGGCCGATCGGGATGAACCAGGCGATCGCGCATCCACTCGCCGACTCGTACTCGGAACTAGAAGCCGCCGAGCTGCTGTGGCAGAAAGCGGCCTGGGCGTTCGACAATGGCGAGAGCGTCGGTGCGCTCGCCAACATGTCAAAGCTCCGCGCGAGCGAGGCGGCTTTCAGAGCCTGTGATCGCGCCATGCAGACTTTCGGCGGAATGGGGTACGCGAAGGAGTGCAATGTCGAGAGGTATTGGCGCGAGAGCCGCATGTCTCGCATCGCGCCCATTTCGAACGAGATGATCCTGAACTTCGTAGCGGAGCACGTACTCGGCCTGCCACGCAGCTACTGACTCAGGCGTTCTCCTTCCAGTCGGCTACCAGAGATTCCATCGTGACATCCATCACGACCTTCAGGTCCTCGTCGTAGAGTTCATACAGGCGCCCATCGCTGGCATGATTGCCGAAGAAGACGATGCCTCCCTCCTCGCCCCCTCGCTCGAGATGCGGCAGCGGAGAGTCCACGGTCAGGGCGTAGTCGCCCGCATGCCGCACCGTCGGCTCACCGCGAGTGCCGTCCGGATGGAGATCCCACAGATGCTGCTCACCCTCGAGCACGAGGACGGTCGTGGTCGCGACGTGTCTGTGGATCGGGCAATGACCGCCGTCTCCGGACCACCGCAATACCATGTCGAGGGTACCGGCGGACAGGTCAACCCCGAGAATCGTGTATTCGTGGCTTATCTTGTAGGAAAGTCCGGGTTCGCCCGTCACTTTCCGCCACTTGTGCCGAGACGGATCGAAGAAACTCTGTCCCATTGCGCGACCTTCCTTGGTTGAATCATCGGCCGGGTCTCTAGCTCAGCTCCATCCCCTTCATGCCGCCGTTGGCGCGACAGTCCTCGAGGATCTTCATGAACTCCATGGGTCCGCCGAAGAAAAAGAAGTTTTGGCGGCTGATCTCTCCAGGCTGACCTTCGTTGTTGTAGTAGCCGGGCGTACAGGTCTGCTGGAGGTCACCGAGGTGCGCATTGCGTAGGATCGTCTCGACCCACTCGGACTCGGCTTCTTCGCTGACCTCGAGCGTCTGGAGGCGTTTGTCGAGGGCACGCTTGATGATGAAGGCGAGGTGCTTGCCCGTCTCACCGAGCATGTGGGTGAAGTTCACCGTGAAGCCAGACTGCGTAATGCTCGTGATGAAGAAGCAGTTCGGAAATCCGTGGGTGTGCATGCCGTGGAGTGTGCGGACCCCATCGGCCCACTTCTCCGTCAAAGCCTGACCACCGCGTCCGTAGACCTCGAATCCTCCCCGCCGCGTGTAGTCGGTTCCGACCTCGAAGCCACTGGCGTAGATCAGACAGTCCAACTCGTATTCTCGGCCGTCGACCACGACGCCCTTCTCGGTCACGCGCTCTACACCTTTTCCCTTCGTATCCACCAGCATGACGTTTCCACGGTTGAAGGTCGGAAGGTACTCGTTGTGAAAGCACGGGCGCTTGCAGAAT
>JAZFUU010000024.1:0-12587 GCA_036447375.1 Myxococcota bacterium
CGTCTCGATGGGCTGATTGGCGAGGATGAAGTCGTGCTCCGCCCGGTAGGAAACGACCTTGCTGCCCAGGCCTTCGGCGATCATGTCGATCGGCTCGTACCAGCTCCGGGCGAGCATCTCCTTGAGAGGGTTGTTCGACGCTTCTTCTGGTGTCCTTCCGAGGTTCATGAGATTTCGCATGACTGCCTCGGAGCTGTAGGTACGGCAATCTCCGCACTCGGTCATGGTGATCCGGTCGATCCGATTGCACCACCCGCTGAACGTCAGGGGAAAACGCTCGGCAATGCCACCCGGGTTGCAACCCGAGGCGTGCATGTTGACGTTGCCCTTCTTGCAGGCCCGGTTGATCGAAGCCGCCACCTCCGGATTCTGGATGAAGGGGAACCAGTAGGGGCACGGCGTGAGGACGTGCAGGCCGGACTCCAACAATCGGCACATCTCATCCAGGTTCCAGGGCATGGGGCAGTAGAGCACGCAGTCGGCGTCGAGGGCCATGATTTCGTCGACGTCCTGGGTCGCGATGACGCCGGTCCTGTCGATGCCGACGATGTCGCCCGCGTCGCGCCCCTTCTTGTCGTCGCTGTACACCTTGACTCCGGCCAGCTCGAGCTTCGGATGCCTGACGATGCCTCGAAGAGCCGCACTCCCGACCACGCCCGTAGCCCACTGAATGACCCTGTACTTCCGCGCCATGAGATCTCCTTCCTCGATTGCTCTCTCGGATTCAGTCCGCCGTCGCCTGGGCCCCGATCCGTCTCAGGCGATACACCCGGATATTCCGATCGGTTCTCTTCTCGTATACGACCATCTGAGGGATCGCCCGCCGCACATCGTCCCACACAGCCCGCTTCTCCGCGTCGGTCAGCACCTGCGCCCGGGCGCTGAAGCGCTCGCCGCGCGTTTGAATCTCGACCTGCGGATTCGCATCGATGTTGTAGCGCCACGCGGGATGCCTCTCTTGACCCATGGCGCTCGCCACCACCAGGTGGTCCCCCTCGTGTTCGAGACAGGCGAGATGCACGGATCGCGCCTCGCCCGAACGGCGCCCGATCGCGGTCATCGAGAGCATGGGCATGGTGGGAACACCCATCGACGTCAGGCGGCCGTTGCTCGCCTTGAAGATCAGTGGATCGAGCCGCGACGCCACGTGTCGAATGATCCACGTGAATACAGGCGTGGTCGAGAGCCAGACGACGAAGCGATCCGACACGGTCAGCGCCTCAGTCGAAGACGATCACCTGCCTGGCGGCCTCGCCCTTGCGCATTCGATCGAAGGCCTCGTTCACCTCTCCGAGATCGATACGCGACGAGATCATCTCGTCGAGCTTCAGGCGGCCGTCGAGGTAGAAGTCGACGTACTTGGGCATGTCGAAGCGAAAACGGTTCGATCCCATGTACGAACCCGTGAGATTTTTCTCCTGCAGCGTGAGGTCGGCAGCCGAGATCGGAACCAGCTGTTGAAGGGGGACCACGCCCACCAGCACCGTCGTTCCACCCCGTCCCGTCATGGCGATGGACTGCTGCACGGTGGGAACCAGGCCGATGCACTCAAAGACGAAGTCGGCGCCGCCGCCAGTGAGTGCGCGTACCGCGGCGACGGGATCGTCGTCTGTAGCATCGACGCAGTCCGTGGCGCCGAGTTTCTGGGCGAGATCGAACTTCCAACGCTTGGAATCCACTGCGATGATCTTTCCAGCGCCCACGATACGCGCGCCCTGGAGCGCAGCCAGTCCCACGCCGCCACAACCGACGATCACCACGCTCGCCCCGGCCGGGATGTGCACTGTGTTGAGTGCGGCGCCAAGACCCGTCGTGACCCCACAACCGATCAGCGACGCGCGATCGAGGGGCATGTCGTCTCGGATCTTGACCAACGACCGCTCCGGGCAGAGCATCTTCTCGGCGAAGGAAGACAGGTTTGCAAACTGGAAGATGGGGTCTCCAGCTTTGGTGCGGAGTCGCGACTTCGATCCCTCGGGTCGGCCCGCAAACTGTGTGGGGCAGAGGTAGGGGCGACCCCCGGTGCAGAACTTGCAGTCGCCGCACCAGTTGGTGATGCAGCCGATGACGTGATCGCCCGGGACGAACTCCGTGACCCCTTCGCCCACCACTTCGACGATGCCCGCCGGTTCGTGCCCGAGAATGCAGGGCGGGGGCACCGGGAGGCCGCCCTCGATCACGGTGAGGTCGCTGTGGCAGATGCCTGAAGCGGCCGTTTTCAAGAGAACCTCACCCGGACCGGGATCGTCGATCTCGACATTCTCGAGTTCGAGGGGGGCGTTGTTGGCGCGCATGACGGCTGCTCTCACGGTGCATCTCCTTTTTGCGTCCGGTCTCGAGGGGATTCCGGATGGATTGAAACCGACTGCGTCAGACGCCGCCTCAGGCGCCCGCGAAAAGTTTTCCCGCTACTGGCCCGTGTACACGGGTTTGCGCTTCTGTGCGAACGCGCGCGGTCCTTCACGGGCGTCCTTCGAGGCGAAAACCGGGCCACCGATTTCCAGTTCTTTGACCAGGGCGTCCGCCTCGCTGTAGCTCTCGTCCACTTCGCGCAGCATTCGCATGAGCGCGCGGATCGAGAGGGGGCCATTGTCGCAGATCGTCGCGGCCAGTTTCCTGGCTTCGTTGAGAGCCTCGCCGCTGGGGACGACGCGGCCCACCAGGCCGAAGCTCAACGCCTCCGGGGCCGTGACGTGTCTTCCCGTGAGCAGGATCTCGGCGGCGAGGGTGTAGGGGATCTGTCGCCGCAGCCGCACGCTGGATCCACCGAGGGGGAACAGCCCGAGCCGGGCCTCGGTGACTCCGAAGATCGCGTCCTCGGCGGCCACCCGGATGTCGGTGCCCTGGAGTATCTCGGTGCCCCCGGCCACCGCGTAGCCTTCCACCGCGGCGATGATGGGCTTCAACGGCCGGTTGTGTCGGAGCAACGCCTGCCAGTGGAGGTCCGGCACCTCGGCCATCAGCTTCTGGAATTCTTCATCCTTCTCGCCGGCCCCCATGGCCTTGAGGTCGGCGCCGGCGCAGAAGACATTGCCGCGGCCGGTGAGGATCCCAACGTACAGTTCGGGATCCTCGTCGAGTCTGCGCCAGGCCCGATACATCCCCGCCAGCATTCCGCCGCTCAGGGCATTCTTGGCCTCGGGGCGGTTCAGCGTGACGAGCAGTACGTGGCCCTCGCGTTCGACGAGGCAATGCTCGGAGTTCATGGGGGGGCTCCTGCTCTGGCGATTCAGATTTTACGCGCAGACCGCTGGCGCGGGAAGTCCGATCATTTCATCTCGAAGTCGCTGAGACGCGGCTCGGCCATCTCTTTCCGGAAGCGGTCAAAGGTCCACGGCCAGACCATGGGCACGCCGTTGGTATCGAGATACCAGCTGTTGCAGCCGCTGGCCCAGATTGTCGACTTGGCAGCCTCGATGCGTTCGGCGTCGAAGCGATCCAACGCCGCACGCGAGGCGCTCACCTCGCTGCACGAGCGGGATCGCACCAGGTCGACCAGCTGCATGATGTATGAGAACTGCATCTCTGCGATATCGATCAACGAAAAGTTTCCGACGGGACCATTGGGACCGTTCAGCATGAACAGGTTCGGAAAGTCCGGAATCGAGATCGCCATGTATGCGGACGGGGCCACCTGCCACACGTCCTCGAGTCGGGCACCGTAGCGGCCCACCACCTCCATGGGCCGCATGAAACGTTCGACGCAGAACCCGGTGGCGAGGACCAACACGTCCAGCTCGTGGAGCTTCCCGTCGAGGGTTCGCACCCCAGACTTTTCAACCCGTTCAATTCCCTCGGTGACGAGCCTGGCGTTGGGTTGCTGGATGGCGTTGTAGAAGTCCGCCGACATGACCAGACGCTTGCACGCCGCCCGATAATTGGGGCGGAGCCTCTCGCGGAGCTCTGGATCCTTCACGCTGTTGTCGAGATTGGCCTCGCAGGTGGTATGGATCGCCTTGATCAGGGGAGACTCGGCGTCGACCAGGACATTGGCGAAACCGTCTTCGAAGGCCCGGGTGACCTGCTCTCGGATCACCCCCATGGCATCGGCATTTCGCCGGAACTCGACCTTCTCATGTTCGTCGTAGGCCGGGTTCTCGATGGGCATGATCCACTGGGCCGTGCGCTGGAAGAGCGAGAACTCCGCCACCCGATCGACGAGTGCCCCGGTGATCTGAATCGCAGAGGAGCCTGTGCCGACAACGCCGACGCGTTTTCCATCCAGCGGCGCGTCGTGATCCCAGCGCGAGCTGTGGAAGATCGTGCCCTCGAAGTCGTCGAGGCCGTCGATGTCGGGGTAGTTGGGGTGATGGAGGACGCCCGTCGCTGCGATGACGAAGTCCCCTACGTCTGTCGAGCCGTCGGCCATTTCGAGCTTCCAGCGGCCGTCCTCGAACTCGCAGCGGGTGACCTCCTTGCCCGTCTGAATCTGCTCATACACGCCGTAGCGGCGGGCGATGTCCACGAAGTAGGCCTGGATCTCGGATCCCGGCGAGAAGCGATGGCTCCACTCCGGGTTGGGGGCGAACGAGTAGCTGTACATATGGGACGGAACATCGCAGGCGATGCCGGGATAGGTGTTTTCCCGCCAGGTTCCGCCGAGGCGATCGGCCTTCTCGTAGATCGCGAAGTCGTCGAAGCCAGCCTCGCGAAGCTTGATCGCGCTCAGAATGCCGGCCATTCCCGCGCCGATGATGATGAAGCGAAGGTCGGTTCGAGAATCGGGAGCGGTCGCTCGTGTGCTGGTCGTCATGTCAGCGTGCTCAGCTCCTCTTCGGTCCGCCGTTTTCACCGGGCCAGCGAGATCCGCCGATGGTGTCGCAGAACGGTGCAAACGCTTCGGCGTTGAGTTTTCCCGCGAGCGTGATATCGCGTTCGAAGGAATTCGGTGTCCACAGGCGCGCCGACACCTCGCTCTCGATCGGGAGCCGTTCCTTGATGGGGTCCCACGGGCTGTCACGCAGTGTCAGCGTGCCCTCGATCTTCTGGTTGTACGCGGTGCCGTATCGGGTGTGCACGCGGACCACGTGGGGCGGGAAGTCGTAGGTTGCGGCGGGTGCCATTCCCACCCCGGGCGAGACCTTGATCCACCACTCGGTCTCGCTGTGATCCTCGGGGTTCGGAAGCGTGTCGGTCACCTTGCCGTCGAACTCCAGAAACGTATAGCCCTGGTGAACGCAGCGCGCGTGCACGCCATCGAGCATCCGGTAGTAGGTGATATCGCACGGGTGCTTGGGCTGGCCGTTCCGGTCGCGGCTCAGAAAGATCGCGGATTCCTGGTCGATCCCGTAGCCGAGGGTGTAGAAGCCCTGCTCACCCCCGTAGTCGGCGTCGACCGTGACCAGAATGCCATACTCGGGAACGTCGGGAACCGGGAAATTGTAGACCGTGAGGTGGACCTGCGACCGGGTGCTCGGCTCGATGCCGGGCGGCAGCAGCGCAGCGATCTTGTCCGGGTGGGTGTCGTAGTCGAGCTTCAGCATCGGCCACAGGATGATGTCGCCGGGGTTGATCTTCGGGCCGGTATTCTCGGTGCTCATGGGGGTCCTCCGTCTGGGGCTGCCGATCTCCACTCGGCTCGGGACGATTGAATCAATCCGCGGTCCGGAACGCACTCTTCTCGGGGCCGATGCGTGCCACCAGCGGCGCCAGCTTCTCGGTGTCGATGTTGTAGAACTCGGCCGCGTTGCCGCCGAGCATCTGACTGATCTCGCCCTCGGGCAACCCGCGGAAGGTTCCGAGCATCTGATCCTTCGTGTAGGGCCAGCTGCCCTCCGGATGCGGGTAGTCGGTTCCCCACATGATCGAGTCGATGCCGATGTCGTAGCGGAGTTCCGCCTCGCGGCGCGGCATGCAGGATGCGCCGATGCGCACGTTGCGCCGGAAGTAATCCGCGGGTGACATCGAGAGGTGACTGCGGTAGTCGCCGAGCTTTTGCGAGTAGTGGGTCTCGGAATAGCGTTGCTCGAGGAGTTGCAGGTATTCCGGCACCCAGATCGCGGTGCCCTCGACCATGGCGACCTTGAGCTTCGGAAAGCGTTCGAAGACGCCGCCCCAGAGCATGAAGGTCAGCGGTCGCGTGAGCCACATCGCCACTTCGGTGATGTAGACGCCCATGGCGCCGGGCTGGACCACGTGCCCTTCTGGCGCGGGGATCGGCCCGAAATACTCCTCGAGGGGTGCCGGGCCGGAGTGGAAGTGGACCGGCATGTCGAGGTCCTGGCAGATCTCCCAGACCGGGTCGTATCGCGTGTGGTGATAGCCGTCGAACTTCCCCCATCGCGGCGGGAGGATGACACCGCGCAGCCCGTTCTCGTGGGCCCAGCGGATGCCCTCGATCGCTCGGTCGATGTCCCAGAGGATCGGAATGCAGGCGAGCCCGATCCGGCGCTCCGGCGCGGTGGATACGAACTCGGCCATCCAGCGGTTGTGCGCGATGCAACCCGCCCATTGGAGATCCGCGGTCACGTTCTCGGGACCCATCGAGAAGCCAGCGCCGAACGGCGGCGCGTTCATCTCGGTGACGCCGTCAGGAAACAGAACCTCCGCCGCAACGCCGTCGGCGTCGAGGACCTTGTCGCGCGCCTCCGCGTTCCACGCCCCCGAGAGCTCGCTCTCGCGCCCTTTGCGCCACTCGCGGTTGATATCCGCTACCAGAAAACTCTTCGCCGCCGCCTCGGTCATCTCGATCTGGATCGGCAGCGCGATATCGAACATCTCACGGTACTCGGGATCCACATAGTCGCGGTACTCGGCCGCGTGGGGTCCCGCATGGCCGTCGGCCGAAATGACGAGATAGCGACTCATGTCAGCTGTCCCCGGGCTTCCGGACGTCACCCACCGGATGGGTGTAGAACTGGCGCGCCCACTTGCGGTAGTCGGCGAGGTAGTGATCGCCCTCGCAGAAGACCGGGTTCGCCCGGTGGACCTTGTACTTCCAGATGTCGAGGTCCTGTTTGATCCCGGCGGTGATGTTCTTCATGAACTCTTCACCCGCGATGTCGACCATGTTGTTGCTCGCGGTGAGGAGCCAGCGCGAATGCACACTGTTCTCGTCGATCGGCGTCGTGGAGGCGAACATCATCAGCCCCGCTCCCGGAATGCCGTCCATGCTCATGCAGTTGAGCCCGAGCCCCCAGGAGTCGCGGACGAGCGTCATCTTGAACGTGCCGAACGGGTAGTCGATCTCACTGGTGCTCGAGATCCGGTAGTGGGTGCTGTCGGGCGTGTAGCTGATGCTTGATTCGGGGACGTCCGACGCGCCGTGGACATAGAGGAAATGCACGGAGTCGTTGTTGTTTTCATGGGTGTCCTGGACATGGGCATCGAGAATCACGTCGAAGGTGCGGGGCTCGCTCCAATCTTCGTTCTCGAAGGCAGGCTGTAGCGGAAAGTCCCACTGCGGTGCCTGGCCCTCGGAGTGGTACCAGATCCAGATCAGGCCGTTCTTTTCCTGGACATCCCAGGCGCGGACCTTCGCGTTCGCGGGCACGCGTTCGCAGTAGGGAATGTGGGTGCATCGGCCCGTGGTGCCGTCGTACTGCCAGGCGTGGAAGGGGCAGCGAAGGGTCTCGCCCATGACGCGTCCGCCGTGTCCGAGATGGGCGCCCAGGTGCGAGCAGAACGCGTCGAGGACCTTGGCCTGTCCGGAACGCGTCCGGAACAGCACCAGGTCTTCGCCACAGTAGTGGATCGGCTTCACGTCGCCTTCGTGAAGCTCGCGGCTGAACTCGACCGCGAACCAGCCGTTGGGAATCGGAAGTTGAACATGCTCGATCTCACGTCGTGCCACGGGTTTCCTCCGCGCGGGGTGCCAGCGCGTCGGCCAGAATCCGAGCCGCCGCGTGGCCGCGCTCGCGAACCGGAAAATCGTCCAGATTCGCGTAGTTGAAGATCAAGACGTAGTAAGCGCCGAGGATCATCTCGGTCAAAGCCTGGGGGTCGTGTTGCCGGGTGACATCGCCGAGCGCGAGCCCGTCTTCGACCAGGCCCCGAAACGCGGCGTGGAGGCGCCGCACCTGCTCGGAGCGCTCGGCCGCGTCGCCACTGATCAGGTGCACGAGTTCGACGAGCAGCTCGCGGTTCTTCGGGCCCGCTCCCGTGATGTGCGCGGCCACGGTGTCGAAGAAGCGGTGGATCCGCTCGGGCGTGCCGAGGTCGGCCTTGCGGATGTCCTCGATATCGAACACCAGTTGTTCGACGCCCGCGTGTGCGATCTCGCGCAGCAGGTCGAGCTTGGTCGGGAAGTGATTGAAGAACGTCTTCTGCGCGATGTCTGCGCGATCGCAGACGTCGGCGACCCGGGTTTCCCGGAACCCCTGATCCGCGAAGAGCTCGCGCGCGGTCTCGAGAATGCGAGACCTCATTTCGAGCTTCCGGCGCTCCCGCCGAGACAAGTCGGGCGAGGATTCCTTCAAGTAGTCCGGTAGGTTGAAAGATTCGTCGCCAGCCACGGAAAGGAATTGTAGAGAAAGTATAGTCGAGTGCAATGATATATTTCGCTATAAGATGGGTCCGTTTTGCCTCCTGGGGTGAGGCTCACACGAACACGGGAGTCCGAAAGCGATGAACGAATTGCGAGATCGGGTGGCGGTGGTGACGGGTGGGGCCAGCGGCGTCGGCAAGGCGCTCGCGAAGGCGTTCCTGGGCGAGGGCATGAAGGTGGTGCTCGCGGATGTCGAGGCACCGGCGCTGAAGGCGACCGCCGAGGAATTCGGAGCGCTGGGTGAGCTGTCGTCGCTGGTGACCGACGTGCGCCGGTTCGACGCGCTCGAGGCGCTCGCGGACCACACCTATTCGAGATTCGGAGCGTGTCACCTGCTCTGCAACAACGCGGGCGTGAGCGTCGCGCAGCTCAATGTCTGGGAGACGACGCCGAACGACTGGTCCTGGGTGCACGGCGTGAACGTGCGTGGCGTGATGCACGGCATTCAGGCCTTCGTGCCGCGGATGATCGCGGCGGGCGACGAGGGATTCGTGATGAACACGTCGTCGGGCGACGGGGGCATTGCACCGTTGGCCGGCCAGTCGGTTTACGCGGCGAGCAAGGCGGCGGTATCGATTCTCACGGAATGCCTCGACGCACAGCTCGCGGCTGAGACCCGGTTGCGCGCGGCAATCTTCTACCCGTCGGGCGGCATGCTCGCCACCGGGATCTGGACGACGCGACGCAACCGACCGGCCGAACTCGCCCGCGAGCAGCCGTTTCCCGAGGGTTCGGAGACGACCTTCGAGGACTTCATGTCGGGAATGAAGGCGGCCGGGATCGAGCTTCCGGTGCAGGATCTCGACGAGCTCGCGCAGCACGCGGTCGCCGGGATCAAGGCCGGCGACTTCGTGATCATGATCGGGCGTGAGGCGATGGAGCAGCAGCTCAGCGACCGCGCCAAAAAGCTGGCGGCGGGGGAGAACCCGACGGGAGTGATTCCGGGAATCTAGCCCGAGGAGAGAGGATGAGTTCACCGCAAGAAATTCCCGTACTGGTCGGCGTCGGTCAGATCTTGCAGCACCTGGAGGATCCGCGGGAAGCAGCCGAGCCGCTGGAGATGATGATCGCGGCGCTGGAACGGGCGGGAGAAGACGCCGGGGCACCGAAGCTGCTGCAGCGAGCGGATTCGATCTACGTACTGCGGGGCGCGTGGGGCTATGGAGATCCCGGCCGGAAACTCGCGGGCCGACTCGGCGCGGCGCTCGCGGAAACCGTGGGTACCCCATTCGGTGGCAACTTCGCCCAGGCCTGTGTGATCGATGCGGCGCGCGAGATCCAGGCGGGGCGCCGCGGGGTCGTTCTGGTCGCCGGTTCCGAGAACGGTCGCAGTCTCAGGCAGGCCCAGCGTCGGGGCCTGGAGTTGCGTGCAACCGAGGCGCCGGGCATTCCCGATCGGATGCTCGCCGAGGGCAAGCCGATCTTTCACGAGGCCGAGCTCGCCCGGGGGATGAATAGCGCCAGCGATATCTATGCCGTCATCGAGACCGCGATTCGCTATGCGAGAGGAGAGTCCCCCAAGGCCCACGCCGAGCGGATCGCAGAGCTGTGGGCCGGCTTCAACGCGGTCGCATGCGGCAACCCCAATGCCTGGATCCGCAAGCCCTACTCGGCGCAGGAGATCGGCCGCGCTTCGCCCGACAACCCCATGATCTCGTATCCCTACACACGATTGATGAACGCCAACGCTCGTGTGGACATGGCGGCGGGTCTCATTCTCTGCTCGCTCGCGACGGCTCGGGAAGCGGGCGTGGCCGAGGAGAAGCTCGTCTACCTGCACGCTGCGACCGAGGCCAACGACAGCGGCTTCTTGTCTACTCGCGCAGACTTCCACCGTTCCCCCGCGATGCAGATCGCTGGAGGTCGCGCCCTCGAGATCGCGGGAAAGACGATCGAGGAGATCGACCATGTGGATCTCTACAGCTGCTTTCCCTCTGCGGTGCAGGTGGCTGCGGCAGAACTCGGCATTCCCGAGGGCCGACCGCTCACTGTTACCGGAGGCCTCACCTTCGGGGGCGGACCGCTGAACAGCTACACGCTTCACGCGATCGCACGCATGGCCGAAGTCGTCCGGGAAGATCGTGGGTCGACGGGTCTCGTCAGCGGCAACGGTGGCTGGCTTGCGAAACACGCCTTCGCGATCTACTCCGCCGAGCCCCCGAACCACGAATTTCGCAGCGAGAACCTTCAGGATCGGGTCGATGCATTTCCGCTGCGGGAAGCCGTGGTCGACTGGCAGGGCCCGGTGACCGTCGAGGCGTACACCGTCGCGTACCGGGCTGGAGGAGCGCGTATCAGCTATGCGGCCTGCCTTACCGACGACGGCCGCCGTACCTGGGGGACATTGCGAGATCCCGCCGTCCTCGAGGCGATGACGAGCGAGGAGTTCTGCGGCCGATCCGGGCGTCTCGACGGTGGCGGAAATCTCAGCGTGAACGGATAGCATGGAGGGCCCAGGACAGGAGGCCCGCGTGTCCCTCTCCCACATCGACCTCACCGACCCCGACAATTTTCTGGAAAGAACGCCCCACGAGTGGTTCACCGAGCTTCGCAACCAGGACCCGGTCCACTGGCACGAAGGCTCCTCGGGAGCGGCCTTCTGGTGCGTCACGAAGTGGGAAGATCTGCGCTACGTATCGCGCCACCCCATGCTCTTCTCTTCCCAGCTGCGGGGCACCAACATGCCCAACCCGCGCATGGAGGAGATGATGCGGCGACGCGCGGCCGAGGGTGGGGGCGGCCCCATGGCGGCGATGGCCGAGCAGGCGGAGGAGGGTGCCGGCGGCGGATTCCCGATCATGTTGATGATGGATCCGCCGCGTCACGTGAAGTTCCGGCGCCTGGTGCAGCGAAGCTTCACCCCCCGCTACGTCGAGAGCCTCGAGCCGCACATTCGCTCGCTGGCCAAGAAAATCGTCGACGGCGTCGTCCAAAAAGGCGAATGCGAGTTCGTCACCGAAGTGGCCTCGGAACTGCCGCTGCAGGTGATCTGCGAGATGATGGGTGTTCCCCAGGAGGATCGGCAGGAGATCTTCGAGATCACCAATCGCATGATCGGTTTCGATGACCCAGAGCTGGGCGAGGACCAGGCGGATCGCGCAACGGCTTCCATGGGTATGTATGCCAAGGCCACGAAGGTGGCCGCGCTCTACCGCGAGAATCCCCAGGAGAATCTGACGAGTTATCTCCTGCACCGCGAGGTCGACGGCGAGAAGCTCTCCGAGCTCGAATACGGCGTCTTCTTCCTGCTGCTATGTGTCGCCGGCAACGAGACCACCCGCACGGTCACGACCAACGGCATGCGGCTCCTGATCGAACACCCAGACCAGCTCCAGCGCCTCATCGACGATCCCTCTCTGATCGCGTCCGCGGTTGAAGAGATCTTGCGCTTCGAGCCGGCGGTGCACCACTTTCGCCGGACCGCCACCCAGGACACCGAAATCCGCGGCCGCCAGATCAAGAAGGACGATCCGGTCCTTATCTGGTACCCGGCGGCGAACCGCGATGAGGAGATCTTCGAGGAACCGGACCGCTTCGACGTGGGCCGGCATCCCAACGAACACCTCTCCTTTGGCATCGGCGAGCATTTTTGCCTGGGCGCGAGCCTCGCACGCCTCGAGCTCAACGCGATCTTCGAGGAGATCATCCCCCGCCTGCGCAACCCCGAGTTCGCGGGGCCGATCCGGCGTCTCCGCTCGAACTTCATCAACGGTGTCAAAGAGATGCCCGTGCGATTCGAGCCCGGGGACTAGCGGGCGATCTTAGTGGGCCGGCGTCGCTTGCTAGCTCAGCGTGCCGACATCGACGACGTTGGCCTCGATCAGCGGAACCTCTTCTTTGGGGAGCAGGAAGCGCCAGAAAATCATCCCGGTCCGGACCCCCGCCGCGTCGATCCAATTCGGTGTACCCGGGTCGCGGTGGGCTACCACGATCTCGAAGCTGCCGTCGGGGGCGACATCGAACTCCGCGTCGTTCAGGGTCGAGATCACGCCCTTTGAGAGATGACCATCCTGGGCCCCGGTCTCGACGGTGAACGACGTGTAGGTGCGCCCTGGATGTTTCCGCGGATGCGGTAGCTGTTCGCGGGATCGGTGATGGCGCC
>JAZFUU010000025.1:0-4482 GCA_036447375.1 Myxococcota bacterium
CGAGCCGACACGGATCGCGACGGGATCGACGACGGCGACGAGGTGCTCGCCGGGAGCGATCCAAACGATCCCGACGACCCGAACCCTCGCCCGCCCGGAATCTACCTGCCGAGCCTGGGTCCGATGGGCCTCGCGGTGCTCCTGTTGTGCTTCGTCGCAGCGGCTGCCGGGCTGCTCCGACGACCGCGCGGCGGGGGCGCAGAAGCCAGCTCCGACTGATCGAGCGAGGGTCGTTCCAAGGCCGAGGTTTGAGGAGAATCATCCCACTGCGGGGGGGATTCATGGTATCAGCGACTTCGACCCGCCCGAGAGTCGACGTACTCAACTGAGGAGATCGAGATGAGCTTGAACGAGCAACAGGAGCGGCTATGCGATTCCAGCCGCTGGAATTTTTCCGAACTGAACGCGCTCTTCTTGAGCTGCACTCTAAAGCGATCGTCGGAACTCTCACACACCGAAGGCCTGATCCAGATCTCCAGGCAGATCATGGAGAAGAACGGCATCGCGACCGAGCTGCTGAGGCCGGTGGACTACGAGATCGCCCACGGGGTCCAGCCCGACATGAAGGAGCACGGGTGGAAGCGAGACGATTGGCCGGAGATCCTCGAGAAGGTCATGGCGGCCGACATCCTCGTGATCGGCACGTCGATCTGGCTGGGCGAGAAGACTTCGGTCTGTACCCAGGTGATCGAGAGATTGTACGCAGCATCGCACCTGCTGAACGATCGAGGTCAGTACGCCTACTACGGCCGGGTCGGGGGCGCGCTCATCACCGGCAATGAAGACGGGGCCAAGCACTGCGCCATGAACATTCTCTACTCCCTCCAGCACCTGGGCTACACGATCCCGCCGCAGGCAGACGCCGACTGGCTCGGTGAGGCCGGCCCCGGCCCTTCCTATCTCGACCCGGGCTCCGGCGGTCCGGAGAACGACTTCACGAACCGCAACACCACTTTCATGACCTGGAACCTGATGCACCTGGCGCGGATGCTAAAGGATGCGGGCGGGATCCCCGCCCACGGCAATCAGCGCTCCGAGTGGGATGCGGGCTGCCGTTTCGACTTCGACAACCCCGCGTACCGCTAGCCGACGCAATGTCCCAGCGACGGACATGATCTGAGGCCAGCATGGGGCCCTCTTCGATCGCGGTCATCGCCCTGGCGATCTGCGTCTTCGCGGCCTTCTCCCGAAAGGCCGAGCGCAGCCCGATCACTCCACCCATGTTCTTCATGGCAGTCGGCTATTTCCTGGGAGGAGCAGGACTCGGCTGGATGCATCTCGACTTGAATGGCGAGGCGATCCACGTCCTGGCCGAGCTGACGCTGGTTCTGATTCTCTTCACCGATGCTGCGCGTATCGACCTCACGTGTCTGCGACACGAAGAGAGCCTCCCCGCGCGCCTGCTGGGGATTGGCATGCCCCTCACCATCGCCGCAGGAACGATCGTGGCGGTGCTGGTACTGCCGGAGCTCGGTTGGACCGAGGCGCTGCTGCTGGCGGCGATCCTCGCACCGACGGACGCGGCGCTCGGACAGGCTGTGGTCAGCAATCCCCTCGTCCCGGTGCGAATTCGGCAGAGCCTCAATGTCGAAAGCGGTCTCAATGACGGCATCGCAGTTCCCATCGTTCTCGTCTTTGCGTCGCTGGCCGGCGCTCGCCAAGAGGCGGGCGACGCGAGCTACTGGCTCCGCTACGCGGCGCTCGCCGTCACCCTGGGTCCGCTGGTGGGTGCGGCCGTCGGATTCATCGGAGGCCGAGTCGTCGCCTGGGGAACGCGTTCGGGCTGGATCAACGACGCTTTTCAGCGGATCGTCGGGGTCGGTCTGGCGCTGCTCGCTTTCGGTGCTGCGGAATTCGTGGGCGGGAACGGTTTCATGGCGGCGTTCGTGGCCGGGCTGACCCTCGGGAACACCGCGCGGGGAGTTTGCACGTGCCTGTACGAGTTCGGCGAGGCGGAGGGTCAACTGCTGACCCTCCTGGTCTTCCTCGCGTTTGGCGCGGTGATACTGCCCGAAGCACTCCCCCACGCGACGGGGGCTGCGTTGCTCTATGCCCTGCTCTCGCTGACGTTCGTGCGGATGCTCCCGGTCGCTCTGTCGCTGCTCGGTACGGGCCTGCGACCGGCCAGCGTGGCTTTTCTGGGCTGGTTCGGGCCTCGCGGTCTGGCCTCGATCCTGTTCGCTCTTCTGATCGTCGACGAGGGTCGTCTCTCGATCGGCCCCTTCCTGGAGTCCGTCGTGATGCTGACCGTCTTGGCGAGCACCGTTTTGCACGGGCTCACGGCCTACCCGCTCGCGCGGCGCTTCGGCGCCTATTCGGACGCAATCGACAAGGCCGCCGCGGAGCACGCCGACGCCCCGGAACTCCCGGTTCGGATCCCCCACACCGCCCATCCCACCCATATGGCGCCTTGATCGCGGCCGATTGGGCCTCTCAGCGCTTCTGATTCACTTTCAGTGGTCGGCTTCCGCGTTTCGTGCACCTCCTCGGTCGCGCCCGGGCTAGAATGCGGATCGGGCTCCCACGGGGGGGCCCTCAGTAGCCTTGGAGGATCGTGATGATGCGCGCGCGGAAGCTTCGATCTCAGTTCACATCGCTGGCTGTCACGGGCGTCTGCCTGTCGATCCTCGCGGTCGC
The DNA here is from genome assembly GCA_036447375.1 of Myxococcota bacterium. GTDB lineage: Bacteria > Myxococcota_A > UBA9160 > UBA9160 > SMWR01 > JACZXC01. Next base: position 2,638 of record JAZFUU010000025.1, read on the forward strand.
ACCTGCCTGGGGCGTCGACGACCCCGAAACTCTCGGCCCCTGGAAGGTCGGGCATCGCGAGACCAACGTCCTCTCACCGCCGCATCTGCCGGTGGGCGCCCGAATCTTCTTCGATATCTGGTACCCCGTCGACAACGCCGACTGGGTGGGAGCCTTCACAACGTACTTCCTCGCCGAACTCGTTTTCGTCACCCTCGAACTCGATTCCATCGTCGCCAGGAAAGACGTGGACGTCTCGAGCGTCGGCGGCTTCCCGCTCGTCGTCTTCTCCCACGGGAGTGGGAGCGTCCCCGTCCAGTCCGTCGCGATGGTGGAGACCCTCGCCAGCCACGGATTCATCGTCATCGCACCCACCCACTACCGCAACCACTTCGGCTCGGCGTCGCAGCCCGGTCTCGTCACGGCCCGTCAGCGCCCGAAGGACGTGTCCTACAGCATCGATTACCTGTTCGCGCGCAATCAGAATGGCGCCGATGATTTCTTCGGGTCGATCGATGAGAGCAGCGTGGGCTCAACCGGCCACTCCTTCGGCGGCTTCACGGCCCTGGCATTGGCCAGCGGATACACGAACGCGTTCTGCGATACGGTTACCGATGCGGATTACGGGGACGCCTGCGTGGACAACAGCGACTGCATCTCGACCTGCAGCACCGAGACCGTCGCAGCCGACGCCCGCGTAAAGGCGATCCTGCCGGTCTCGCCGGCGCACAATTTCCTCAGCGACGCGGAGCTCGAGACTGTCGGACTGCCAACCCTATGCATGGCGGGAACCGCCGAGGCGGCGGGGACCCAGTGCATCCGCCCCTTCCCCCTGACCCAGGCAACTCCCTCGCCCAATTTCCGTGCCGATGTGATCGGCGCAGCCCACGAGGCCTTCGCCAACATCTGCGACATCGGCACCCAATTGCTCAACGTCGGACTCTGCCCCAGCACAACGGACCCCGTTCCGAACCCGCCGTGTGATCCCGCCACCTCGAACCCGGCGGACTACGACGCCTGGGTACAGATCGGAGCCGGCGCTCTGGTTCAACCCTACATCGATGTCTGCGTAGTGCCCTTGATCGATCTGGCCCTGGTCAATCGGCTGCAGACCCTCTACACGGTCTCGTTCTTCCGCAGGTATCTGAACGGCGAAACCGACTACGACGCGTTCCTGACCCTGGAGTACGGAAATTCCGAACCCGACGTCAATTTCTTCTCCGGCGTCCTGAGCACGCCGATGCTGTCGGCCGCAGGCCTGGTGCTCCTCGGCGGATTGCTGGCGGGAACCGCCGTTTGGAGCACGCGCCGGCGGCGTGACGCCACCCGCTGAGGTCACACATCGACACCCGGGCCCTCGAGCAGGCCGCAGAGCAGGAGATCCGGAACGGACTCACGGCCTGCCAGGTCGCCGTCGCCCGGGGCAACGAGATCCTCTGGACCCGCTCCTTCGGCAGTGCCAACGCCGACACCCGGTTCTGGGTGGCCTCGGCGACCAAGCCGATCGTCTCCTCTGCGATCTGGCTCTTGATCGGCGACAGTAAGCTCGAACTCCGGCGCCCGGTTGCCCACTACGCGCCCGAGTTCGCCGCCAACGGAAAGCAGTACGTGACGGTCGAACAGGTCCTCCTCATGACCTGCGGCTTTCCGAACGCCCCAATGGACTCGGCCGACGGTGCGGATCCCGCCCGTCGCATCGCCCAACTCGCAGACTGGACGCTCGAGCACGAGCCCGGAACCCAGTACGCCTACCACGGCGCCTCGGCCCATTGGGTGCTGGCCGAACTGATCGAACGGATCAGCGGCCAGGACTTCCGCGACTTCGTGGAGGAGCGCGTCACACGACCGCTGGGCCTGCCCCGGCTG
>JAZFUU010000026.1:0-13594 GCA_036447375.1 Myxococcota bacterium
CGCATCGCCGCTGAGGTGTTCCAGGGTGTGGGAGGAATAGACGGCTTCGGCCGAGTCGTCCGCCCAGGGAAACGGCCGACGCAGGTCGTGAACCACGATTCCACTGGGCCAGTCGAGGCGCAGCAGGCCCAGAGCCCGACACGCGCGACCGATCCACGGCAGGCGCGCCAGCCGGGCGCCCAGGGCGTAGTCGACGTTGACCCAGCCAGACGGCGTGCAGTCGGCACAGCCCAGATGAAGGCGCAGGGAATCTCGATCGTGGAGCACGGCGGACATGCCGTGACGCTTTACGGCACCGCGCGCGCAGAACTTGTCCGGAAACTCACCAGTGGGGTGGGAAACCCACCCATTGAGACGGCAGCTAGGGGGACGCCAGCGGGGCCAACTGATGGATTCTTCGAAGCACTCCTAGCTGAGCTTCGTCCATGTCCCCAAAATGGACCGCGAATCCGTCGCTTGATTGTCGGACGACGGTGCCCCGGAATACGGTGTTGGAAGAACCGATGAAGAAGGCGAAGCGCAATTGTACCTCTGACTGGACCTCGATCGGTGAGGAGGCGGATTCGATAAGTACACCCGAGAGAGACAAATTCTCTGTCAGGCCGCTGCCCGCATGGGAGTTCTCATAGTCGGTCGGCACCTGAACGAAAAATCTCGGTGCTGTCCGTTGTTCCTCGAACGCCATGGTCGTCTCTCACATCCCTTCGCGCAGTACGGCATCGACCTCCGAGACAAATCACCTAAGCGGTATCATCGGAGGCCGGATCTGTGGGGAAACAGCACCATCTCCAGGATTCTCGAGAAGCGTCGAAACGCATCGGCACCACGATCAGCGCCGTCCTGGACGCGGGCGAGCCGATCGCGGTTACGTTGTCGGCGTGAACGCGTTGCTCGACGCCATCGCCTTCTCGAGCCTGTGGGTTGCGGCCGCGGCGGGGGCGTTGTGCACTGCCGCATCCCTCGCGATGGGCACAACGCCGGAGCCTTCCGTGGTCGCGATCGCCGTGACCGGCACCCTGTTCGTCTACAACGTAGACCGCCTTCGCGACCTCGAACGCGACCGCGCGACGACGCCCCGACGCAGCGACTTCGTCGCGCGGCACGGCCGCATCCTGATGGTGATGACGGGAATGGCGGGCCTGCTCTCGCTGATTTTCGCCACCGCCCTGCGACCCCTCGGCATCGCCTTGCTCGGTCCGGTCCTCGCGGTGGGGTTGTTCCATCGTCGCCTCAAGCGATTCCCCTCGGCAAAATCCATCTACGTTACGGCGGCCTGGCTGGTGGTGGTGGTGGGGCTTCCGGCGTCTGCGGGGCAAGCGCCGACCGACGTCGGGTGGACGGCCGTTGTACTGGGACTGCCCCTGTTCGCCACCGCAATCGCCGCCAACATTCGGGATGCCGAGACGACGGTGACACGCTTTGGCCACCGTGAATCGCTGGCGACGGCGCGCGGACTGGCGGGTCTGGGCACCCTCGTGGCTCTGGTCGCAACGCCGTCGATACGGCCACTTTTCGCGGTACCCCTGGCAACCCTGGCCAGCCTCGCGGCCTTTCGGGGCGGCGAGCGCTACGGGCTGATCGTCGTCGATGGAGCCCTGATCCTCGGCGCTGCGCTGGCCATCGGTGTGCTGGCGCTCTAGCGCGCGGTCTCAGCGACCACCCGTTCCCTGTACCATGGTCACTTCGACCGAGGGAGGTCAAGCGAGCCGCGGTGATCGATCTGACGCGCGACGACGACGTCTTCATCCTGCGCATGCAGAGCGGCGAGAACCGCATCGACCTGGCGTTCCTGAAGGAATTCGGTCGGGCCCTCGACGAGGTCGACGCCTTCGAAGGCCCCGCGGCGTTGGTGACCACCGGCACGGGGCACTTCTACTCGACGGGTCTCGATCTGGAGGCCCTGGTCGACGAACGCGCCGGGGAAGCCCAGGAAGTCCTCACCGGTCTGCACCAGCTATTCGGTCGCCTGCTGGTCTTCCCCCGCGTGACGGTAGCCGCCGTGAACGGTCATGCCTTCGCCGCGGGAGCCATGCTCGCCATGGCCCAGGATTTTCGAATCATGCGAAACGACCGCGGCTTCTTCTGCATCCCGGAGATCGACCTGGCCACCGGCCAACCGTTGACTCCCGGAATGATCGCGCTGCTGGAGGCACGGCTACCGCGTGCGAGCTTTCACGAGGCCGTCGTCACCGGAAGGCGTTACACCGCTGACGAAGCCGTTTCCCATGCCTTCGCCCACGAATCGCTTTCCGAAGCAGAGATGCTGCCGCGCGCCATCGAGAGGGCCCGCGGGCTGGCCGACAAGGACCGCGCCACGATGTCCGCCCTCAAGGGCGCCTTGTACGCATCGGTCCTGAACGCGTTGACAGAGCCTCACGTCTCACGCGGTCGCTGACGCCAGCTCGGCCTCGGAACCGGCCCGAGCGGCTTCGAAACTGGCGAGAGCGTCAGCTGCGGGGATCCATCCGGAAGAACCAGAGTTTGTCCGGGTCGTACCCCTCGCCGAGCGGGTATTTCTGTCGGAGTTTTTCGGTGAGAACCACCAACTGCTGGGAATCTTCGACGCGAACCGCCTGCCGCTCGTAGCGCTTGCCCTGAATCCGCAGAAGCGAACGCCCATCGCGAAGGGCCTCGTGGGGCCACTGCTTCAAGAGCCGGAAGTTCGGATATCCGCACGGGATGTAGAGCTGCCCCTCGTGGACCACGATCCACGTGACCCTCGATCGCGGCGGATTCAGCAACTGAAACTCGATCTCCTGTACCGACACGGCGAAGGACCAGTCGACCGACGGGTCTGCAATCAGCTCGCCGGCCTCGAGCGGACCGCCGGGGAAGGGACCGATCCCGCCGTCTTGAAACCTGGAAACCGTGCCCACGACCAGCAGCAATCCCAAGATCGCCAACACGCCGATCCCCAACCAGCGAAGAATCTTCATCTCGGATCCTCCGATCCCATCACATCGCGGTGGACCGTTTCCGGCGAAAACGCGGGAATGCAAATCGCGACGTATTCGGCCCCGCCGGGTTCGGGGCTGCTGTAACAGACCCACTCACCCGGGCTCGCCACGACGGCCTGCCCCGCGCGGGCGTCCAGTGTCCCGCCCTCGTACTCAACGTGGAGTGTGCCCGCGAGCACGACGCTGATCTCCTCGAACTCCGGCCGCTGACCCGGCTCGCGCCAACCCTCGGGCGAGATCATCCGGGCGACACTGACGCCCGAATGGCCCGAGTTCACCCGACCCGCGTACTCCTCGATTGTTTTGGGTGGATTTCCGGCAGCCTCGACCAGGCTCGGAGCCTCAATGAGCCGGGGCATGAACGACACTCCCGCTCCGCCTGAGTAGCCAGATCGCCAGGCCCGCCGAGAGAAACTCGAAAATCAATGCGCCCACCGTGTAGGTCGAGTAGCTGGAGTCCAGCAACGACCCAATCAACCGCGCCGTGCCCAGGCCCACCGTAAGAAACGCGAGAGCGGTCAACGCGGATTGGACCAGAGTCGGACGCAACAATGCCATCCCGGACAAGGCGCCGATCGCCATCTGCAGGCCCCCGTACATCGCGCGGACCTCGGTGGTGGCCGTGGCACTGGTAAGTCCCAGGCCCGCGGCCTCGGTCAGATAGCCGGGTTGCAGGAAGCAGAAGATGCCGTAGGGAAGCCAGACAAGAGCTGAGAATCCGAGAAACAGACGGATCGCGAGCAAGAGAGCCTCCTTTCGCTGGGGCTGGCGAGCAACCCGGGAGCCCGGCCAATCGCCCTTGAATACAGGCGTCCCGTCGCGGCTTCGCGATCGGGCCCGTGCTTCCCGGAACTAGCTGGCGCGGCCGTGGGTTCCCTCGATCGCCGACTCCCACTCATCGGGGCGGAAGAACATCGGTCCCATGCCGCCTCGGAATGCCACCTTGCCATCGGAACCGATCAGGAACAGCCGTTCGGGCATGGCGGCGTAGTTCGTCGCGACGACATCGTCCATCTCGTCGACGACCGCGGGCATCTCGAGGGCCATCTTCAGCATGCAGGCCTCACCCACCTGCACCCGTTCCTCCATCGAGCGATGCTGGCGAAACAGAACGGCATCCTTCTCGTTCTCTTTCACCTGCCAGCCGTCGGTCGGATGAATCTCCTTGATATAGACGACGACGAACTGGACGCGATCCCGAAAGCGCTTGTAGATGCGGTTCAGGGTCCCAGCCTGGGCCCGAAACGGCGGTCAGGTGTAGCTGCCGAAAATGAGCGCGACCGGTCGCTTGCCGAAGTAATCGGACAGCCGCATCGAGCCGCCCCCCGCGTTTTCAGATCCGGGGAGCCAGGGCAGACAGAAGTCGGGAGCCGGCTCGCCTTGTTTCACTCCGGCCGCGTCCAGGGCCATCAATTCCGAGATCACTTCACCCGCCTTCGGGTGAGCGACCGCATCGGACAGGTCTTCGACGCTGAGACCCTTCATTTTTCCTTCCGCCTGGTCTCGTTCCAGGGTTTCTCGCATGCCTTCCATCATGGCTTTGACGTCGACCGGGCTCATCGGGAGTCCTCCTGATCTCGTCGGGAACATAGCCCACGTCCCCTGAAACGAACCCGCGCCTTGGGGTGACCGAAACACACTCTCGGGCGGGAAGCGCGGATGACTTCGATCGCGATGTGAATGATCGGTCATCCGAGTTACGCTCGTCGCTGACCGCGGATCTTAAACTCGGCAAGGGGGACCGGGAATGGCGAAACGAGACCGACGAATGCTCGAGGAAGAGTCCCCTGCCCCGGCGGTCTCTGGCAGCGCCAAGACCTACATCGACCCCAGCTGCGAAATGACGGGCCAGCTCTGGTTCGAGGACAGCGTGCAGATCGACGGCCGGATCGAGGGCGAGATCAAAAGCCAGAGCCGGGTCGTCATCGGCAAGACCGGACGCGTTCGGGCCAATATCGAATCCGATACCGTCGTCGTTCAAGGCACCGTCGAGGGCGACATCTTCGCTCGTAGCAAGATCACCCTTCACGAAACCGCTCGGGTCGAGGGCGAGATTCGGAGCCCCGGCATCACCATCGAGGATGGCGCGAAGTTCATCGGGCATATCGCCGTCGGGTCCGAAACGCCCGCGAAGCCGCCGACGAAGCGTCTCTAACGCTCAGTCTCCGCTCTTCAACGGGTCGAAACCCGACCCTCCGCCGAGGCGTGGAAGCGTGTCGTCGATCGACACCCAGGGCGCACGATCGCTGAAGTACACATGCACCTGGGGCTCGCGGTCGATCGGTCCATCCATATTCGCCAGCACGATGTCGATCTGATCCGGATGGCGCCCGGACTCGCAGAACAGCGTACTTCCGCAGGCATCGCAGAAGGATCGCGAACCGTGATCCGAAGACTGGAACCGCACCAGCCGATCGCCCCCATCCAGAATCTTGAATTGACTTCGCGAAACTGCGAGCCAGGTGACGAAACCAGCCCCATGACTCCGACGGCACATCGAGCAATGGCAGTGGCCGCAAAAGATCGTCGGCAGTTCGATCTCGAACCGAATGGCCCGACAAAAACAGGATCCGGCTACGCCCATGGGGACCTCCTGCGTCGCGGTACACCTCGCATTCGCAGGGTACCACCGATGAGGTTCAGCACCGCGCGCGCCCGAGGCGACGTTTCACCCGCCGGAATCGACTCGGTCGCGACTCAGCAAGCGGGCCATGCAGGCCATGTCCTCGCTCACCCCTTCGAGTTGGCGCGCGCTGCGCTTCACGCCCTCGTGCTCGAAGCCGTGCCGCTCGTAGAAGGCCACCGCCCCCCGATTCGATACGAAGACCTCGAGCTCGACTCGGGTAATGCCCTGGCGTTCGCTCTCAGCCAACGTGGCTTCCAGTAATCGACGGCCGATTCCCCGACGACGAAACTCCGGAAGCAAACCCATACCGAGATGCCCAGAATGCCGAAAACCCTCCCACCGGTTCGGCGAGACGTCGCACCAACCCACCACGCGATCTTCCGCGACCGCCACGAGCTGCACGATTCCGTGCTTCCGACCTTCGGCGACGAAATCGTCGACCTGATCGATGGGAGGGGCCTCCACCATGGCGAGGTAGCGCCGTTCCCGGGCGACGAAGTCGAGGCATTGGTGAAAGCTCGCAACGTCTCCGACCGCGATGCGGCGAATCTTCACCTCAGCGGATTTCCGGGTCGGCGCCACTGGGCGATGGGTCCGGCTTCATTCGAGATTCACCTCCACCCGCCTACCCTGCAATACATCCTCTGCATCAGATCCGTCGCTTTGGTTCTTCGCTTCAAGCCGCTCTGACCCGCATTGTTCATGAGTCCATTGAAGGCTTCCCCAGGGAATCTCCCGGGGGTAGAATGGAACCACATGACCGAACCCAGCGCGCGACCCGCACTGCCCTCCGGCATCGTCGCCTTCGTGAAACGCGACTGTCCGACCTGCGTCCTGGTCGCGCCCGTGCTCGAAAAGCTGCAGGGGGCGGTCGACCTCACCGTCTACACCCAGGACGACATCGACTTCCCGAAAGGCGTAGACCGTGTCGATGATACGAGTCTCGAAACGTCCTGGCATCACGGAATCGATGCTGTGCCCACGTTGTTGCGCGTGGAGAACGGGCGCGAATCGGCGCGCGTGCTCGGATGGCACCGGGCAGACTGGGAGGAAATCACCGGAGTGAACGGACTCGGGCCGAAGTTGCCCGACTCGCGGCCGGGTTGCGGCTCGCTCTCGGTCGACCCGACCCGGGTTTCCGAGCTGCGGGTGCGTTTCAGCGGGGGCAAGCTGCGCTCGCGCCGGGTCGAGATCGCCAGCCTCGAAGATCCGATGGAAGCGATCTACGACCGCGGCTGGAGCGACGGACTTCCAGTGGTTCCACCCACGGAAGGCCGAGTCCTGGAGATGCTCGAAGGCACGTCGCGCCCCGCGGATGAAATCGTCGCGGTCGTCGCGCCCGATCTGGTCGAGTGCACGGTCGAGAAGATCGCAATCAACGCGGTCATGGCGGGCTGCAAGCCCGAATACCTTCCGGTCGTGATCGCAGCCGTCGAGGCCGCGTGTACCGACGAATTCAACATCCACGGCGTCATCGCCACAACGCTGGGGGTGGGTCCCGTCGTTGTCGTCAACGGGCCCATCCGTCGCGCGATCGGGATGAACTCCGGTATCAACGCCCTGGGCCAGGGAAACCGGGCCAACAGCACGATCGGACGCGCCCTCCAGCTCGTGATTCGGAACGTGGGCGGCGGCCGCCCGGGAGAAGTGGACCGCGCGACGTTCGGGAACCCGGGAAAGTTGGGCTTCTGCTTCGCCGAAGACGAGGAGGCCTCACCCTGGACCCCGCTCTCGACGGATCTCGGCATGGAGGCCGGTCAGAATACGGTGACGCTCTTCACCGGGGAAGGCCCGCGCAACATCCTCGATCAGATCTCGCGCGAGCCGGAGTCGCTGGCGCGGACCTTCGCCGTCAATCTGCGAAGCCTGCACCACCCGAAGCTCGTGCTGGCCTTCGACTGCATGCTCGTGGTGGGCCCCGAGCACGCGCGCGTATTCGCCGAGGCGGGGTGGTCGAAGCGGGACCTCGTCGAGCACCTGGAGGAGTACCTCCAGATATCCGGTGAGGAGCTCGTGCGCGGCGCCGGCGGCATCGCCGAGGGGCTTCCGGAAAGTGTCCGCAATGCCACGCTCCCGAAATTCCGCCCCGGGGGCATTCTGGTGGCCTGCTGCGGTGGCGGCGCCGGGCTCTTCTCTGTCATGATCGGCGGGTGGCTGACGGGCGCGGCGGGAAGCCAGCCCGTAATCCGGGAGATTCGACCGTGAGCGAAGCGACGTCGCGAGTGTTTCTCGATCCCACGAACGAGCGGCGCCCCGCGGTTCGCGCGCGGGTTCCGCGGTTGGACTCGCTGCGGGGACGCAAGCTGGGACTTCTGGATATTTCCAAGGCGAGGGGCGACGTATTCCTCAACCGGCTCGAGGAACGCCTGCGCGAGCGCGGGGCCGAAGTCATCCGGTTCAGCAAGCCGACCTTCACCAAACCCGCGCCCGTCGACCTGCGACACGAAATCGCGGTGCAGTGCGATGCCGTGGTGGAAGCCCTCGCCGATTGAGGCAGCTGTACGTCGTGCAGTGTGCACGACATGGCGGACCTCGAGTCGCGCGGCCTGCCCAGCGTTTATATCGCCACGGTCGAGTTTCGGGATGGCGCCGCGCATCAGGCCCGCGCGATCGGAGCGGACCCCGCGTCCGTCTTCGTGCCGCATCCAATCCAGGATCGCACCGATGATGAGATGAGGGAGATCGCCGACGGGGCCGTCGAGGCCATCGTGAGCGCCCTAGAGAAAGGCGATTGAAACCTCGCCGCCCGCTCCGCCCTTCGTCGCGCTCCGGATCCAAGGTTCACTCCCGCGGAACGTCGAAGCGCTCGCGGTAGGCGGCGAACCGCCCCTCGAGATCGGCGCGATCCAGGCCGAAATCCTCGAGTCGGTAGCCGTGTCGGCCGAGTCGATGTTGGGGATTCCCCGAGATCCACGCCTGCATCCGTCGCTCGATCTCCGGCGACAGGTCGAGCTCCAGAAAATCGTAGATTCGCCGGACCTGCTTGATCGGGTCGGCGACCAGATCGTAGTAGGACACGTCGGCGAACGACTCCGAACCGACTCGATCACGGACCGCCATGGCGCGCTCCACCATCCGCACCTGCTTGTGCGTCCACTGGCGCCCCACCTCGCGGGGATCGACCCGATCGCTGAAGATTCCACGGGCATGGGACAGCATGCTGCAGAACGAGGGCAGCACACGCAGCGGGTCCCGGTGGGTGTGGATGATCTTCGCGTCGGGAAACACATCGAGGAGCGCATCCAGGTATTCGAGGTGATGCGGCGTCTTGCCCAGCCAGCGACCCGGCCGTTGCCAGAGGAGCAGCTGAATCATGCGTCGGAAGTAGCGATAGGCGGGACGGTGATCGACGTCCTCGAGCCATTGCGAGTAGCTGGGCAGGTTCTGACTCGCCTCGGCTGTGGGGCTCAGCAGCGAGAAGTCGAGCAACAGCACGTCTTCCTCGGGGGCGTGCGCCTCGACGGGGTGAATCGCAAAAAAATCCGGCGCCAGATAGCGCAGGCCCCGCTCGGCCCACTCCGCCGGTCGCATGCGCGGGTCGCGCCCGCCGGCGCGAACTTCGCTTCCCGGAAACGGCGCGGGGTTGAGGGCCTCCCAGGATGCCAGGGGACGCAGCGCCGGGTCCGAGGCCAGCAGACGGTGAAGCAACGTCGTCCCGGAGCGCTGAAGTCCGACGATGAAGACCGGTGCGTCCACGGCGATCGCCTCGATCTCCGGGTGTTCTTCGCAAGCCGCCTCGAGACGCAGTCGATTCAACAAGAGGCGCACGAGGGTCTGCCGCATGATCGCTTGTCCCAGCGGGTGTAGCCTGGCCTCGCGCTCGATAGCCGTCAGCAAGCGTCCGAGGGGCTCGCGAAAACTCTCGTCCGAAAACTGTCGACCCCGGCCCGCGCGCCGCGCTGCCGCCAGCAACGACGCCTCTTCCAGGCTCGCGCGCAGCCCCACTCGCGCCAATACGCGGCCGACAACGTTGGCGGCCGCGATGGCCCGGGGCCGGTAGGGGTCGGCGTAGATCCGGGAGGTGACGACCTCAGCACCCACTCTATATCTCCGAGACTTTCACCACCCGCGTCTGGGGCTGCGGATGCTGCTTGGCACCGATCCACCGAAAACACATGGTTCCCCGGTCGTGACCCGCGGTTTCGATCCAGTTGTCGACCCCGGGGTCCCGGTGCGCCACGGTGATCTGCACCGATCCGTCCTCCCGATAGACAGCGGTGTGCTTGTTGAGGGAGATCCGGAAATAACGGTAGTCGAGCGATTCCATCCAGTGGTTGTCGAGCTGGAAATTCCAGGAACTACACTCCGGGGGCGTCACCTCGATCAACAACGCCTCGTCGGAAGCGAGCTTCCAGTAGCTGTGGTAGTAGACGATGTTCGGATCGCCCCCGGCCCCCATCGAGATCGAATCGTCGAACCGCGGAAGCTCGTTCGTGTGGCTTTGGAATCCTTGAGCCCATCCCGAAAACAGCGATGAGCATCCGACGACGAGTCCGGCCGCCGCGGAGAGGCCCTTGTCGAGCGCATCCGCGGTCAGCGGCATGGGCTTTCCGTCGCCACCGATGCGTTCGATACGGAGGTCCGCGGGCACTTCGTTCTCGCGGTCGAGGAACGTCTGGCGCACGATCAGCGTCTCGGTCTCGGGTTCCATCGGGAGCCAGTTGCCGGGCTTCGGGTCGCAGCTCAAAGTGATTTCGAACGACCCGTCGGGCTCGATCTTCAGGGTCGAGCCCTCCAGATGACCGGTTTGTTTCGTGCCGCCGCTGCTGGCCACACCGCTGGTCTGGGTCGCAAAATCCAGGTAGTGGATCGTCTGGCGCCGGCCCCAGATCCGGTACTCGTAGCGTCCGCTGAGGGTCGCATGCTGGTAGTAATTGTCGGGATTGTCGGCGCCGATCTTGGCAGTCTCGTGGATCGGCCGATGCAGAACCGGCGCCATCGGATCGGCGTATTCGATGAACGTTTCGAGCGCGGCGCGAACCAGCCGGCTCAGATACCGATAGCCCTCGGCCCGGTCGAGAAGGGTCTCGGGCGATCCCTCGGCCGCGATCGTCTCGCCAGCCGATTGGATCGTGTCACAGAACTCCCGCCACGCGCGCCCCGTCGTTACGCGATCACTCGACTCCTTCGTCACGGCCTGCCCCCCCGATTCAATGCGGAGCCTCCTCCGCGACCGCGATGCTAACATGGACAGGCGGGACGCCCGGAGACAAAGCCTCAGGGGAGGAGGAGCCGCGTAGTGATCAAGAGAGCGACGTCCGATCACCCCGTCCATGAAGCCATAGCAAGGCGATGGAGCCCCTACGCCTTTGCCAATCGAGAAGTGTCGGACAAGGACCTGTTCTCACTTTTTGAGGCCGCGCGCTGGGCAGCATCGTCTTACAACGAACAACCTTGGAGCTACATCGTGGCCACGCGCGCGCAAGAAAGCGAGTTCGAGCGCCTTCTTTCCTGTCTGGTCGAAGGCAACCAGGTCTGGGCGAAAACCGCGTCCATTCTCGCGCTGGGTGTGGCGACGTTGAGTTTCAAGCGCAACGACAAACCGAACAAGGCGGCCATTCATGACCTCGGGCTCGCCGCTGGCAATCTCGTGTTGGAAGCCACGTCCCGTGGTCTGTCCGTTCACCAGATGATCGGGATACTCCCGGACAGAGCGCGGGAGTTGTACAAGATCCCGGATGGTTCCGATGCGGTGACCGGTATCGCAATCGGATACGCTGGAGACCCGGACGCGCTTCCCGATCACCTCAAAGAGCGCGACCTCGCCGCAAGGGAACGGAGGCCGCTGAGCGATTTTGTATTCGGCGGCTCGTGGGGAAACCCGTTCGAAGCGGGCAGCGCGCGGACCGATTGAGACCGGAGTCGCCGGGTGGCGCAATTGGCTACAATCTCCACTGGAACCTGACGGATCAGTCCCTTGCCGAAGATCGTAGACCACGAAAAACGCCGCGATCTGATCTCCCAGGCCGCCTGCGGCGTGATCGCCCGGATACCGCTCGACCGGCTCACTCTGCGCGACATCGCTTCCGCCGCCGGCTGCACGACCGGTGCGGTGACCCACTACTTCTCCGACAAGGACGTGGTCCTCGCGGCGGCTTGGGATTGGGTGATCAAATCCCGCGAGCGGCGCCTGGAGGACGAGTTCCGTGACGGGACCCCCGACCTGCGCCGGGTCTTGTGCCACCACCTACCCCTGGACCCGGAGCGGGTGGTGGAGAGCCGGGTCATGTGCGCCTTCATCGGCAAGGCCTACAACGACGACCGCCTCTCGGCCAAGCGACGGTCGCGCGCGGTCGAGCTGCACAGCGTCTTCCAGCGCACCCTCGAATACTGCCAGAAGCACGGTGAGGTCTCGCCGGATTGCGATCTCGAACAGGAGGCGGAGCTGCTCCTCGACCTCATCATGGGCATCTCGATGCGCACCAGCCTCGACCCCGACCGCTGGCCTCCCGCCAAGCAGCTCGAGCACCTCGACGCGTACCTGAAGAAGCTGGGCTAGAGCGTTTTCGCCGAGATATCGTTCGCCTTCCGCACCAGGGTCTCCGCCTGTCGCAGGGAGGCGAGGTCGATCATCTTTCCCTGGTAGGAGACGGCGCCCTGTCCGTCCCGCTGGGCCGATCGCCTGCTCTGCGCTAGCTGCGCGGCTCCCAATCGACGCGATCCGCGTAGAAAGACACGTAGTCCTTGATCCCGGCCACTTCGTCGAAGGGGTCGGCATAGCTCCAGACGACGTTCTCTTCCACCCGATCCCCCACCCGCAGTGTCCAATACGAGGCCTCACCCTTGAAGGGGCAGAACGTCACGTGACTCGTGGCTTCGAGAAGATCCAAACGCACGTCGTCGCGGGGGAAGTACACCACGGGCGTGTGCTTGGTTTCGCGCACCATCAGGGTTCGCTCGCTTTCCGCAATCATTTCACCAGCGAACGAAACACGGACTCGCGCCGTGCTCGGATCGAGGTTGACCCGATAGTCGGGATATTTGTGATACAGGGATTCGCGCTTGGCCATTCTCGTCCTCCCTACCGGTTTGGGTTCTGAATTGGTTTGGGTTCTGAATTCCACTTTCGCGGTGAATACTAACACGTGATAGCCTGCGGAAATTCGCCGGATGGAACCGCCGAAGCCGGAGCCCCCATGCGATCATCGACAGCAAGGCTGCGGCCGAAACGATTCCGAGGTTCCCGATCGCATTTCTTCGCGTTCTGGATTCTGGCGCTGCCTGTATTCGGTCTCGGTCTGCCGACGTTGGCCCGCAGCCAAGATGAAAGCCCCGACACCGCGCGTCGAGGTTTTTTTGCGGGTCTCGGCGGCGTGTATGCCTTCCAAGACACGAGCGGCCCCTTCGATGACAGCGCCGGCATCGAAGCCCGGATCGGCTACCGGTTGCTTCCCCGCTGGGCGGCGGAAGTTCAGATCAACTGGCTCGAGGGCTTCGACTCCACCCGGGGCCCGGAGGTCGAACTCGACACCTATCTCGTTACCCTGAACGTCAAGGCCTACGCCGCCACCGGCCGGGCCCAGCCCTACGTTCTTTTTGGAATGGGCCTGCTCCACGTCAACACGGAAATGTACCAATCCGGGCCCAACCTGAAGTCGACCGAAAACGGCTTCGCGGCGAGACTGGGTGCAGGCATCGATCTCTACGCCTCGGACCACTTCATCGTGAACCTGGAGGCGACCTATGTTCCCTCGGCGGGCAAGGTCGACGAGGTTCGCTTCGGCACACTGGGCATGGGAATTCAGTACCGCTTCTAGCCCCGACACGACCGCACTCGGCAGGGGCAGTCGACACCGGGGCCCAGCGCTCTCCTCCTGCTACGCTGCGGCGGCACGCGTCTCGAAGACGGAGGTCGACGGTGCTTTACCACGGACACTGAAACCACGCGAACGCCCGACGGTCCGTCGGGTCGTGGAGTCGCCGTTGAGACGCTGAGGTCCTCTTCCTCTGCGTTCCCACGGCGGCGCAGAGGGAGATCCGGATGATCCGCAGAGCCGCCGCGTGTGCGGGC
>JAZFUU010000027.1:0-4717 GCA_036447375.1 Myxococcota bacterium
CGCTGACCTGCTGATTACGAATCAGCTGCTCTACCAGCTGAGCTACGTCGGCCCGTGGGGGGCGCGGGAAGCCGCCCGCGGGCGGGCAGCCGTGTCCCTTGCGATCGATCGAGCGCCTCCCGGAGCCCGACCGGCGCGATCATATCGGCCGGGGCAGGGGGGTGCCACGAGCGCCCGCAGGGACGCCGGCCCTGTCTCCAGCCCCGGCGGGGCGCTGACTCCTTTTTTCTACGGATGCCTCTCGCGTTGACCTTTGCGCCGCTCGGCGCGTAGGATGGTCGATCTACGCGTCGGGCGTGCATCTGCAGCATGCGCCCGGGTCGGAGGTCCATCGGTGCCGGTGCTCCCCCTTATCGATCTGCTGATTCTGACCGGCTGGACCAGCCTCGGAATCGGTGCCGTGCTCAAGGCGATCGCGATGACCACGGTCTACCGCCCGACGCTTCTGACGCTGACGTCCATCGATTTCGTGGTCGTGACGGCGATCTGCTTCGGGTTCGCACTGACACTGGCGGCCCGCAGCTGGGTCAGCCTCAACGAGCCTCGGCTCATCCAGCTGCACCGAAGAAGCCGGCAGGCCCGGGCGAGCCATCGTGCCCAGGAGCGGGAGTTCGAGGAGGCGGAGTTGCCTCACCTTCACCTGGAAGAGCCGGTTTCCGAGCGTCACTGAACCGGCGTCGCTGAACCACCAGCGTATTTACGAGTTCGGCGGCTCCCCGGACAAACCGAGGTGCGGGCGAAGCCCTGCCCCGAACAAACCGACAGGCGTGCGAAGCACTGCCGGCCACCGCTTGCGCGGTGGCCGGCCCCAGTGAATTGGAGTTGACTGGGTAGGCTCGGGATCTAGAGGCGTTCGCTCGACAAACGCCGGCCGTGAACTAGACGCATTGCCGAGACGGCGAGTTCCCAATAGAGCTCCGCACCCAAAATGAGCAGCGCTGTAGCTCTTCGAAAGAATCGCCTCATTTTCCTTTCAATCCCTCGTGAGTGAGTGGCCAACACGCGAAAAAGGTGTCACGACGGGGACAAGAACGGGTCGGCTGCGTACCCATGATATCCCGCGGGGGCGTGATACAGTGTCTCCGTGCCCCAGGCGGTGCCTCCTCGCTCCTCTCGTGCATCCGACGAGCCCGATCGGCAGATCTGGGTGAACGGTCAATTCGTGCCGTGGGGAAATGCCACCGTTCACGTTCTCTCGCACAGCCTCCAACGAGGTTCCCTGATCTTCGACTATCTGAGCGTTCATACGACAGATCGGGGCCCCGCTATTTTCCGGCTGGGAGAGCACGTGGACCGGTTCCTGCGGTCCGCGGAAATCGTGGGGCTGCCCCTCGCGTTCGACCACTCGGCCATCGCCCGGGCGATCGTGGAGACGGTTCGGGCCAACCCCGGGGCGACGGCGGTCAAGGCCAGCGCCTATCTGGCGTCGGTGGAGGTCGACGTGGTGCCGATGGACACCCACGTCTCCCTGGCGATTGCCGCCTACGACCCGGCGCGAGACGTGATTCAGCGCAATCCCGGAACCTTTCACCATCGCCCCGAGCTGCGACTCTGGATCGAGAAAGACCGCCGCAACCGCCGCAAGGACATCGTCCCGCCCCAGGCGAAGGTTGCCGCCAACTACGTCTCGCCCATGATTGCCAAGTGGGCCGCACGCCGTGCCGGCTACGACGAGATTCTCCTGGTGGACGACGAGGGTTTTCTTGCCGAAGGACCCACGACCAACCTGTTTCTGGTGGATGCCGAAGGGACCCTGCGCACCCCGCCCGAGGAGCAGATACTGCTGGGGGTCACGCGTCGGTCGATCCTCGAGATCGCCAAGCACGATGGAATTCCCGCCGCCGAGTCGCGGCTGCGGCCGGAGGCCTTCGAAACCGCGGCCGAGGTCTTTCTCACCGGGACCACCGCCGGGGTGTGGCCCGTGGTCTCGGTCGACGATCGTACGATCGGCGCGGGGAAGCCCGGCCCCATGACGGAGAGGCTTCGCGATCGCTTCACCCAGGTGGTCTCGGGGCGCGATCCCGATTTCGATCACTGGCTCACCCGCGTGGACGAGTGATGCGGATCCTCTCCGGGATCACCTCCTCGGGCGAGTGCCACATCGGCAACTATTTCGGCGCCATCCGCCAGCACGTCGAGTTCCAGGAAAAGGGCGAGGCGATCTACTTCATCGCCGACTATCACTCGATGACCGTCGTTCGCGATGCGAACGAGCGGCGGCGGCTCGTGCGTGAGGTGGCTCTCGATTACCTCGCGTGTGGCCTCGACCCGGACCGCGCCGTCCTCTACCGCCAGTCGGATCTGCCCGAAGTCTGCGAACTCACCTGGATCCTGACCTCGGTGACGCCCATGGGGCTGCTCGAGCGCTCCCATGCCTACAAGGACAAGGTGGCTCAGGGCCTCCCCGTGGATCACGGGCTCTTTGCGTATCCCGTGTTGATGGCCGCAGACATCTTGATCTACGGCTCCGATCTCGTTCCCGTGGGTCAGGATCAGAAACAACACCTCGAAATGACCCGCGACATGGCCCAGCGCTTCAATCATCTCTACAGCAGCGAGGTTTTTCAGCTGCCCGAGCCCTGGATCCTGGAGGACGTCGCGGTGGTTCCCGGCATCGACGGGCGAAAGATGAGCAAATCCTACGACAACACGATCCGCATGTTCTGGCCCGAGAAGCGGATTCGAAAAGCGGTGATGGCGATCGTTACCGATTCGACCCCCGTCGAAGACCCGAAGCTCACCGACACGACGCTGTTTCAGTTGTGGTCGCTCATGGCCGGGGAATCCGATCGGGAGGAGATGTTCGCCCGGGCGCGGGCCGGGGGTCTCGGCTACGGCGAAGTCAAGAAGGATCTTCTCGGGCGGCTTCTCGAGTTGTTCGGTCCCATGCGCGAGAAACGTGAGGAGCTCGCCAAACGCCCGGACGACATCGAAGACATCTTCGCGTCGGGTGCGCGCCGAGCCCGGGAGATGGCCGCTCCGGTGGTGGCTGCGGCGCGCGATGCCGCGGGTCTCGGCCCCGGGGCCTGACGCGATTCAGTCTTTCGATTGGGCGATCTCGACGAGCTGCTCGCCCACCTCGACATTGGAGACGGGACGATCCGAGGGTTCCTTGGCCAGCATTTGCAGGATCAGGCGGGCAAAGGATTCGGGAATCCCGGGCGCCAGATCCCGGGGATCGGGCGGTGCCGTGTGGCGATGGTGGTAGGCGACGTCGCCCTCCGTGAAAGGTACGCGGCCGGTAACCAGCTCGAAGAAGGTAACACCCAGCGCGTAGATGTCGGCGCGGTGGTCCACGTGCTCTCCGAGGCTCTGTTCCGGCGCCATGTAATAGGGCGTGCCGCCGATCACCGTCGACCCGCGCCGCACTTCCTCGATCATCTTCGCCAACCCGAAGTCCATGATCTTCACGACCTTCTTCTTGGTGAAAAAGAGGTTCGCGGTCTTGATGTCGCGGTGCACGATGCGCTGGTCTTCGGCGTAGCGCAGGCCCGCGGCGATCTGCGTGCCCAGGCGGGCGGCATCGCGGGGAGTCAGGCGACCTCGTTTCTTCAAGATCGCCTGTAGGGTTGTTCCCTCCAGGCATTCCATCGTGATGAAGAAGGCGTCGCCCTCCTGGCCCACGTCGTAGAGGGTCACGATATTCGGGTGATTGAGGGCGGCTGCCGCGCGAGCTTCGCGCAGGAATAGCTCCTGGGCCTTCGGGTGATCCCGCAGGTTCTCGGTCAGTCGCTTCAGCGCCACGATGCGCCCCAGGCGCCGATCGCGGGCTCGGAAGACAACGCCCATGCCGCCGCGACCGACCTCCCCGAGAATGTCGTATCGCGGTCCGTTGCCGAAGGCACTTTCAAGGGCCGGGGTCTCCGGGTTCGACGTCGTCGCCTGGGTCGCATCGCTGGCGGCCCGCTTGCGAAGCCCCTCGATCCGCGTCGCCATTCCCGGGAAGGCGACGTCGCGTCGGCGGATGTTCTCCAGGGTTTCGATGGCTCGATCGTACTGGCTCGTCTTCTCCAGGAGCGTCGCCAGCTCGCTGCAACCGTCCAGAGACAGGCCTTCGTCGCCGTACACCGCGATGACCTGCTCGAGCGTCTGAATGGCGAGGTCGAGGTGCCCCTGGCGTTCGTAGGTCTGCGCCAGAATGCCGGCCGCGCGCCGGTATTCGGGATCGGCGGGGGTGACTTTCTGTAGGCAACGGATGGCTCGGGACCAGTCGTCGGTTTCGATCGCGATCTTTGCCGCCTCGAAGGGTTCGCCGCTCTTCTCCAGTGCATCGACATGCTTTCCCTGATCACCGCACTCGCGGAAGCATTCGGCGGCTTCCGCGAACTGGCCCGCGCGCAGGTAGGTGTCGCCCGCTTTGCCGGTTTCGTTGGCCGCTCGGTAGGTTTCGGCGGCGCGCTCCATGTCGCCGGCCCGCTCGAAGAGCCGAGCCGCCTGGCTGAAGTGCGAGTTGCCTCGGAGGAGCTCGGCGGCTTCCGCCAGGTGTCCGCCCTGTTCGAAGTGGCGCGCGGCGGCATTGGGATCGCCGTATGCCATATGCATCCGCGCCTGAATCAGATGAGCGACGTCGCTCAGGCCCTCGCGCTCGAGGGCCCGGGTCGTCGCCGGGATATCGCCGACCAGGAATGCCTCAGCCGCCGGCGGGCATCCCGAAAACAGCAGATGCTCGGGGTCGGCCAGATCGATCTCGATCCGGGTCGGACTGAAGGAAACCGCG